>DLGT01000131.1 GCA_002482845.1 Saprospiraceae bacterium UBA7687
ATATTCTAGATTAAATAAATATTTACAAACACCAAAACTTTAATTAATTTATTATCAAATCAAGAATAATAAATTTGTAATATTTGTGTCAATGTATTTTCTAGTTTAATTCAACTAATACCATTTCAAAATCATATTTTTCGATAAATTTAAATCTTTTTGTTCCCGATTCAGGCCTTTATTTTCCCGATTCAGGACATTTTAAGCTAATTTTATATTAAGATTTTCTACCTTGTGTCAAAATAGTGTAAAAATATGACCCCTATCGTCCATAAGATTTATCTTTCGACGCTTACCTTGATAGTCATCTTGGCTACCATGTATTTATTTTATAATGGATCAGACTACTACATCACTGAAATGGAAGAACGATTTTACCACCCTGATCACAAGCATTTAAAGCCTAATGGTATATATGGACATGGTCTTGGTATCATTGGTACGTTACTCATCATCATAGGTGTATTCGGCTATATGGCAAGAAAAAGATTTAAAAGCCTGGGTCGAATCGGAGCATTAAAACATTGGTTGGAGTTCCACATATTTTTATGTACGCTTGGGCCAATCATGATTTTATTTCATACTGCATTCAAGTTCGGTGGTATCGTATCCATCAGTTTCTGGAGTATGGTTGCTGTAGTAGCAAGTGGCGTCATTGGTAGATTTATCTATTTACAGATCCCACGTACGATCCAAGGTAGAGAACTAAGTTTGAATGAAATACAGGATATGAAATCCGATATAGGTGCATCTTTGCAAAATATTTCAGGGGCAGCTACTTTAAATATCAAAGCGCTCATTAAACATTCTGCAATGGAAGATACAAGTCAATACCATGGTTTTCAAGGTTTTTTTAAGCAATATGTAGACGAATATAAAAGGAAAAAAAACATTGAATCTTTATTGTATGCACAACAATTGGATCCACAGGATATCAAAGGCATCATGAAAATGGTTAGCACAGAGATGGGCTTGACGCGTAAAATCCAACGTTTGGTAACTATGCAAAAGCTCTTTAGATACTGGCATATTGCACATCTACCATTTGCACTTATCATGTTGATAATCATGATCGTACATGTGGGCGTAACATTAGCATTTGGTTACACTTGGATATTTTGATATGGAAGAGTTCATTATTTACAGCATTGTAGGTCTTTTATGTTTTGGCATAGTTTATATCTATTTGAGAAAACTGAAAAAGGAGTCTGATGTGGTGGGTGAAAAAATAGAAAAAGCAAAAGAAGAAGGCATTCATGAACCTGTGTCTCTGTATCCTTATATAGATGAAGATAACTGCATCAAGAGCGGCGCTTGTATCACCGCGTGTCCCGAAAAAGATATCATAGGTATAAGGAATGGTAGGGCAACCTTGGTCAATGCATCAAGGTGTATCGGTCATGGTGCTTGTTTTCATGCTTGCCCTGTAGAAGCTATTTCACTAAAAATTGGAACAGAAAAAAGAGGGGTAGACCTTCCACATGTAAATCAGAATTTCGAAACCAATGTCCAAGGCATTTTTATAGCTGGCGAATTGGGTGGAATGGGACTAATCAAAAATAGTGTGGAACAAGGTAAACAAGCAGCGGATTACATCTTTGCTTCATTGGACAAAGGTCATACTTTGTCTTACGATCTTATTATTATTGGTGCTGGTCCTGCAGGAATTTCAGCTTCCCTTCAGGCTAAAAAGAATGGTATGAAAGCCTTAGTGTTAGAGCAAGATACGCTAGGAGGAACAGTCTATAATTTCCCTAGAGCAAAAATTGTGATGACTTCACCGATGGATTTGCCATGTCATGGTAAGGTGAAGTTATTTCAGACGAGCAAAGACGAATTGCTGACTTTATGGAATGAGGTTATTTCTAAAAATGATATTCAAATCATAGAACATTCCAAAGTAGAATTGATCGGAAAAACAAATGGTGGATTCGAATTGACCACACTAGATGGACGCAAATTTACAACCAATAAGGTATTGCTTGCCATTGGTAGGAGAGGCACGCCAAGAAAACTAGGTGTAACAGGAGAAGGTATGGAAAAAGTAGCCTACAAACTTCTAGAACCAGAATTGATAGAAAACAAAAACATACTTGTGGTAGGTGGTGGAGACTCCGCTATAGAAAGCGCTTTATTGCTAGCTGATGATAATAAAGTCACCCTTTCATATAGAAGTGATAAGTTCAGCAGACTCAAACCAAAAAATGCTGAGAATATTGAAAAGGCCATGCTTTCAGGAAAAGTATTGGTTTTATTTGAGTCTAATGTAAAGGAAATAACCCAATCAAAAGTACATCTCTACACCAAAGGTAACAATGAAATGGGTCTGGACAATGATCTAGTGTATATATTTGCAGGAGGTGAACTGCCTACTCAGTTTTTAGAGAAATCAGGTGTGCAGATATCAAAACGGTTTAATTATACCATGTTGTCACATAAAAAATAGGATGTTTAAATTTGTTACATATAGCCATTTAACTAAAATCATCATGATGATTGGTTTTTGCTTTTATGTGACCCAAGTGCAAACACAAATCAGTCCTGGAAAACTATCCAAAGAACATACATCCTTAGAAGGAATTAGCAATTGTACCGCATGTCATGATCTAGGTGCAAAGATTTCGGAACAAAAATGTCTAAATTGTCATAAAGAATTAAAAACAAGAATTACCCAGAATAAAGGTTATCACGTATCTAGAGAAATAAAAGGAAAAGAATGTATCTCATGCCACAGTGAGCACCATGGTTTAAAATTTGATTTAATAAGATTTGACGAAAAGAAGTTTAATCATTCATTGACAGGATATGAACTTAAAGGCGCACATAAAAAAGTTGACAATTGTGCCAAATGTCATTTTGAAGATCATATATCAGATTTCAAAATCAAACAAAATAAAAGTACATATTTAGGTCTTGATCCTAAGTGTCTTTCTTGTCATGATGATTACCATCAAAAAACAATGGACAATGACTGTGCAAAGTGCCATAATTATGACAATTTTAAACCTGCCACTTTATTTAATCATGCGAAAACTGACTTCCCACTGAATGGCGCACATGCTAAAGTTGACTGTAACCAATGTCATAAAACAGAGTTCAAAAATGGGGAGAAATTTCAGAAATTTGCTGGTGTACCGTTTAAAAACTGTAATGCTTGTCACAAAGATCCACATCAAGGAGCGTTCGGTACCAATTGTAAATCGTGTCACAACAAGTCATCTTTTAGCGATATAAAGTCAACTTCTAGTTTTAATCATACCTTGACAGGTTTCGTTTTAGAAGGCAAACACAAGACCATTGATTGCAAAGCGTGTCATGACAATCGGGCAGGGACACAAGATAATTATAAAGAATTTGCTACCACAAAAAATATCACTTGTCTGACTTGTCATAAAGATGTACATGACTCAAAATTTGGCACAGATTGTAAAGATTGCCATTCCCAACAAAGTTTCACTATCAATCGCGATCTCCCTAATTTTGACCACACCATTACGGGGTACAAACTAGAAGGCAAACACATAGAAGTTGACTGTAGAAAATGTCATACCACACCCAAAATGACAGATCCCATTAAATATGATTTGTGCGCTTCTTGTCATAAGGACTATCACCAAGGAGAATTTAAAGATATAAAAAACAGAGATTGTGCTGCGTGTCACACGACTCGTGGATTTACAGAAGGCTTATTCGGAATAGAACAACATGAAGCTTCAGCATTTCCATTAGAAGGTGCACATATGGCTACGCCATGTACCGCTTGCCATATGAAAGAAAACAAATGGACCTTTAAGAATATAGGAGATCAATGTGTAAATTGCCATAATAATATCCACGAAGGCTTCATAAGTGAAAAGTTCATACCCAATAACGATTGTAGAAAATGCCATGATAATGAAAGCTGGAAGTCCATCACCTTTGACCATAAACAGACCAAATTTGAGTTAAAAGGAAGTCATCTCAAAACAGATTGTGGCAGTTGTCATTACAAAGAAGAAGCAGGTACCAAGGTGCAGCAATTCATAGGATTAGCGATGGAATGTGCCCAATGTCATGACAATGTCCATGGCAATCAATTTGAAGTCAATGGCACGACAGATTGTAAAAAGTGCCACGGTTTTGAGAAATGGGATAGAAGTAATTTTAACCATGATAATGCCGCCTTCAAACTAGATGGTGCCCACGTAAAGGTAGATTGTAATAAATGTCATCAAGAATCATGGGTCGATGGGAAAAAACAAGTCAACTATAAAACGGGAAAACTAGAATGTATTGATTGTCATCAATAGAAAAGAAGACACATGGAAGGTAAATAAAATAATCCAGATTGTATCCACGTTATTAAAAAATGCTACATTTGCTGTTGCCTAACAAAATAGATTAATGGATCTGAAGAATGTTTGATATATTACAATTTCAAAGCTTCTGAAAATATCTAATGTATTTAAAGTTAAATTGAAATTTGAAATAGTGCTTGATAAAATTGGATTTACAAATCAAAAAACAAACACATGGGTAATGAGAAAATAGTAGAAGTTTGGAAACCAATCAGTTTTTCCAACAATTGGCTAGATTCTGACACTACAAAACTTGACGATCTTTTACCTTCATGGTATAGAAAAAGAACAGATATGAAGGTAGGCGGAGAAGATTATGAAGAATTCATCAATAGATTAAAGAGACAACACGCAATTGAAACAGGTGTTATTGAAAAACTTTATGACTTAAGTGAAGGCATAACACAAACATTTATAAAAGAAGGGTTTGTTGAGTCATATTTACAACATGGTGACACAAACATCTCCCCTAAAAAATTAATGGCCCACCTTAAAGACCATTTTGATGCAATGGATTTTATCTTCGATATGGTCAAAAATGAAAGACCATTAACAAAATCATTTATCAAACAATTACACCAATTAATTACTTCAAATCAAGACACCACTGATGCCATTGATTCATTAGGGCGCATTGTTCAAGTCCCATTGCGAAAAGGCGAGTTTAAAATTCACCCTAATAACCCTAAGCGCGAAGATGGTACAATATTCCAATATTGTCCACCTATTCATGTAGAAGGTGAAATAGATAGATTAATTGAAATTCATAATGATTTAGAATTTAAAAAAATAAACCCAGTAGTTATTGCTACATGGTATCATCATGCATTTACTCAAATTCATCCATTTCAAGATGGAAATGGAAGAATGGCTCGTCTTCTTGCTAGTCTCATATTGATAAAGCATGGACTATTCCCTCTAACAGTAAAACGTGACGATAAAACGAGGTATATTGACTCTCTTGAAAAGGCTGATAATGAACAACCTAATGATATTGTTAAATTGTTTAGTGAACTTCAAAAGAAAAATATTGAAGGAATTCTTAATTGGAAACCAGAGCAAAAACAAGTCTCTAATATCCAAGAAGCAGCAAAAATATTTTCCGAAAAAGTATCACTTTGGAAATCCCAGCAAACAAAACAAAAGCAATCAATTCTTGAAAGGAATAGAACAAAGGTTTTTGAGATAATTTATAATTCTGTTGGCTTGATTCAAGACGAGCTATTTAAGATTATTCCAAAGGAAAAAGCAAGTATAAGCATCAGGAGTACATATCCTTCAGATGAAAAACATTTTTGGTACACAAAACAGATAATTGATTTTGCTGCGAGCCACGAATACTATTTCAACAGAAATCTACCAAGAGGTTGGTTTAAATTTGGTTTTAAATTATCTGATGAAAAACAGTATGATTTGATTATTTCTGTCCATCATTATAGTTACGATGACTCCATTATAGCTATAGGAGCGTTTTTGGAATTTAAAGAACAACAAGTTAATGAAGAAGGCCACCCAATTGAAGATATTTCGTACATTCCTTTGGCAATAACCCCTTATACTTTTTCACTTGAAGCAGACCCAAATCAAGTGAGAAAAAATATTGAAAGTTATATTAATGACCTTGTCACATTGGGTATGTCTTATGTTGCGAGTGAAATAATTTAATAATAACAGGGTTAATTTATATTCATTCGAATTGGAAACCTATTTAAGAGTTTTCAAGAAAATACTTAAACTTGATAAAGCAGGATTAAATAGAATTTTCATCCCCACTTTCCCCATCATTCCTTCCCGTTTCAGCCTTAAAAAACGCCCATTCTGGAATTGTGCATTTATTACTCTCGGCAATTTATAACGAAACACATAACCTTCGATGCTAATAGGTCTTCTAATTTTACAAATATCTAAACCACCTTATATACCTAAATAATCTCTGTTGATCCTGTATAAATTATGGTCTGCTTAACTCAATTTAGCAGTAATAACTTAGGAAAAGTAAGCACTTGAGCATTTTACTTTCATAAAGAGATTTTTAAGCGGAAAATTTGTAATACACCAATTTTGTCTTTAGTTCTACGTTTAAAAAGGCAGTACTACTTGATCATGAAATAATAATTACCTACTTTAAAAACTTTATATATCTTTGTTGCAAGACATGTCTTTTAAAAAATTAAAAGGCTGAAAACATTAGAAACGAGTATTTCCCATTAAAAAATCATGATAATAGATACCAAAATCCAATTTTTTAAAGCGCTAAAGGCTAAAGTAAACTTCACAATAGTAGTCGAAGATCGAAAAATAATAATTAGTAATAAATATCAGCAAGAGCAAAATGTATCGAAATTTTCCGAAAGACAACTTTGGAATAAGCAAAAAACTTGCCCACCATATACGGGCCAAATTCCAGCCAACTGCTGAAAGTCGGAATTAAAGAACAGAGATACTTTATTCAGCAAATACCAAATTAGTTAAACTAAGTGTAATAATGAAATTTTTCAACGCTTACTTCATACTCATCTGCTTCTTTTTAAGTTGCCAGCAATCAGTACCAGACAAAAAATATCGAATAGCCTTTTCTCAATGTTGCTCAGATCCTTGGCGAACGACAATGAACCGTGAAATGGAAAGAGAAGCGGCCTTTCATCCAGAACTTGAACTCTTGATCGAAGTCGCTGGCAGTAACAGTCAAAAGCAGCTTGATGATATAGATTTGTTGATCAAATCAGGTATTGACTTGCTCATCGTGTCTCCAAATGAAGCAGAGCCATTACAATCAAAACTAGATAGTATATACAAAAATGGCACACCAATCATCATGGTGGATCGCAAGACCGAATCAAAGCTGTATTCTGCGTTTGTAGGTGGCGATAATTATGAGATAGGGCGTTCGGCAGCTAAATACTTGAAAGATGTACATCCAGAAGGTATGAGGGCTTTAGAGTTGGAACTTGGGATGACCATGACGCCTGCTATTGAGCGGAACTTGGGTTTTCATGAAGAACTAAGTGACTCAAAAATCCACAAAGTCTTAGTATCTCTTCAAGATAATGAAGGCTTGGATGTACTTAAAGAAAAAGTCGCAACCGCCTTCAAAAATCATCCTGACATCAATTGTGTTTTTGCACATACTGACTTCTTGGCGCAAGCGGCATCAAATTGGCTCGGTGAATTTACTCCCAACCAAAAGATAACGATCGTCGGAGTGGATGCCTTACCAGGCGAAGGAAATGGTATCGATATGGTGGAAAAAAATGTAATTAATGCATCTTTATTATATCCTACCTGCGGATCTGAAGCTATTTTATTAGCTAAAAGCATTTTAAATAAATTGCCTTTTGAAAAAGAAAACAAACTCAACACGAGCATTATTAATCTATCAAATGCGCGAACGGTACAACTTCAGTTCAAGAAAATGGATGGTCTTCAAAGTACTATCGATCAGCAACTATTATTTCTCGACTCATTTAAGAAGATTTTTAATACACAACGTATTTTCATAGTCTTGTTGGTTACATCATTGATAGTTTCATTCATTTTAGGATTTTCACTTTGGAAGTCATTAAAAAACAAACAATTAGCAAATAATGAACTAGTTTCCAAAAATGAAGAAATCATCAAGAATCAAATTCATATATTAGAGATGTCCGAAGAACTCAAATTGGCTACCAATGCCAAGGTAAACTTCTTTACCAATATTTCGCACGAATTGAGGACACCGTTGACGCTAATCATGGGTGTTAGTGATGAATTACTCGCAGGCAAGAACAACGGAAAACAAACAAATGCGCTGGTCCGACAAGTGCAACAAAACTCTATTCGTCTGCTGAGGCTGATCAATCAATTGATGGATTTTAGAAAAGCTGAATTCAATAAAATGAATCTTTCAGTATCCGAATACAATATCATTGATTTCATAAAAATAATTTGTGACTCTTATAGTTCTGTCGCAGCTCAAAGGAATATTTCATTCAAATTTTTGACAAAAACAGAAGAAATAAAATTATGGTTTGATCCCGACAAGATGGACAAAGTAATTTTCAATCTTCTTTCCAATGCTTTTAAATTCACACCTGATAATGGTACTGTGACGGTCTCGATCCTTTTGGATTCATATGAAAAAACAGTTAAGATAAATTTTGAAGATTCGGGTAATGGCATTGACAAAGACGAATTTGAAAAGATATTCGAACCATTCTACCAAATCAAGAGCGTTCATTCTGCTGGAACAGGTCTAGGATTGTCTTTGTCCAAATCCTTAATAGAGTTGCACAAAGGTAGCATCAAAGTACAAAGCATCAAAGGACATGGCGCTAGATTCACCATAGTATTACCAATCGGCAAAGACCATTATAACGCTGATCAAATCACCAAAAATGAAGACTATATTATATCCACTGATTCTATTTATGACGAATCACTCAACTATCAACTAGGGCAAGTCAATGAAAGAGAAATCAAGCATGTGGATGGTTTTCATATCCATATCATAGAAGACAATGAGGAAATACAACAATTTCTATTGCGAAATTTGGAGTCAAAATATCAAATCACACAATCTATTACTGGCGATGATGGTTTTGCACAAGCTACCAACCTCGTTCCTGACTTATTGCTATGTGATTTGTCATTGCCGGGTATGGATGGCATAGAGATTGTAAAAGCATTGAAAAACGATTTGCGCACTTCTCATATTCCCATTATCATATTGACATCTCGGGCTACTATATCCCAACAGATAGAAGCTATGCAGGCAGGAGCAGAATCATTCATTACCAAACCTTTCAATATACAAGTCCTTGAAGTTACGATTCAAAACTTGATCCACAATCGTCAAATCCTCAAAGGTAGTATACATAATGATGTGATTGATCTAGTAGAAAACACTACACTCAAAACCATAGACCAAGACTTCATCAGTCGTTTAACAGTGTACATTCAAAATCATTTTACAGATCCACAATTTCAAATCAATGATCTGTGTAAAGAAATGCAATTGTCGAGGTCACAACTGTACCGCAAAGCAAAATCCCTTTTGGGCGAAAACATCAGTGATTTTATCCAAAACAAACGGCTTTCTTATGCAGAAAAATTATTATTGGGTACAGATACTCCCATTGCTGATATCGCTTATTCCTCGGGATTTTCATCACCTGATTATTTTTCTACGGTATTTAAACAAAAATACAATGTCACGCCTAGCCAATTTAGACGTAATCTCCAAGACGAAAAAAATTAATATTCAACTATAAGTAGTCCATTTTTGATAAGTATTAAAGTTTACTATAGTCTTTAATTTGCAAAAGACTTAGGCTTAGTGTAAAATATACACCATATTTTGGTGACACAAAATTTAAAGTTTATGACACAATTATTAAGGTTTAAATTAATATAAACAAATATATTAATGTATAATTATCTGACAAATAAATTGATAATGAAAAATTAACATGGTGATTAAAATCTAAGAAATAAAATATTAATTCACAATTGCACACTTGCGGGAGAAGGTAGTTTTGTGAAATAATATTTTAAAAATCATGAGCCACAACAAAATCATGCTATGGTCACTGACCGTGGCAGTCGCTGGATTCCTATTTGGGTTTGATACTGTAGTCATATCAGGAGCAGATTTGCCACTGCAATCATTGTGGCCGCGTGGCGCTTTTTTTCATGGCTTTGTCATCATGGCATCTGCACTTTGGGGAACGGTAGTGGGAGCATTATTAGGTGCTATACCTACAGATAAACTGGGTAGAAAAAATACGCTTATCATCATTGGTATCTTGTACTTTGTCTCTGCTGTTGGCTCGGCACTAGCTACTGATCCCATTATGTTTGCTATTTTTAGATTCATAGGTGGGCTTGGTGTAGGCGCTTCTACCATAGCCGCTCCTGCTTACATCTCAGAGATATCACCAGCGCATGACCGCGGCAGGCTAGTGGGCATGTACCAATTCAATATAGTTTTGGGTATTTTAGTGGCTTTTTTATCCAATTATCTACTCAAAGATTTCGGGACTGAGCCTTGGAGATGGATGGTCGGAGCAGAAGCATTACCTGCTTTGTTTTACACCGTTGTGGTATTCTTTATACCCGAAAGCCCAAGGTGGTTATTGTTGAAGGAAAAAGATCGTGCAGCAGCAGAAGCTACATTGGCTGTCATAGACCCACAAACACCTGTCCAAACCCAAATTAATGATATATTGTCTGATCATAAATCAGTAAATACGGATGAAAGTATTTTTGACAAAAAATATCGATTTCCTTTGATTTTAGCTTTTCTGATCGCCTTTTTTAATCAGTTTTCTGGTATCAATGCATTTCTATATTATGCGCCAAGAATATTTGAGATCGCCGGACTGGAAAAAAGTGCATCACTCATGAGCAGTGTAGGTATAGGTTTAGTAAATTTGATTTTCACGATGATAGGAATGAGCTTGATCGATAAGGTCGGACGTAAGAAGCTAATTTACATAGGCTCCATAGGATACATCATATCGCTGTCATTAATAGCCATGGCATTTTACCTCGAATGGCAAGGATTTGCCGTTCCACTTTTCTTGTTCCTTTTTATTGCATCACACGCCATCGGCCAAGGAGCTGTCATTTGGGTGTTTATATCCGAGATATTTCCCAATCATTTGAGAGCAAGTGGTCAAGCATTTGGTAGTTCGGTCCATTGGTTATTGGCAGCCAGTATACCTGCGATGATTCCATACCTATTTAATACGATCGGGGCGAGTACTGTCTTTATGATCTTTGCCCTAATGATGGTCGGACAGTTGGTATTCGTATGGCGAATGATGCCAGAGACCAAAGGAGTATCTCTCGAAGAATTAGAAAAACAATTGATGAACCGTTAAAAAAATAACCATTATTCATACATTCACCCATCTTCGAATATCAAAATAATAATTTAACACAAATCACTCAACATGAGTATCCTTAATTTCAGTAATTTCAAAACAATACTTATCATGACAAAAAAAGCCTTACTCTCCATTTTCTTAATTCTTCAAACATTCTTTGTAATTGAAGCGCAACGCCAAATAACAGGTATAGTGCGCGGGAGCGACATATCTGAACCATTAATAGGTGCTAATATTTTAGTGTCCAAGTCACAGGACGGAACCATCACTGATGTGGAAGGTAAATTTAGTATCTTCGTACCAGATGGTATAACGAGTTTAACTATTTCTTACATTGGATATACATCACAGGAAGTTTCCATTGTAGGAACCAATTATGTAGAAGTTGCACTAGAACCAGGTCAAGAATTAGCTGAAGTGGTTGTAGTTGGTTATACATCACAAAACAAGGTAGATTTGACGGGGTCGGTTGCCGTAGTTGATATGAAGCCTATTAAAAATAACAGTACAGGAAACCCTATGCAATCCATGCAAGGTAGAGTTGCTGGTTTGTATATCGAAAGAGACGGTTCTCCAAATGGGTCAAATGGAAGGATTTTAATCAGAGGTGCCAATACTTTAGGCAATAATGATCCATTATATATCATAGATGGAATTCCGACTACTAGGCCAGAAGTATTCCAAAATTTGAATCCCGCTACCATAGAGTCAGTGCAAGTATTGAAAGATGCATCTGCACAATCTATTTATGGTGCAAGAGCATCTAATGGTGTAATCATAGTTACGACTAAAAATGGAGGCAATACTGAAGGGAAAGTAGCATTTCAGTTTAATAGCCGGATTTCTGCACAATCTGAAAAATCAATGCGTTTTAATATGTTGAATGCTGAAGATAGAGGAAAGGCGTTATGGCAAGCATCGGTAAATGATCGGCAAGATCCTGTAGCAGGCTATGGCGATATCTACGATTTTAAATGGAATAATGATTTTGACAACCCAATATTACAAAGTGTTAGTGCAAAGCCATTCGTAGGTGGCGACCCTAATACACCTGTAGGAGATACAGATTGGCAATCAGAATTATATAAAACTGGAATAGTAACGCAAAATGATTTTACGGCTTCGTATGGTAGTAAAAATTCATCCATAGAAGTCAATCTTGGTCAATTGAAAAATACGGGTATGCTTAGATTTACTAACTATGATCGATTGAGTGGTAGTATCAATGCACTTACCAGAGCGTTTAATAATAAATTAAATTTGGGTGTAAATTTAAGAATTGCAAATTCGAATGAAACCTTGACGGCACGAGATTTAGGTGGTGCATCCACTTCATTCTTGGCTGTGACACTTGCACCTACTATTCCCGTATATCAAAAAGATGGTACAACTTATGCAGGTGCTTCAGGTGGTGGATATTCGGACAGAAATAACCCACTTCATATGCAAGATTTAGCAAAATGGAATAATGCCAATCGCTTAAGTACATTTGGAAATATATTTTTAGAGATCCAACCAATTAAAAACCTATTTTTCAAATCAAATTTAGGCGCAGATAATGCAACATTTTTGAATAAAGTGATTACACCAAAATTTTCAGAAGGAGCTTTTAATAGAACTACAAATAGCTTATCTTTAGATCAGAATCATTATTTAAGTACCACCTGGGCTAATACTCTGAGATATAATCTAGAACTTAATGAAAAAAATAGTTTTAAATTTTTATTAGGTACCGAGTTTATAAAAACAGATTTTGACTTTCAATTCACCAAAAAAGAAGGATTTGCACTCCAAACTGAAGACTATTTTACGCTCAATGCTGGTACAGGAAATACAACCGTTGCTGGTGGTTCAACTGGTAATCGTTTGTTTTCTCAATTTGGACGTGTAGATTATAATTATTCCAATAAATATTTGGTGGCACTTACACTTCGACGAGATGGATCATCACGTTTTGGAGCAGATAATCAATTTGGTATTTTCCCAGCTGCATCTGTAGGTTGGAGAGTTGACCAAGAAAATTTTATGCTAGACAATAAAGTCATCTCACAGTTAAAAGCGAGAGTAGGTGTAGGTCGAGTAGGGAATCAACAAATTGGTGATTTGGCTCGTTTTGGATTATTTGATACAAGGTATGGCACGACACAAGCTCAGTTGGTAGGTGGTTTTTGGGAACAATATATGAATATTGGTACAGCTTATTCATTATCAGGCGCAAATACGGGTACACTGCCTTCTGGTTTTGTACAAACTCAAGCGGCAAATCCTTCATTGAAATGGGAAACTACAGATGAAGTCAATGCTGGTATTGATTTTGGATTTTTAAATGATAAAATTTTTGGATCATTTGATTATTTTACGCGTAAGACGTCAGGTATTTTGATTACACCTCCAGTAGCTGCTACACTTGGTGAAGGTCAAACTAAGGCAGTCAATGGTGCATCAAAGTCCAATAAAGGTTGGGAGTTTGTCTTAGGCTATAAAGGAGGAAATTCCAATGGTTTAAGCTATAATATTATCACAAATTTTGCCCACTTTAGAGATAAAATCACGGAGCTTCCAGAAAATGTAAGACCTGCTTATGCTGGAAATCTTGTCAATACAATTATTGGACGTTCACAATTTGATATTTTTGGATACCAAACCAATGGCTTGTTCCAATCACAGGCTGAAGTAGATGCAGCGCCTACGCAAATCGGTGCAGGACCAGGCAGAATTAGATACGTTGACATCAATAGTGATGGGAGAATTGACGACTTGGACAGAACATGGATTGGCACTACTTTGCCTGCTTTAGAATATGGATTGAGGGTTGATTTAGAATACAAGAAATTTGACCTGTCATTGTTTGGATCGGGTGTTGCTGGTAGAAAGGGATTTGATGTATATACTGTTTTCAACAATCTGATGAGAGGACGCGAAAATGTAGGTCCAGGTGTGTTTAATGGATGGACTCCTGAAAATACTGATACCAATGTTCCCGCACTTACACTTAAAGACAATAATGGAGAAGGAAGAACTTCTGATTATTTTATTGTGAACACATCATACTTTAAAATGAGAAACATCCAACTTGGGTATTCTCTTACCCCTAAATCAGTCTTAACAAATCTTCGCATTTACGTTATGGCTGAAAATCTATTCTGGATCAAAAGTTCTAAATACTTGAGCCCAGATCCGGAGCGAATTGATTTAGACCCTATTCCAATTCCTAAGACATTTACATTTGGTGTGAATGCATCTTTCTAATTAAAATAATTTATAAAATATAATAAATAGTTACAAAATGAAAAACAAGATATTTTCAATTTTAGCTTTAACAGGTCTACTGTTTTTAGGTTCGTGTACAGATTCACTTGATTATACACCAACAGGCGTGTTATCTTCATCTGACTTGACTTCACCCACGGCTATTGATGGCCTCGTTACTTCAGCATATGCAGCAATTGGCAATGGAGACATGATTGGCCCAATATACAGTGATTGGGTATATGGAAGTGTACGTTCTGATGACACATACAAAGGTGGCGGTGGCACTGGTGACGTAGGTGAAATAGATGCTTTAGAACATTACAATCTCACAACGCCAACTATGGGCGCATTTGTCACCCGTACTTGGCAAAATCTTTTCAAATCAATATCCAGATGTAATGTGGCCTTACGAGCTGTAAATACACTAAATGAAACTGAATTTCCAGCCAAAAAAATTCGTTTGGCAGAGTTACGTTTTTTAAGAGGGCACAGCTATTTCATTATGAAAAAATTGTATAAGAACATTCCTATTTTTGATGAAACTGTTAGCGATGAAGAAATTTTAAAGGTTTCAAATACGCTTAGCAATGAAGAATCATGGAATAAAATTGCAGCTGATTTCCAGTTTGCAATTGACAATTTACCTGAGACACAACCTGAGCTTGCTAGGGCTAATAAACTATCAGCCCAAGCTTATTTGGCTAAACTTAGATTGTATCAAGCTTATGAGCAAGACGATAATCATAAAGTTACAAATATCAATAAAACAAGATTACAAGAAGTAGTTACGCTCACACAGGCTGTTATCTCGTCTGGTAAATTTTCGCTTCATGCTGACATAGCAAATAATTTTTTACCTGAGACTGAAAATGGTCCTGAGTCAGTTTTTGCTATTCAGTTTACTATAAATGATGGTACTACTGCAGGAAGAATGAGTTTTGAAGATGGTTTGAATTATTCACACGGAGCTCCTCAATATGGCTGTTGTGGATTCCATGCAGGTAGTCAAAATTTAGTCAATGCACACACTACAAATGCAGATGGGTTGCCAAATTTTGATACTTTCAATGATAACATTGCTGATCTAAGCGCTCAATCAGTTGACCCACGACTTGACCATACAGTAGGTATAGATGGTCATGTTTATAAGTATGATAATACAGCACTTTTTAGCAATAGTTGGGTAAGAGATCCCGGCGTTTATGGCAATTTTCATACCATGAGGTTTCAACAATTAGCATCTAGCGGATCTTATTTTAAACTTGGACCATTTATGGGAACTGCCAAAAATTATGATATTATTCGATACGATGATATTTTATTAATGCAAGCTGAGGCGTATATTCAATTGGGTGAGCAAGATAAAGCTTTGCCATTAATCAATCAAATCAGAGATAGAGCTGCACAAAGTACTGGAAAATTAAAAAAATTGGATGGAACTTTTGCTGCAACCTATAATGTAAAACCATATACTTCTGCTGGTTGGACTAAGGATTTTGCTTTTAAAGCTTTAATATGGGAGCGTCGTTTAGAATTTGCCACTGAAGGACACAGGTTTTTTGACCTCGTTCGTTGGGGTATTGCTGAACAAACGCTAAATGCATACATTGAAAAGGAAAAAGTTAGAAGGCCATATTTAGCAACAGCAAAATTTACGGCGGGTAGAGATGAATATTTGCCAATACCTCAAGCCGAAATTACTTTTACGAACGGTTTATACAAACAGAATCCTGGATTCTAAAATGATTTTGTTAGAATAGGTTTATAATTGAATGGTAGCAGTTTGGCTTCTGCTACCATTTTATAAACTTTTCCTCTGTTATTTTTTTTATTAAAAAAAATGGGTCTATATTTAATGGATAATATATAAAACGCTGTATGTCATGGATATGTATAGGGAATAAATATGTAGCCTTGCTTTGGGCTCACAATCACCTTGGGAAATAAAGGAAATTAGTTTCAATACAGTTAATAGTAAGCGATTACTTGATTAGATATCCTGAATTTTTTCAATAATTGAATCATAACCACTTTTTCCTTTCTATTTAATAATATCTTATAAAATGAGTAATAAAATAATTCAAACATCAATATTTTATTTCTTTGTTCTGATTTTTTGGAATTGTCAGAACAAGACGAATTCTTCTGTAGTTACTGATGTAGAAGCTCATAGACCTGGCTTTCACTTCACGCCTGACTCTATGTGGATGAACGACCCTAACGGCATGGTTTTTTTCGAGGGTGAGTACCATCTTTTTTATCAATACTATCCAGACAGTACCGTATGGGGACCTATGCATTGGGGACATGCTGTGACTCGCGACTTGGTGCATTGGGAACACCTGCCTATAGCTCTTTATCCTGACTCGTTGGGGTATATTTTTTCTGGCAGTGCAGTAGTGGACTGGAAAAATACTAGTGGTTTTGGTGAAAATGGCAATCCGCCACTGGTCGCCATATATACGCAGCATTTAATGGAAGGTGAAAGAGCTGGACGTTCAGACTTTCAGTATCAAAGTATCGCTTATTCAAACGACAAGGGACGAACATGGACTAAATATACAGGTAACCCTGTGATTCCTAATACTCAAAAAATCAAAGATTTTCGTGACCCAAAAGTGATCTGGGATGAGGATTCCAAGCAGTGGGTGATGGTCTTTGCTGCACATGATCATGTTATGTTATGGGGATCACCCAATCTAAAAAACTGGACACACTTGAGCAATTTTGGAAAGGAATACGGTGCACATGGTGGAGTCTGGGAATGTCCCGACCTATTCCCGATAAAAGTGGAAGGAACGGATGAAACAAAGTGGGTTTTGTTGCAAAGCTTAAATCCTGGCTCACCTAACGGAGGTTCTGGTACGCAATATTTTGTCGGTAACTTTAATGGCAAAAATTTTACACTAGATCCTTCTTTTACACCTGATGTGACCGCAGGTAAAGCTGTTTGGCTTGACTGGGGAAAGGACAACTATGCAGGGGTAACCTGGTCAGACATACCCAAAGAAGACGGTCGACGAATTCTAATCGGATGGATGTCAAATTGGGACTATGCACAGGTAGTGCCAACTACCACATGGCGCAGTGCTATGACAATTCCAAGAAGTTTGCAATTGAAAAAAACAGATTCTGGGTACCGAATTTTGTCGGAACCAGTCAAAGAAATAGAATCGTTGATGGATGTAAATTATAGCATTGAGAACGAAATAATCAATAAAGAAATTGACCTGACGGAGAAGCTAGGCTTTTCGCCATCAAAAATGGAAGTCTTACTAGAAATTGAACTACCTGAAAATGGAGGCTCAGAATTTGGTATTGTTCTTTCTAATACTCATGGAGAAGAATACATCGTCGGTTTCGATCCTGAGAAAAATGAATATTTCAGTGACAGAACAAAAGCAGGAAGTCATCATTTTTCTAAAAAATTTGCTGTAAAACGACATACGGCTCCACGGGCGTCAAAAGATAAAATCATGCGACTTCAGTTGATTTTTGACGTAGCTTCATGCGAATTGTTTGCAGACAATGGCATGGTGGCTATGACAGAGATATTTTTTGCCACAGAAAATTTCAGTCAATTAAAGTTATATGAAAAAGGTGGTGGTATCATGGTGAAAACTGCCCGATTTCGGGGTATAAGATGATTATATTTAAAATGACTCAAAAATGTATTAATATAGACAACTTGAAATTATCCAAAAGTTATGCAGACCTTTCACGACTAAATGATTTTTGTGGAGTAGCCGGTCTAAATAAAGTTTGTGTAAATGGGCTTGAAGTTGGAACTGAAAAGTAGGATTGTTCGATAGCTCACTATATAATATTTTTCAATAAGAAAATTAGTATTGTGTGAAAGCAATTGTTCCACATTTCATAGAAATCTGATATGATTCCTTCCCGTTTCAGCCTTAAAAAACACCCACTCAGTTATTTTAGAAGCCGGAAAATTTACAATTCTCTGACAATTCAATATCTTTATGCACATAATTAATCATTGTTGTATTAAGAAGTAAGGGTGCTTAGATTTTTATTCATGATTTGGCTGTTTGTAATCGCGCAACAAATGTTGGCACAGTCGCCTCATGGGTCTACATTTGCAATTGATTGTGCAAAATGTCATAACTCAGAAGATTGGTCATTTAATACCAAATCCAATACCTTTAATCATGATAGTACTACTTTCCCTTTAATCGGACAACATAATGATCTTGACTGTAGGTCATGTCATACATCACTAGAATTTAAACAAGTATCTTCCGAATGTGTATCGTGCCACGTAGATATGCATAATCAAACAGTCGGTACAGATTGTGCGAGATGTCATACTCCTACGTCATGGATTGTTGAGAATGTAACAGACCTTCATGAAAAAGTAGCTTTCCCACTCATGGGCGTACACGCCACTGTCAATTGTAACGAATGTCATCAGGGGGAAACCAATGTCAGATTTAACCCTACAGGTGTAGAATGTATTAATTGTCATAGATCAGATTATGCCACTGCTGTAAGTCCAGACCACGTAAAAAATGGTTTCTCAATGGATTGTGCTAGTTGTCACAGCATCACTACCACAGATTGGAATACAGATATTGTAGACCATAGTTTTTTCCCACTAGAGCAAGGTCATAACATTCAAGATTGTGCTGCTTGCCATGCAAATGGTGAGTATTCGGCTGCTTCTCCATTATGTATATCATGCCACCAAACTGATTTTAACACCACTACTAATCCTAAACATACGTCAGCTGGCTTTTCTACCAATTGTATGGAATGTCATACACTTTCGCCGGGATGGAAACCTGTGGACTTCAGCACGCATGATGGACAGTTTTTCCCTATTTACAGTGGGAAACATAAGGGTGTTTGGAATGATTGTATAGATTGTCATACCAATTCAGATGATTATACACAATTTACATGTGTATCTTGTCACATAAATCCCGAAACCGATGATCTTCATAATGGTGTCAGTGGCTATAACTATCAAGATAATGCCTGTCTAAGCTGTCACCCAACAGGGGGTGCCGACATGGCTTTTGACCATAATGCTACTAATTTTCCACTTACTGGCGCACACATTGGAGTGGATTGTATCAGTTGTCATGCCAATGGATATGAAGGTACATCGACCGCATGTGTGGATTGCCATACCGCAGACTTTAATCAAACTTTAAATCCCAATCATACGGCTTTAGGTATATCTAATGATTGTGCATCTTGTCACAGCACTACACCTGGCTGGAGTCCTGCTACATTTGCTAACCATAATGATTATTATGCTTTAAATGGTGCTCATGCTATGATTGCCAATGACTGTGCTAGTTGCCACAATGGTGATTTCAACAATACACCGAATACATGTGTAGGATGTCATAATGGTGATTTTACACAAACAACGGATCCAAGCCATGTAATTGGTCAATTTAGTACAGATTGTGCTAGTTGCCATTCCGAATCTGCATGGATGCCATCTACTTTTAATCATGATGGTCTTTATTTCCCGATTTACAGTGGTAAACATTTTGGTCAATGGTCACAATGTATTGATTGTCACACCAATACCAATGATTACAGCCAATTTACTTGTATCTCATGTCATACAAATCCTGAGACAGATATAAAACATTCTGTGGTTACCAATTATACCTATTCCGATCATGCTTGTCTGGCATGTCACCCTACAGGAGATGCAGACGCAACTTTTGACCATAACACGACCAACTTCCCACTTACAGGTGCACACACCAATGTGGATTGTATCAGTTGTCATATGAATGGATATCAAGGTACTTCGACGGCATGTGTAGATTGTCACACCACCGATTTTAACCAAGCTCTTAATCCTAACCATATAGCCTTAGGCATTTCTAATGATTGTGCATCTTGTCACTCAACAATGCCAAGTTGGAGTCCTGCAACTTTTTCAATGCACAATGACTATTACATGCTGAATGGTGCACATGCTACAATAGCAAATGATTGTGCAGCGTGCCATAATGGTAACTATAATAATACACCGAATACTTGTGTAGCTTGTCATACAAGCGATTACAATAGTACAACCGATCCTAATCACTTAGTCCTTCAATTTCCTGATGATTGTGCAAGTTGCCACTCTGAGAACGCTTGGATTCCATCTACCTTTAACCATGATGGACTGTATTTTCCAATTTATAGTGGCAAACATCAAGGACAATGGGATCAATGTGTAGATTGTCATACGACAGCAGGAGATTATACACAATTTACTTGTATCACCTGTCACATGAATCCACAAACAGATACCGAACATACAGGTGTAGGAGGTTATGTCTACAATAGTCCAGCATGTCTTGCTTGTCATCCAAGTGGAGATGCAGATATGGTTTTTGACCACAATACGACATCCTTTCCACTAACAGGTGCACATATTGGAGCGGACTGTATCAGTTGTCATGCCGCAGGCTATCAAGGAACTTCGACGCTCTGTGTAGACTGTCACACCACAGATTTTAACCAAGCTCTTAATCCAAACCATATAGCCCTAGGTATCTCTAATGATTGTGCAACTTGCCATACTACAGCAGCAGGTTGGAGTCCAGCGACATTTGCCGTACACAACAACTATTATATGCTCAATGGCGCACATGCTGCTATAGCCAATGATTGTGCGGCGTGCCATAATGGTAACTATAACAATACACCAAATACTTGTGTAGCATGTCATACCAGTGATTACAACAGTACAACTGATCCCAATCACGTCGCTTTGCAATTTCCAAATGACTGCGCGAGTTGTCACTCAGAGAATGCTTGGTCTCCTTCAACTTTTGACCATAACGCTGTTTACCCATTTGTAGGAGCACACATAGCTATCGCTAATGATTGTGTAGCGTGTCATAATGGCAACTATAATAACACACCGAATACTTGTATTGGATGTCATGCAGATGATTTTAATGGCACTGTAGATCCAGATCATGAAGCAGGTATGTTCCCCACAGAATGTATTGGTTGTCATTCACAAAATGCATGGACACCAAGTAATCTGAATCATGATATCTTTTACCCACTTACGGGAGCACATGCTACCATTGAAGAAAACTGCACCGCTTGTCATGCAAATGGATACAATAATACACCGAATACCTGTGTAGGATGTCATAATAATGATTTCACAGCAGCACTTAATCCAAACCATATAGCATTGGGTATTTCTAATGATTGTGCATCATGTCATACCACAATGTCTGGATGGAGTCCTGCAAGTTTTGCCATACATGACAATTATTATATGATTTCTGGAGCTCATTTGGCTATTGCAAATGATTGCGTGGCATGCCATAATGGTAACTATAATAATACTCCAAATACTTGTATAGGTTGTCATACATCAGATTTTAACGGTACAACTGATCCAAACCACATGGCAGCTCAGTTCCCTACAGATTGTACGACTTGTCATTCACAAGATGTTTGGTCACCATCCACTTTTGATCATAATGTTATATATCCTTTTGTAGGAGCTCATATTGCAATAGCAGATAATTGTGTAGCTTGTCATAATGGCAACTACAATAATACACCGAATACTTGTATAGGATGTCACACAGATGACTTCAATGCAACTGTGGACCCTGATCATGAGGCAGGTATGTTTCCTACTGAATGTATAGGTTGCCATTCACAAAATGCTTGGACACCGACAAGTTTTAATCATAGTATCTTTTATCCGCTTACTGGGGCACATGCTACTATTGCAGATAACTGTGTAGCTTGTCATGCAAATGGATACAATAATACGCCGAATACATGTGTGGGTTGTCATAATAATGATTATGCGGCAGCACTTAATCCTAATCACGTGGCATTAGGGATCTCTAATGATTGTGCTTCATGCCATACTACAGCACCTGGGTGGAGTCCAGCCAGTTTTGCTAACCATGACGACTATTATCTAATTTCCGGAGCTCACTTAGCGTTAGCAAATGATTGTGTTGCTTGCCATAATGGTAATTATAATAATACACCAAATACTTGTGTAGGTTGCCATACTACAGATTACAATGCAACCACAGATCCAAACCACGTAACAGCTCAGTTCCCGACAGATTGTACGACTTGTCATTCACAAGACGCTTGGACGCCATCTACTTTTGACCATAATGCTGTTTATCCATTTGTCGGAGCACATATTGCCATAGCTGATAATTGTGTAGCCTGTCATAATGGCAATTATAATAACACACCGAATACTTGTATTGGATGTCATACAACTGATTTTAACGCAACAACCAATCCTGACCACGAAGCAGGCATGTTTCCGACAGATTGTATATCATGTCATAGTCAATCCGCATGGACACCAGCCACTTTTGACCACAGTCAGTTTTATCCACTCACAGGAGCACACGCCACCATTGCCAATGATTGTGTGAGTTGTCATAATGGCGACTATAACAACACGCCAACAACTTGTGTCGGTTGTCACCAAAGTGATTACAATGGATCTCTAAATCCTAACCATGGTACATTAGGTATATCTACAGATTGTGTTTCTTGTCATACGACTGCTCCAGGATGGGCACCAGCATCATTTGCGGTACATGACAATTATTATGTAATTGCAGGAGCACACCTAGCTATAGTCAATGATTGTGCAGCATGTCACAATGGTAATTATAATAATACGCCGAATACTTGTATAGGTTGTCATACAGCAGACTATAATGGAACCACCAATCCAAACCACGTGACGGCCCAATTCCCAACCGACTGTACAACCTGTCATTCACAATCCGCATGGACACCTTCTACATTTGATCATAACAACGTCTATCCGCTGACTGGAGCACATGCAACTATTGCTACAAACTGTGCAGCTTGTCACATGGGTGATTATAACAACACGCCAAATACTTGTGTAGGATGTCACAACAGTGATTACACGGGTACTCAGAATCCTAACCACTTAGCTATTGGGATTTCAAATGATTGTGTAAGTTGTCATACGACAGATCCTGGATGGATGCCCGCTTTATTCCCTATTCACAACAATTATTACGTCTTGGCTGGAGCGCACGTTTCCTTAGATTGTGCATCCTGTCACAATGGAAATTATAATAATACACCAAATACTTGTTTCGGCTGTCATAGTGCTGATTACAATGGTGCAAATAATCCGAATCACATCACAGCACAATTTCCTACAGATTGTACCGTTTGTCATTCGCAGACAGCATGGGTTCCATCTACTTTTGACCATGATGATTTATACTTTCCTATCTATAGTGGTAAACATCAGGGTGAATGGGATCAATGTGTCGAATGTCATACTACGCCTAATAATTATACTCTATTCAGTTGTATAGATTGCCACGAACATGATAATCAGAATGAAGTAGATAACGATCATGAAGACGTAAATGGATATCAATACAACAGTAATGCCTGTTATTCTTGTCACCCAGATGGTTTTGATTAAAAGTTAAGTATGAAAAATTTATTCCTATTAGCTTTCTTATGGTTTCTGTCAGCAAGTGCTGCGGCCCAGATTAAAAATGGGCAAATGGAAGGCACTGTTACCTTTAAAAGCAAAAACAATGTTTATGTAAAATTTTATAGTACGGAAGAAATTTCAGTGGGCGATACTTTGCTTGTCAAAAAGGAAAATAACTTGATACCCGCTTTGGTTGTCAAACATAAATCATCTACATCTTGTGTATCTGAAAATATATCTACCTTAGATTTTACCATAGGACAAAGTATTTTTTTTAATAGTAAAGTAGAAAAACTAGATGCAAATCTTGTGGTAGCTCTTCCACCTGATATCAGAAATACACAAGTGGCCAATTCTGTGGAAACACCGGACTCACTGTCAGAAGAAAAGGCGACAACTTTAGTGAGAAAACAAAAAATGAATGGTAGAATTTCATTCTCTACCAATGGAAGTATTTCAGATGGAAATGATAAAAATTTTCAACGAATACGGATGGCCATGTCTATGAATGTTCAAAATATAAGTGCTTCAGCTTTTTCGTTACAGAGTTATGTCACATACCGACATAGATATGGCATAGATCAGTCTCAAGTAGGATTTTATGATGATTTCAAAATATATGCATTGAACCTTCAATATGCACCAAGTGATAAATATAGTATATGGATAGGTCGTAAAATAAATAATGTCATAGCAAACATGGGAGCTATAGATGGTGTCCAAGGGGAAGTTAATATTAAGAAGTTTAGTGTTGGCGCTTTTGCGGGTACACGTCCTGATATCAATGATTATAGTTTTAATCAAAACTTAATGCAATTTGGAGCATACTTGTCTAGACATGATAAAGGGAAAAACGGATTAGCACAAACATCATTAGCATTTGCAGAACAACAAAACAACTCCAAAACAGACCGGAGGTTTATGTACTTTCAGCACAATAATTCATTGGTCAAAAATCTGAATATCTTTCTGTCCGCGGAAATGGATATGTACAAAAAAATAGGGGACGTAGCATCAAATGAACTAAGTCTTACGAGTGTGTTTTTTTCTTTAAGGTATCGAATACGTAAAAATCTTAGCTTTTCATCATCATACGACAATAGGAGAAACGTGATATTTTATGAATCGTACCAAACCTACATAGAACAATTGTTGGCACAAGAAACTAGACAAGGTGTACGATTTCAAGTAAATTATTCACCTTTCAAATTGATTAATCTTAATGTTTCTACCTTTTTGCGTTTCCAAGGATCTAATCCGCAGCCTACCAAGAATTATGTAGGAAGCCTTGGTTTTAATAATGTTCCAGGACTGAATGTTTCTGCTACTTTAACAGCCAATATTTTGGAATCTTATTATTTTAAAGGTAATATTTATGGTGGCAGGGTATCGAAGAATTTTATGAAAGGCAAGTTGCAAGCAGAAGTTAATTATAGAAATATCAACTATACTTTTTTCAATTCTGAGACATCTTTGGTGCAAAATGTGGGTGGTTTAAATTTAAGTATGAATGTTATGAAACTTACTTCACTTATGTTGAGTTATGAAGGTACCTTTGAACCAACAAAAAAATATCATCGTTATTTTATTACAGCCGTACAACGGTTTAAACATTAATATTTATGATCCAATCTTTAAAATTTGTTATAGCTATTTTTACATGTATCTTTTTCATGGCATGTGATTCAAAACCCAAAGTTATTGTCGCAGATGAAAACCCAACAACACAAGAAGCTGTAAATCCGAGTGTTCCAACAAGCGGAATGGAACCTAGTCAAAGCGCAAGTGGTACTGATGTTCATAAAGTTACCGTAAACGAGGTCCTTCAAGCAGAAAGATATACCTACATGAATGTCACAGAAGGAATCAAGTCATATTGGTTGGCTACAGCCAAAAGAGAAGCGAGCAAGGGTAAAACCTATCTTTATAAAGGTGGACTAATGAAAACCAATTTTGAAAGCCAAGATTTCAAAAGGACGTTTGATACCATTTATCTTGTATCTAATGTCATAGACGCTACTGAACATCCTGGTGGAGACTTGAGTGCAGGAAATGCAGTGGCCCCATCTACGCCAACTACTGGAAAAGCAAGTAACGTAGCTGTAAAAGATGCTGTGAAACTTTCCGATCTAATGGCCAATAAAGCTAAATACGCGGGTAAAACTATCACAGTTTCTGGTGAATGTGTCAAAGTAAATAATGGTATCATGGGAAAAAACTGGGTGCACATTCAGGATGGATCCAAAGAAAAGGGTAAAGCACTCGACTTAACCATAACTACAAATTTGAATATACCCGTGGGAAGTAATGTTGCATTGACAGGTAAAATAGTATTAGATAAGGATTTTGGTGCAGGATACCGTTATGATATCATCATGGAAGATGCAGTTGGTATGTAGTTCATTTAAATGTTATTTTTAAAACAGTCATTTTGAACAATCAAAAAATATTTTGGGTATTAAGTTTTATTTGGCTTAGTGTAAGTAATTCTTATGGCCAATCGCCACATGGTGAAAGTTTAATGATTGATTGTTCTAAGTGCCACAATTCTGAAAATTGGGATTATCAATCTCAAAATAATTTCAACCACGATAGTACTTCATTTCCCTTAATAGGTCAGCACAATGATTTGGATTGCCGGTCGTGCCATACGTCTCTTGAATTCAAAAAGGTAGGTACAGACTGTATATCTTGCCACACAGACTTTCATCAGCAAACGGTAGGTACTGACTGTGCAAGATGCCATACCGCTGTGTCATGGATTGTAGAAAATATGACCCAACTACATGAACAAACTGGTTTTCCGCTCATTGGTGCACATACGACTATCAATTGCAATGATTGTCATACTAGTGAAACAAATCTAAGGTTCAGTCCAATAAACCCAACATGTATTACTTGTCATCAAGCAGATTACGCTAGTGCAAAGGTTCCTGATCATATTGGGCAAGGGTTTCCCACAGATTGTACACAGTGCCATAGACAGACAGAGACGGAATGGTCAGCTGGTGGTATTGTACATAGTTTTTTCCCACTTGAGCAAGGTCATCAAATCAATGATTGTACCATCTGTCATAAAAATCCAATCTATAGCGATATCAATCAAGCATGTATTGCTTGCCATAATACAGATTTTGTAAATGCAAAAGATCCAGATCATAGACAATTTCCCACAGAATGTAATCTTTGCCATAGCTTAGCCATCGGGTGGAGGCCTGCATCATTTGCAAATCATGACGATAAATTTCCCATTTATTCAGGTAATCATAAAGGTGAATGGGATCAATGTACGGATTGCCATACGACATCGGGAAGTTTTGCAAGCTTTAGTTGTATAGATTGTCATGAACACAACAATGCAAATGAAATGGCAAAGGAACATGATGATGTCAGTGGATTCCAATATGTAAGCACTGCTTGTTTTGGGTGCCATCCAAATGGAGATTAAATATTTTAATGTAATCTCACCCTATCCCTTTTCCGCATACATTTGTCTATACCTTATAAATGCTGCTATGGACAACAAAGCTAAAACAATCGCCGTATAATAAACAGAAGGTGGAATCGGTACTGGATCTCCAGCGGCATAAGAATGCAAACCTGACAGATAATAATTAACACCAAAATAGGTCATAATTACCGTAGCAAATCCGAATAATGATGCAAAGTTAAAAGCATACACGCTTCGTAAGCCAGGTATAAATCTCATGTGCAAAATAAAGGCATATACCAAGATCGTCACCAATGCCCAAGTTTCTTTAGCGTCCCATCCCCAATATCTTCCCCATGATTCATTAGCCCATACGCCGCCCAAGTAAGTGCCTACACTCACCATAAATAATCCACCCAATAAAGTGATTTCACTGATGATGGTCAATTCTTTGATAGATCTATGGATAGTAACCTTGTTCTTATCATTGGTCAGTATCATCAGAACTAAATTCAACATACCAATTACGGCACCCAACATCAAGAAACCATAACTGCCAGCTTCTAGGGATACATGGATGGTCAACCAATAAGATTTTAACACTGGCACAAGAGGTGTGATTTCTGGATCAAGCCAACTCATGCCTGCTACTAGTAAGATTGTCGCTGACAATACAGTTGTAGCTGCCATCCCGCCCAATGACTTTCTAGAAAAAAACAATCCGGCCAACATCGTGGTCCATGAAATGTATATCATCGATTCGTATCCATTGCTCCATGGCGCTCTACCAGATACGTACCATCTAAGGCCAAGACCAATGGTGTGGAAAACAAAAAATAAACAAAGGACATAAAACGCATATTGTGTATACCGTTTGACATTCATTTTTTGACTGAATACGGAGTAAAAGAAGAATCCTAACAATACCAAACAACCTAAGCCATACACATTTCGGAGTCTTCCGAATACATCCAATTTATTGAGCAAAAGTTCTGCTTTGATTTTAGATGCAGAAGGTATGATATGACTTCCTTTTTGGTTTTGGTCGTCAGCTATTTTTTGGAGTAGGGTATTAGATTGTGTGTAATCACCTGAGGTGCCGCTTTGCTCCAGTGAAAGTAAGTAGGATGAAAAAGCTTCAAATTGTGCCACCATATTCATGTCTGGCATTTTATTGTCTCTTACATCTGCAGGTGAAATCCAAGTATTAGCGGGGTCTCCTGGCACAGGAAAAATCCGGAGCAGTCTACCTGAGAATATCATACTTGCGATGTTTACTTTTTCATCAAGTTTGATGATTGCCTTCTCAAATGTACCTTGATCTATGGGATTGACAGATTGTGCTTCTCTGACCTGCTCTCTCAATAAATATTGGCCATCTGCTCCGAAAAACTGTCTGTAACTCACCATTTTATCTGTGGTTCCAAATATTTGCTGAATCTGTGGATGCGTTCCTATATTTATCATCGCTACGTTTTCCCATTTTTCGGGAGCCTTTAGCATGGATAAAAATATCTGATCTGATGACATGCCGAAGAGACTTTCTTTTTTGGCTATTTTCCGTAAGGTTTCACTGGTTAATGTATTGACAGGTTTGAATCTGCCTCTATGGTCCTGAACTAATATCTCTCCGAATGATACTGCGTGTTCATTGCTGATATCTGCAACAGGGACAATATTTTGTCCATTCGATTCTGTAACAAATGACAATATCGCTATCATCAAAATCAGAACAGAAGATGCTGCTTTATGTTG
Source organism: Saprospiraceae bacterium UBA7687 (assembly GCA_002482845.1). GTDB lineage: Bacteria > Bacteroidota > Bacteroidia > Chitinophagales > Saprospiraceae > OLB9. The sequence continues at coordinate 29,125 of DLGT01000131.1, forward strand.
GTGTTCTTCTAGTTTTTTTACCAATGCAGTAAACCTACTATTTTTGCTAAAAAATGTCATCATCATACCTATCGTTAATAAGATGTAACCGATATAAGAAACCCAAGTGCCCCAAAAGTCAAAATTGACACTTAGGTACGTGCCTTTTTCATCTTGGTCAAATGAAGATTGGAAAAAACGATATCCACCGTAATCTAAGATGTTATTCATGTAAATTCTGAAAGGCCTATTTACACCTTCTGCTGCGTCCACAAGTGTGACTTCACTAGCATAAGAAGATGGATTGTCCGTACCTGGATATCGCTCCATGATGAAGTCTCTGAGTTGGAGTGAAAATGGTACTTGAATCTGTTTTGAACCATAACTCACAGCCATTTGCACATCTCCGAAGTCTAAAACTTTTGGTTGCCCTTCGTCACCTTTTCTACCGCTTACCATCACCTCTTTTGTATCCCCATTTTTTGATATCTGCATGACTAGACCTGCAACACTTTCGTTTTTCATTTTCCGATCACCAGATACCAAACTAACCGAAGCTGACGATCTGAAATCTCCAATGACAAATCCAGCATTATTCCAGATGTACATAGATCTAAGTCGTAATGGTTGGTAGCTACCTGGAGGAATGGTATCCGTTGTTTGGGTAGCCATGACCGTTTGTACCACAGGAACATCAGTCTGAAACAAAAGGGAATCATTTTGCACGATGACATTAAATGCATTCGGTAAGATGTCATCAGTGAAGTTAAAATTTACACCATTGATACTTACTTTATCTCCTTGATTTACAAAGTATTCTTCTCTGCCACCTTGACCGGCTACTACTACTTTCATGACTGGTTTGCCACCTGCAGTAGGATCTATTTTTTCTGTAGGGTTAGGGATAAACTCTTTAAGTTTTATATCAAACTGATTATTTCCAATCTGGTAAACTTCCGAAAACTCATTGTTTCCTAAAGATGAAAAATATACTGGTTCGTCAAAAGAATACGATTTGCCTCCATACATTACTTTGAACTTTAAAAAGCTTTCTGTCGATAGAAAACTATTGGCAGCACTGCCTTCTCTGATGTGCATCATACCTTCATACCCGAAATAACGAGTAATACCTGCACCAATAATGATGATAATAATGGCGCTGTGAAACATCAAAGAAGCCCATTTTTTCTGTTGGATAAATCTAAATCTGAAGATATTGGCAATGATTGTACCACCAAATAAAACCAAAAGAAGTTCAAACCACCTGGCCCTGAAAATGGTATGTTGGGCTGAACTAGTGCCAAAATCGTTTTCTACAAATGTAGCAACGCCAATGGCAATGGCAAATAAAAGGATGTATAATCCTGCAGCACGAGTAGAAAAAAGCTTATCGTATATTAATGTAAGGAAGGAATTCATATTTTAAAACTAGATTATCTGCAAAAATAGCTAAAAATCTTGACCATCATTCAAAACCTGCCTGAAACCGTAAATTATGTGGTTGAATACGGAATGGAATGGTCGTTTTAAGTTTATTGAAAAAGTGCAATCATTTAATTAAATCTAAACTACAGTTTGTTTTGTGTAAGAAAAGTACTTCTTTTTTGCAATCATTATAAATTACACATTGTGAAAAAAGAAAAAGCAGAGACGCCCTTTTGACATCTCTGCTGGTAATTGAACCTAAAATAGCATAATTATTTTTTAAAATCTAGATATGAAACTCCACCATTACCACCACTTACATTTTTAAGTAAGATGCTTGTAGCATTTTGGCTGATGATTTCCCAATCTTCATTGATTTCATTTAGTTTATTGACTACTGGAAACGTGATATCTAGCTTTTGTTTGCCACTATCTGTGTATATTTTCCAAGTACCATTGGTGATAGAAGTTCCTTTAGTAGCAGTGATGACGCCACCTGTTTTGAAATCAAATGAAACACCTGTGTAGTAACTCGTTCTATCTTTATCTTTATCAAGGTATCTAGTAACTTTCCATTGACCAATGATGGTTCCGCTATTTGTATTCGTGGTTCCTGTACCGCCTACTATGGTTACTTGGTTGCGGCCTAATTCGAGAATGTCGGTGCCACCATTACCTCCACTAATATGTTTTAATTTGATATTATCATTGTCGCTAAGTACTATTTCCCAATCTTCGCTCAACTCGTCAAAATTGCTTGTAGCTGGGAATGACAATATAAGTTTTTTCTTCCCGCTATCTGTGATTTTAGACCAAGTACCACTGATTTCGGTATTGCCTGAAGTAGCCGTAATGACTCCGCTAGCTTGAAATTTTATTTGGTATTGGTTAAAATGTTGTGTTTGAATATTGCCATCTTCAGAGAATAGATTGACATACCAAATTCCTGAATCTGCAAATCCCCTTGCTTCGGTTGATTCGCTACTATTATCATCAATAAGGCTATCATCTTTTGAACAAGATGCAGCAAAAACAAGGCATAGGACTGTAAGTCCATAAAGAAAACTTCTCATGGTAATAAGATTTTAAGATGAATAAATTTAAAATTTGTTTGTTAGTCGGCCACTGATTTTATTCACTTTTTAAAAAGTGTTTGTTCAATGGACTGCTTTAAAAGTTTGTTTTGTGTTATAACGACAGCACAAAGTTATGTCATAACGATCATATAAAAAATCTAAACGATCCGAATGGGAATATCCGATATCTGAAATGGTCATACCTATATCCGAAACGGTCAATGAGGGTACTGAATAGGGTGAATGATATCATTGAAGGGAATTAAGAATTAAGCCAATTGTCATATTGATCGTTAAAAAAGATTGGAATAAGGGTTTTAAAGCACAATTCATAAATGACAATCCAAGTGTTTAAAGAGCCCAAAATAATCATCCTTTGTATTTGTCAAAAAAATAGGTGGTCTTTTGATCCTTTTGTTTCATATCTTTGTCGGTGAGTTATATAAATTGATCATGTTCCTTCATATAATACAAATGAAAACCCATTTTAAACTTATCATTTTATGCCTACTTTTTACTGTTTGTCTAGGCACTTTTTCTGTAAGTGGTCAAGCTGATATACAAGTAACAGAAGTACATACCGATGACCTTCCTGCAGATATACAATATGAAGGTAGCATTTCAAATGCTTGGTCATGGACGGATGATTTGGGAGATCATTTGCTAATAACTACAGAAACAGGTATTCACCTAAGCCCTAAATTTGACCACGAAAATGAAGGTTTAGATGCAGAAATATTTGCTTACCATTTTATAATTACTGATGATAACAACACACAAACTTGGAAGATATATGATTATATTCGAGATTGTCCAGTAGACATAGAAGCTACCTTTATTCCTAATACGACCAAGATTACAGATCTAAACGAAGATGGTGTGGCTGAAATATGGCTGATGTATAAGACCGCTTGCCGTGGAGATGTAAGCCCATCTGACATGAAATTAATTATGTATGAAGGGACAAATAAGTATGCCATGAGAGGACAAAATAAGGTTCAGTTATCTGATAATGAATATTATGGTGGGGACTACACCTTTGACAGGGCTTTTAAACAAAGCACAAAAGCGTTTAAGAACTATGCTAAAGCCATGTGGGAGAAAAATATTTTGCAGACTTGGGAATAAATAGTTACCTAAAAAGCCTTAGTGCTTCTCTGTGAAAACTAAGTGACCTAAGTGGTTATTAATATTTCAAAGTATTAAATTAATGGTCAAATATAAAGATCTAAGCATGCGCACACGCGTCTTCGTCGAGTATATTTGCTAGGGTAAATTTATTTACGTACTTTTAGGTTTTAGTTTGACAAATCATCCAACTTACAGATTTGAAATCTTGCTTGTTTCATTTATTCAATCAAAACCAATCGAAATCATGAGATCACTTTTTGCTTTTTTACTTTTTAGCGCAATTACGACCTATAATATTCAAGCTCAAGTGTCGATAGACAAAGCACTGATCGCAAAGTTTGACCAATTGCTTTCAGAGAAATTTAAAAGTAATGAAACAGGTGCCACAGCTTTGATATCCAAAAAAGGACAAGTCATCTACAAAAAGGCTTTTGGAATGGCTAATCTCGAGTTGAATGTGCCCATGCAAACTGAAAATGTTTTTAGAATTGGGTCTATCAGTAAACAATTTACAGCTATAGCTATCTTACAATTGATGGAACAAGGTAAACTGTCTCTTCAAGATGACATTACTAAGTTCATTCCTGATTATCCTACACATGGACATAAAATTACAGTTGAACACTTACTGACCCATACATCAGGGATCCAAAGTTATACCAATATGAAAGAATTTGGGGCTATCAGTCGATTAGACAAAAAGCCTGAAGAATTGATACAGTTTTTTAAAAATCAACCCATGGAATTTGCGCCTGGCACCAAATGGAATTATAACAACTCTGGTTATTTCCTGCTTGGTTATATCATAAAGAAAGTATCTGGCAAAACTTATCCTGAATATATCGAAGAAAACATATTCAAAGCACTCGGTATGAACAATTCTTATTATGGAAGTGACTCGAAAATCATTAAAAACAGGGCGGCTGCATATGGTAAAGACAATAAAGGTTTTGTCAATGCCGATCCATTGAGTATGACGCTGCCTTATGCTGCTGGTTCGCTTCAGTCCACCGTCGAAGATTTGTACAAATGGAATCAAGCAGTTCAAACATATAAATTGGTGAAAAAAGAAACCCTTGATAAAGCTTTTACGCCTTACGTGTTGGCAGATGGTAAAAAGACGGATTATGGATATGGATGGGGAATAGACAATATCCAAGGCAGTACAGCAATCCAACATGGTGGCGGAATACCTGGCTTCTTGACCATGGGTATTTACTTGCCAAAAGAAGATGTTTTTGTTGCTTTATTTTCTAATTGTGATTGCAATAGTCCTGAAGAAACTGCTGTAAAATTGGCTGCACTGACGATAGGTAAACCATTTGAATACACAGAATCAAAGGCAGATACGACAGCTATGAAACAAGTGACAGGCGTATATGAAATTCCAGGTGACGAAGAACAAAGGTATATAACTTACTCGGATGGGAAACTATACTCTCAGAGAAATAGAAGCACCAAATTTAACATCAAACCTTATGAGAAGGATAAGTATTTTTTTGAAAGTATGATGAATTCTATAGAATTTGTAAGGAACAAATCTGGTGAAGTGGAGAAATTAATATTTAAGGGTAGGAGTGAGCCTACTGAATGGATGAAGACGAATAAGCCAATTCCAAGTATTATGGAAATTGATGTTGATGAAAGTATTTTGGAATCATACACAGGAGATTATGAATTAGGACCCAACTTTATATTGACTGTGACAAAAGAAGACAATCAACTTATCACACAAGCGACAGGTCAAGGAAAAATAGAAATATTTGCTGAGACAGAAACCAAATTCTTTGTAAAAGTGATGGATGCACAACTGGAGTTTGTCAAAGACAGTACTGGTAAAGTTGAAAAGCTTATACTCACTCAAGGTGGTCAAAAGATGCATGCTAAAAAGATAAAATAAAGAAGAATCGTAATGGTTGTCATTTCGTCTTAAAGGAAATCCTATACTTTATACGATTTAAATTAGAGCAAGTCCAATCTATAAGAGATGTGTTAAGCAGTTTTAGGAATTAAATAAAGCTGTTTGTAATAAACGAATGCTAAATTGTAGCTATTTTTGTCGGAAATCTGGAACCTGATTCATTTTTAGCCATTTTTCTGAACATCAACGAACAGCCAAAAGCACATTATGATTTTTCCTAAAGCAAAAAAAATAGCTAAAGAACTTGATTGGTACAAACAAAATGATGGTGTCTTTGGCTTATACAAAGGCTATTTCTTTAATGTAGGTGATGGAAATATTTTGAGTAATCCGCAATATAAATATGTCGTGGCATTTACTGGTTACTTATCAGATTTACAGATTATCACTATAAAACTGAGGCTACAATCTAATAAGGAAATGTTGAAATTCTCAAACTTTGAAATTGGTGAGAACATATTCACGGTTAATTTTATTGAAAATATTACACTTACCAAATTAAAGACAGTCTACGCTTTATTTGATTTTTTTGTTGATATATATAAGGAACTAGAAATTCCGGAACAGGACAATTGTCATAGGTGTACTTCCATTAAGAATAATCATTATTATGTGCTAAATGGTCAAGGCACGATTATATGTGATGCTTGTTTTGAAGGTATTAACCAAAGTCAAATTAAGGCTGAAACTAAAAGACAAATGTTTGAGAATGGATATTTGACAGGCTTATTAGGGGCTTCTGTTTTTTCAATGTTGGGAATTCTTTTGTGGGTGTTTTTTGCCGTTTATTTAGGTGTAATATCTTCCGGAATGGCTATGGTTATTGCGCTTTTAGGTATAAAGGGATATGAATATTTTGGTGGTAAACTTGGTGCGTTGACAAAATATATTTTACTTTTCGCCAATATTATGAGTATCATCGTTGGAAATATATTTGCATTGACGGCTCAGCTGATGGATCAAGGTTACTCAATATTTCAATCGATCGACTTAATGAGGTTTGACGATGTAGTAATGAATTTGTTTCTTAGAAATATAATTCTTTCATTTACACTAGCTATATTGGTTTGGATATGGTTGTTATTTATCATGGAGGATAAAAGATTGTCTATCAAGCTGGCAGAAAAGCTAAATACTTAAAAGGAGAGTGTACTCTGAAAAGTCCTTAGTTCAAATAAAATGAAAAATTCTGATTTCTACTGTTTTGATAATCAGTCGTTTCCCTTCAGGGGCAGGGTAAAAAAGGCTGATTATCAACCAATTTATGTTTTTGGAGTGCACTCAAAGGAGAATATTCGTAAATGCTGTGATAACACATCAATGATTAGCCTAAAAAAAAAGTTATGACTTTAAAATTGGACACCATTATCATTTTTGTTAAAGATTTAGAATCCCTAAAAGATTTTTATGTGGATGTTTTGGGGTTAGAAATTCTAGAAGAAACCCCAAGTCAATGGTTGCTTCTAAGCGCAGGAGGTTGTAATCTTGGATTACATCAGATAGGAGAAGCATATCTAGATGAAAGTAATGAAGATACCACGTATGAAACAAATACCAAAATCGTTTTTGAAATAGACGGCGATATTCATGTCTTGAGAAATGATCTGCTTTCTAAAAATGTCCTTATGCAAGAAATCATGACTTGGGACAACTATCCCTATATACTTTGTGATGGTCAAGATCTAGAAGGAAATATATTTCAATTAAAGGCAAAAAGGTGTAGTTATAATTTTTCAAACTTTAATTCTATACATTAACTTTGCATAAAAAAGATCATGAACCTAGATTTCAAACCCAATGGATACAATTCAGCATCTCCTTACTTTATTGTCGATGAGGCACAGAAGTTGATAGATTTTCTTGTTTATGTTTTTGATGCTAAACAGTTAAGACGATATGATCGAAATGATGGTAGCATTATGCACGCAGAAATAAAAATTGATGATTCAGTGATAATGTTATCAAATGCTACTAAAGAATATCCTGCAATGAGATTAGTGATGCATGTATATGTTCTCAATGTGGATGAAATCTTTGAGAAAGCTGTTAGAGCTGGTTGTGAAATCATAGACAAACCCAAAACTCGGGAAGGTGATCCCGACAAACGTGGTGCCTTTAAAGATTTTGCTTGAAATATTTGGTCAGTGGCAACGCAAGTAGTTTCGTAGCTCGGTCCATTTTGATAATGATTAAATGGTTGCAGTTTAAATTGATTAATGGATTTTGCATAATCCTTAAAGAATAACATACATCAGCTTGTCACCAACAATTAAAGATTAGTAAATTTGGAGGAACCAAAACTGGAAACCATCATTAAATGGACAAATATCAAAAAACATTCGCTACATGGAATAAAGTAGCTATCAGGTACCAAGAAAAATTTATGGACTTAGACCTGTACAACGACACTTATGATGTTATATGTCAGTCCCTTCCAAAAGATAAGTCCAAACTATTGGATGTAGGTTGTGGACCTGGCAATATTACAAAGTACCTGCTATCAAAAAGACCAGATTTTGATATTTTAGGCATCGATGTCGCACCCAATATGATATCCCAGGCTACAAATAATAATCCAAAAGCAACATTTGCTCTCATGGATACTAGAGATATACAGCAATTAATTGGGAATTATGACGGTATTATTTGTGGCTTTTGTATACCTTATTTATCTAAGACCGACACTACAAAATTGATCAACGACTGCTATAACTTACTTAATGAAGGTGGGTTACTATACCTTAGTTTTGTAGAGGGTGATCCGAAAAAATCTGGCTATCAGATTGGAAGTACTGGCGAAAGTGTTTATTTTTATTACCATCTATTAGACGACATTCAATCTCAAATCATTGAAAATAATTTTTCAGAGATAAAGGTGTTTAACGTGGAATACCCTAAAACAGCATTTGAAGTAGAGAAACATACCGTTGTGATAGCTAGGAAGTATTGAGAAAAAGTGTATTGGGTCTCAAAAATTGAAATATTTGGTTAGTATTTGACAATTTCCTATTTAGAGAATGAAGAGAGGACAAATAAAAATGGGTATATTTGCTAAATATTTACGCAAGAATGATGAATGGATTTAAAATAACAACTCCAAATAATATTGAGATAAGTTTTGAATTTTATACTGATGAAGCTCCACAAACTTGTAAAGCTTTTCAAAGTATATTACCTTTCACAAAGATGTTTTATCATGCAAGGGTTTCTGGGCAGGAGATATGGATTAATGATGTGCCGAAATTGGATATTATACAAGAGAATGCATCCATACACATTGAAATAGGAGAAGTTGTCTTTGGTCCTTCAAAACCAATTCGTGTAAAAACAGCAAATTGTTTTGGTATTTACTATGGCGAAGGAAAAGGCCTTGATGCTTGTAATATATTTGCAAAAGTAGTTGATGCTGATAGACAAAAATTAATGGAATTGGGTGATAAAATTTGGAAAGGTGGGGCCCAAGAATTGGTAATTTCGTTGTTATAATCCATAGTTGACTTTTATATTTCCTAGACAAAGTCGGCTTATGCTCCATAGAGTAGGATGAACATCTTTAAAGTCCCTACTTTTTACAATATTGGTAATGCAGCAACCTACTTGCATTGTTTCAATGATATTATGTGAAGCCATTAATCAATGCACTACTTAATAAAAGCCTTTTGATGAATCCTTGTATGTTTCATGACAGGTGGGTAGTTCTTTGTTAGCAAGCTTAAAGTCTTCATAAGCAATCCTTTTATCTTCACAGATAGCGCTTAGGCTTTTATGACCTGTCCAAAAGCCTTTATGACTAGTTCGTTAGCCTTTATAGGAAGTCCTAAAGCTTAACTGACTAGTCCTAAAGCTTAATTAGGAAGTCCTAAA
>DLGT01000032.1 GCA_002482845.1 Saprospiraceae bacterium UBA7687
CCTATGTAATGTATTTATATCTGATTTTTAAAAAGGGTTTTTCAAATTTCTCATAGATAAAAAATGAAACAGCGATTGTTATTGAATAAATCATAAATAATTTGGTAATGCGTCCTGCAGATGATTCAAACAAGGAAGAACCTTTAGAAAAATATTCGAAAAGATCCAAAACGAGAATATGACTAATATACAAGGAGTATGACAATTTGCTAATCAACTCTATAGATTTATTTATAAAAGAGTTTCGGAAATTTTTCATTTCGTGAATATACGTGAAAAAGAAAAATATAGAAATACTTGATATACTACTAATGAGTGAATAAGCTATGGAATGTTGAATTGCCTTTGCAAGAAATGCATAGGAATAAGCCAATGTCAAAACAAAAATTCCAATTCCAATGACAGCAAATTTCTTCTTATATTTAATAAAATAGCTTTTCTTACCTGTATGCCACAAAAAGGCAAACATAACACCATAACCAATTGGATCAAGCCTAGTAAATGTCGTAAATTTAAAAAATTCACTATGATTTGCATAAAATGGATGCGTAAATACATAAATACATTTTGCAATTACAGGGACAATGAACATCAAAGATAAAGGAACCAAAAAAGATAATTTTCGATTATTCGTCAACTTATATAAAACAAAGTATATACTGGGTAGAAACAAATAAAACCATTCTTCAATCGCAAGGCTCCAAGAGACTCCAAAAATTGATAATTGATCTGTAGATTTTATTTTTTGTAAAAAAAGTGCGTATTTAGGAACAAGATAAAGATAATTTTTTCCCTCTATCAAAAAATATATTACTAAATTTAACACTAAAAATAAATAGTAATTAGGAAGGGTTCTAAACCATCTTTTAACCCAGAAATCTTTTATTTGCTTACCGACATTATTTACCTCTCCATTTATAAATTCTTCTACAAATATAGATCCTATCAAAAAACCACTGAGGACAAAAAATAAATCAACACTGAAATACCCTCCAAACCAGTTAAAGAAATTAAAAAATAACTCATATTTATACGGAAATAGGGGATATAATATGTATGCGTAATGAACATACATTACCCAAACTATTGCAAGGGCACGCATAAAGTCAAGTCCAAAAATTCTTTTCATGAAATATTTAATTAACTAATATAGGATTCCAACCTTGAGGATAAATATTTAATGGTACTTCTTTTTGCTCTTTGAATCCTAAAAAGTATTTTGGGCAGATAATACTCTTTGCAAATGGATTTAACCAAGCTGCCCACCAGGCAAAAGTGCTGTTACTTATTACAAGTCCGGAGGCATTTCCTAATAATTGAAAATCTGTTATTGCATCTTCATTTGAAATAATAACATTGGCCAGATTACCATAGATTTGTTGGCAATACGAAGGATCATCACTTACGATAACCAACGGAAGCTCCTTGGCAAGCTTATCGATACCTTTTGTATAATAAGACGCAGGAAGCGTAAAGTTGTCACCCTCCAATCCTTTAACGGTAAATCCTTTATAATCGGTTCTCCGCAAGTGCACTGCATTATAATTTCCTTTCTTCAATTGATGTTTGGTCAAAAATAAGTTGAAATCTTTCTGATATGCTTGCTTGATTTTAAAGTAGGACTTGATTTGTACAGTGCTTTGTTTAAAATATTCGGCACTCTGAAAAAAGCCCCATATCATAGATGGCTTATTGATGTTTACCAGCCAGCTATAATAGTTTTTATGCATATCGTCAAACTCCAGATTGTGAACGTCCATTCCAAAAAAACGTTTCCCAAAATGAAAAAACAACTTTTTTTTCCATTTGTTCCGCCAATGTTCACCTGCAGCAAGTTCAAAGTATTCTAATTTGGAAAGATCATCCATGGAACAGATAAAGCCGTGCTGCAATTCCAGATTTTTAGCACATGCATACTGGAACATCTGATTACCCATGCGGCCCATATGTGTGTTAAAGTGCAGTTGTTTCTGTAGCAATACTATTTTGTTTTTTATTAAACCATTTATGATCCCTGAGCGCTATCACAGGTTTTTCAAACTTCACAAAAATTATATACGATATAAGGAATGTTACAATATAGAAGAGCAAATAAGCCAATACCCTACCACCAACCGTGTTTTCCACGATCGGAATCTTCATTAAAAATCTGTCAACAAAAAAGAGCAGGATGAGCATGTGAGACAAATACATGCTGTATGAAGCTTGACTAATCGCCAAAACTAATTCGGTAAAACGCGACTTTTTGCATGAATAGTCAACACAGAAAATAACTAAACATGCAAAGCCCATAGTAAAGGTTAAACGCATCCACAAAGCGGCACTTGCTACTGGGCTGCCAACCAGTACAAATTTTATAAGAATAAAGTTACCGGCAAGAAATAATAATACTCCTGTAAACAAACTTAAATTCCTTATTCTTTTTAGGTTCTCTTCATAGAAATAATAAAATGCTGCAATGAGAACTCCTATTAGAATCTGGTCAAAATTGAAAATCACCTTTCCCGGAAAGAAAAATGATGGATAAATATTAAAGCAAAACCATTTCCAGAAAGTAAGCACTAAAATAGTACCAACTAAGAATCTGATTATTGATTTGGCAGTGATATTATTTGAAATTTTAATATACGCAAAAAACAATAGCGGAAGAAGGAGATAAAACCATTCCTCTACTGAAAGACTCCATGATTGCTGGAAAAAACCGGGAGCTAAATCAACAAAATTGTGCAGAAAGAAGGGCATTTTTATTAACATTTTCCAGGAAGTATTCTTAATTATATAGGCACTGTGCTGTGTTTGGTCATCGCCAAGGCCTATAGACATAAAGAAAACATGTAATCCTAAAAATAGAAAATAGTTAGGTAAAGTGCGAAACCACCTTCGTTTCCAAAATCGTTGAAGATTGTATTTACGGTTTTGCTCTTTGCTGAATATTACTTCTTTTAGAAAAATACGTCCGATTAAAAAACCGCTCAAAACAAAAAATAAATCAACCCCCATGCCTCCGTATATAAGGAAAATATTTCCTAAGAACTCGGGAATAATTGGATATATAACATAGATGCTATGGCATACCAGCACAAACATTATAGCCAAACATCTTAAAACATCTAATCCTAAAGATCTTTGATGCATATATAAAAGGGTCAGGAGCGAAGAAATTCCAATCCGCCTTGGTTATTTTTATTAAGATTAATTATTTTTTCCTTAAAAGGGAAACCTTCACGTCCTTCAGGTTTAGCATAACCTGCATCTAAAGCCTTAAACTCAGGATGCCTTGCTAAATAAGCATTCAGGTGAGACTCGTCGTGCCAAATAGCGATTATACCTTTTTCTAAATCTTTATCAATATTTGCGGCCAAGGTTGCAGACATTTCAAGATAAAATTTTGTAATGCCACCGTTTACACATCCTTGCACATAATGCCTGGCTTTGTTCCAGTCAGTATAAGCAAGACTTTCTTTATTTTGTTCAAAAGGAGAACCAATTGGTGTTTCATAAAAATACGGATGCACAACACCTACCAACATTTGCCGCTCTGTCGGCAGCATTTCTCTCGCACTAAGCTTTTTACGAAATTGCATGTTAGCATTAAAGAAGAATAAATAATCGTACATTTTTAACTCTTCGGCCATACGATTAAACATATGGAAACGCATCAGGGTATCATAAGGCCAACCTAACCTTTCCTGATAAATGAGCGTTACTTTGTCATTCCCTTTTATCTCTTTAGAATCAGTAAAAACAAAATAATGCTTTTCATTTTTTGGACAGAAATTTTTTTCTGACGATTCAAAAAATTGATTCCAATATATATCGTATTTGCCGGTACAGATGTATAGCACCCCGATTTTTCCTTTATTCTTTTTAGTCAGAAACATTAGTATTCTCTCGTTTAACTTTGGCTGCTCATTAGCAATTCTATATCACACATTTCTTTCAGATGTTGTTTGTGCCATTCTTCTCCTTTCTCCCACCACTGTAAGTTTTCCAGAAACAAAATCTGCTCCGGACTGAAACGCATCTTAATAATTTTGGCCGGCACTCCACCTACAATACTGTAGGGTGCAACATCTTTAATAACAATCGCACCGGCAGCTACAATCGCACCATTACCAATGGATATATTATCCATAATCACAGCATTTTGTCCGATCCACACGTCATGTCCAATTTTCACCTTACCGGTTTCCTCAAAAAGATGCTTATTAACAAGTGTCGCGCCACATTGCTTGGCAGGCGACCAGAAATAAGGGCTGGTAGAAACAAATGTGTGAGAAGGGTGCATTCCAGGTCCAATACTTACATTTTGCGCAATGGAACAAAATCGCCCTATTTCTGCATTCATTACTGTATTAAAACCGGCAAAATAAGAATGTGACCCTATCGAGGAGTTATAGAAATAAGATTCTTTATTTATGCGTAATGGATGTTCCAATTTAGTTTCATGTACGGTAGCGCTATGATGTACACCGTTATTATCAAACTTTTCCGGTCTTGCCCAAAACAATATTCTTCTGATTATTTTTTTAATCATAATTACGGCTTCTTTTCGGTTTCACAAATTTCAAAAGAGAAGCTAAACGGTCACCCATTCTATATCTGTTAGAATGGTAAATATTTTTTATAATAACCGGTAAAATTTCCAATGCCGCTTTTTTGGCAAACTCAGGATTATTTTCAATTGCACGTTGCAGATAATTTTCAGCTTTTTCATTTTCCTTTTCAAAATAATAAAAACGAATCAGGTGCTCATATAAATTTTGTTTTTGCATCTTTAAAATAGAGCCTATTGATTCCGGAAAATGCTGCTGTAAAATATCAATAGTCTGTTCTATGGCGGCTACTTTGTGTTCTAATGGCTTCATACTAAAAACACCTCCATCGTGCCGTCGGTAAACAGCCATTGGTTTGTTGAAGCCTTTAAATTTACCAAATTGACCATTCAACATATGTAGAGCAAAATCTGGCAATGCACATTCTTTAAACCATACTGGGAATTCACTTTTAAGATTATTACGAAAAACTATTGACAGTGTGAAAATAAAACTACGCAAAGCAAAATCTTCAAGAGAATAAATGCCATCATTCTTTGAATATTCGACTTCAGATAATTTCAGTTTGGCATTTCTTAATTCGTAAACTGTATGAAAACAAGTAGAAAAATCGGGATTATGAACCAAAAAGTCAACTTGAAATTGTAATTTATTTTTGTCAGTCCAGTAATCATCGCCCTCACAAAATGCAATATACTTTCCGCTACAATTTTTAAATGTATTTATAAAATTTCCAGCCGGACCTAAGTTATGTTCAGGAAGAACTAATTTAATCTTGTCTGGAAACTTACCCGCATAATCTAATAAAATTTCGCGCGTTTTGTCTGTAGAACAATCTTCACCAAGCACTATTTCAAATTCAAAATTGCATTCCTGCATTAAAAAGCTTTCAATGGCCTGACCAATAAACTGTTCATGATTGTAAGTGATACAACAAATACTTAATAAAGGATTCTTTAAGAGAGGTTTTGCCATTGTCACAATAAACGTTACTGGGATTTTAGAATTTTATCGTTAAAAGATCTTTCTCGAATTACTTTTGCCGGATTTCCATATGCAAGGACGTTGTTTGGCAAGTCTTTCAAAACAACTGCCCCAGCGCCAACAACTGTATTTTCTCCTATAGTAATTCGATCAAGAACTGTAACATTTAAGGTTAAGGCAGAATAATTTCCAATTTTTACTTTTCCTCCTAAAACTGATCCTGCAGAAATACTCACAAATGAACCAATTACACAGTGGTGCTCAATCTGCGCTCCTGTAGCAAAAAAACAAAAATCGCCTATTATTGAAGATGTATTTATAATGCACCCTGCCATAGTTACAATCCCCTTACCCAATGAAACGTTTTTCCCTATTATTGTGGAAGGGTGTATTGCATTTATAAAATTGAATTTTGGAAATATGTTCATAATATAATCATAAACAATTTTCCTAGAAGAATTTTCACCAATAGAAATTAAACCAGAATCAAAATTATATTTTTCAGAAAGCTCGATCAAATCTTCTTGTCTGCCTATTACCTCGTAGTCAAATATTTTCATACCGAGGGGAAGTATTGAATCAATAATTCCAACGATGTTATAGTTTTGATTTTGCTCAATAATGTCAATACAATAATGCGCATGAAGACCCGCCCCAAAAAGTATTACATTCATTTATCTGTTAATTGCTGTTTAATAATATTGCTAATTTTTTCTACATCTACTTCGGGTAAATCGTAGTATAAAGGCAATGCTAAGACTCTCGACGCTATACTTTCACTAACAGGACACGAGGCAGCATCTTCCAAATAAGATAATTTATTTAAAGACGGATAAAAGTACCTCCTGGGAAAAATATCTTTTTCCTGCAACGCTGCACGCACCTTCAACAAAATTTCTTCTGTTTCGAAAACGACAGGATAATAGGCATAATTGTATTTATCCATTTCTGGCATTTCCGGTCTCGATACGGCAGTAATATCTAATTTATTATTGTACCACTCTACTCTTTCTCTTCTGTTAGCAATAATATCCTCCACTTTATCAATCACGCAAAGTCCCATCGCAGCATGGAATTCCGAGTTTTTTCCGTTTATTCCCAATGAAAAATAATCATCGCCAATATGCCCAAACTGACGGTATAACATCAGTTGATGTGCGACTTCGTCGTTATTGGCAATGATACAACCGCCTTCGCCGGAATGGAAAATTTTTGTGGCATGGAAACTGCAAGTGCTGATGTCGCCATATGCCAGCAGGGATTTTCCGTTCACCACACAACCGTACGCATGTGCGGCATCATATATAACTTTCAGGTTGTGCCGTTTGGCAATATCTTCAATTAGCAGCACATCACATGGAAAACCATAAACATGGGTTGCCATGATTGCTTGTGTTTTTGGGGTAATAGCTGCTTCTATTTTAGATGCGTCAATGCAAAAAGTCTTTGGGTCAATGTCTGTAAAAACCGGTGTGCAATTTTCCCACAAAATAGCGTTGGTAGTAGCTACGTAGGAAAATGGGGTGGTAATTACTTCTCCTGTAATGTTCAACGCCTTCAGCGCCATTTGTAATAATGGTACAGTAGTTTTACAAATGGCGCTGAAGGCGTTG
>DLGT01000030.1 GCA_002482845.1 Saprospiraceae bacterium UBA7687
AGGTACGTCTTTGACAAACTTAGGTAATGTAAATATAATAGGGAATGTGAGTATCTTATCCTATCCATAATTAATTAAAATGGTTCTTATTTAAATCTAAAAAAGTTCACTTTACATTATGGAAGTTGTAAAAACAGTTCCGTTCAACGAATACTTTGACCTTAAAAAAGAAGTGGATTACTTGCGTTCATTAGTTGCCGAACTATCCGATAAGTTAAATACCATCGATAGACAAAATAATAAGGAATTTAAAGTAAAAAGTATATTTATAAAAACAAATGGTTTAGGTCGTTACATCAATATCAAAGATATCATCATGATAAAAGCGGATATCAATTATTCTCATCTATATTTGCTAAATGGTGAAAGTTTCCTTACTTCAAAGACTTTAAAATATTGGCAAGAAAAATGTGCAGATCCTTTTTTACAAAGAATACATAAATCGTATCTTATCAATACGGCATTTATCGTTTCTGTTGAGCAAAAAACAGGCAAGGTCAATATGGTAAATGGTCACCTTGCTTGCAGCTCAAGAAGTAGTAGATTAAAATAAATTATTGAACTTAATACGTTTGAATTTCTAAACATACTCTTAAAAGTAGTGATGTATTTTGTTACATTTGCAATTTAAATGCTATAGCGCTTACCAAAATATCAAAGGATCATGTATAAAATTCGCATATTTGCCCTGTTCATTTTTTCATTTTTAAATTATCTATACTTGGCAGCACAACAAAACATAGACCCTTGGACGGAATATATGACGCCTACGGATGTCCATACCCTGATGGGAAAGTATACCGGAGATTTCGAAATGGAAATCACTATGTCGAGAGGAGAAGGTCAGCCGCCTATCGTGATAGCTATACCTTCCACACACCATATGATACTCGGCGACAGATTTTTGGAGTTGAAACAAAAAGGGGACATGATGGGTATGGCTTATGAAGCTGTGATGACTTTGGGATTTAATACCATAGACAAAAAAATGGCGATGACGACCATCACCAATATGGCTACCGGAACTTTAGCACTTTTCGGCCAATGGGATGAAGCAAACAAAAAAGCAACATTGTATGGATCGCTCACCAATCCTGTCAGCAAACAAAATATAAAGGTCAAACAAATCATCCACTTTATGGACACAGATACTTTGGTCATTGAAAGTTATGATGCAGAAGGTGATCAAGTAGAGAAAAAAACAGTAGTGTATACCTTTAGGAGAAAATGATATGGATACCATCATTCACAAAAAAAATGACAAAGAAATCATTGAAATCCTTGCAGACCACATCATAATTAACAAAGCAGAAGATGCTTTGAGTATAATGGGTGATTTTTACTTCCAAGGATTTGACCACCTTATTATACATCAAAAAGATATCACAGTTGATTTTTTTGATTTAAAAAATGGGTTGGCAGGTGAGATTCTTCAGAAATTTTCCACTTATAGGATGAAATTGGCTATAGTGGGTGATTTCTCAAAATTTACAAGTAAAAGCATCCTTGATTTTATCTACGAAAGTAATAAAGGAAAACAGATTATTTTTGTGGACTCCGTAGGTGCAGCACTAGATATTTTTGGTGGGTAAAGATATTTAAATTTGGGTATTTAAATTTAATCAAAACAAGCTGATAAATATGATATACTTTACACAACTTATTTACTTGAAAGACGGACAAGAAAACACTTTTAACGAATTTGAAAGTGTAGCTATCCCATTGATTGCAAAGTATAATGGGCAACTGTTGTTTAGACTTAGGCCTTCAGAAAATGATTATGTAGAAATTTCCATGGAAAAACCATATGAAATTCATTTTGGAACATTCCAGAACGAACAAGATTTTCAGGAATTTATGAAGGATGAAGAAAGAAAAAAGTTCTTACATCTAAAAGAACAATCTATTCAATCCACATTATTGGTGGTAGGTAAAAAGTTATAAATAAAGCCGTATAATTGTAAAAGTACGTTCTTATCTAAGATGTCAGGGCTACGCCCCTCTTCATTCTCTTAATATCGTTTTCTACAAAGATGTCAGAGCTATGCTCCTTCTATGTCGTCAATTTTCACATTTTTCGATTTTGCTTCTTCATTCGTAATCCAGCATTTTAGGGACGTAGTCCTGTAATCTTTGTAGCAACAATTGCCAACAACGTCATTTAGGGGCGTAGCCCTGTAATCTTAAACCTAGGTATTATTTAAGATGTCAGGGCTACGCCCTCTTCATTCTCTTAATATCGTTTTCTACAAAATTGTCAGAGCTACGCTCCTTAAATGTCACCAATTTTCCGATTACGTTCCAATATTTTTTTACCGATATTTGACTAGATGTTCTATATAGACAGAATGCTGTTAAAGGGACGTAGTCCTGTAATCTTTGTAGCAACAATGGCAAATAACGTTATGAAGGGGCGTAGCCCTGTAATCTTAAAAGCTAGGTGTTATCTAAGATGTCAGGGCTACGCCCCTCTGATTTCGTCTAATATCGTTTTCTACAAAGATGTCAGAGCTACGCTCCTATCGTTAAACCATTTCCATTTTTCTCATTCTTTTCAATACTTCCAAATAGAATATATCAAGCCTGAATTAATAAACAAATAACAATGCCGAAAAAATTATAAATATTAGCATGCGAAGTGTACCTTTGTCACCGGATATCAATTAAATTTATATAATATGATGTGAATCTATTAAACAAATTATTACATGAAATCCAATGAATAAAAAGTTTTGAAGAAATATATTATGAACTTAGATATCTATAATTTAAAATCCGACGACGATCAAGAAGTTTTTGAATTTGAAAGTATTGGGTCGAAAGGCACTATATTAAAATTGGTTATTTTCAAAGAAACAGCATTTAGCGGGATTTATAATTTAGGATTTGGTGACCTTGATCCAAAAAATGGAAATATAGACGATAAGGTTGTTTCTGACAATGGTGATGGAGAAATCGTACTATCGACAGTAGTAGCTACAATTCATAAATTTTTTGAAAAACATCCTCATGCCCAAGTTTACTTATCAGGTAGTACAAAATCAAGAACTAGGCTTTATAGGATCGCAATAAACAAGTATTTTGAGCTATTCTCGTCAAAGTTTGAAATTTTTGGGGAACTTGAAACCAACTTCGAACGTTTCAATAATGATACTGAATATCATGGTTATCTAATAAAATTAAAATAATCCATATGGAAACAAAGGTTAATAAAACATCTAATGTAGAGATTTTAAAAGATTTGTCATTGAACAAGTTTAAGGATATGGATTTTTTTCCAGAAAAAACTAATAAATTTAATGAAATGGTCGCAAGAATTGGTGAAGATAAGTTTGTGCAGTTTACAGGGGCTAAAAAAAGAATTTGATATTCGGAATCCAGTTGGATAATTTGTTTTAGGTTTTAGACATTCATATCAAAAATGAACCAAAATGTGCACTAATTATTTAACTTCTTCTCATGGAACGTTAGATTGGTATTTATGGTAAAACTTTGAACATTGTAAATGGGTAGTAGAAGTGATAAAAATAGTAAATTATCAAACCGATATTATTGATCTTGAACCCAAAAGGCTCATTAAATTCCTTTTGTTTTGGTGTAAAAAAGGACCCTCACACATCAAAATTGACGATCATACCTTTGTATTAGACACCCATCAACTTACTACAATTACATCGGGCCAATATCATCAAGTGATAAATGTCAAGGGTGAAATGATTTGTTTGGAGTTTACGCTTGATTTCTTTTGTAAAAATGACCTTGATATAGAGCTAGTATTTCACAATGGTTTATTTTGTCATTTTGGAATGAATGAAGTCATCAGCATTCAGAACCATTCCATCATCGATGAGTTAATGGAAAAAATAAAAAAAGAACTCGATCAAAAACCATATCAATATCTGATTTCGATACATGCTTATATTGAGCTATTGCTCGTAGAAGTAAATAGATCAAAGATTAATAATGGTGACGAAATATGGAAACCTGATGCGCTATTTTTGAAGTTCTTAGAATTAGTAAGATCTCATTATGGACAAAACTATGCTGTATCACACTTCGCTAATATGCTCCAAACCACACAAATTAAACTCAACGAACTTTCAAAACTACACACCAATAAAACAGCGCAAAACGTAATTTATAGTCTTGTGATTTCAGAAGCCAAAAGGTTATTACGCTACACTACCCTATCTATTAAAGAAATTGCTTTTGAGTTGGGCTTTAATGATCCCTTTTATTTTTCGAATTTCTTCAAAAAACACACCAAGATTTCTCCTATGGATTATCGTAAAGACTTTTCAAAGTAAAATATTACATGCTTTTTTATGAAATGTCTATTCCCTACCTGATGTCAAAGAGTCACCTTTGCACTTTCAAATATAATGTAAACATAGACTCTAAATATGCAGGTCTAAGCATTGATTAATCCATAAAATAATAACACATGAGTACCAACATCCAAGATTACATCGTAAAAACAAATACACAAACGTGGATCCCACTTATCGAAAAGGACATTCACTACCAAGGTGTTTTCGTTAAATCTTTACTTTTTAACATCGAAAAACAAAGGTCAACCACCATTCTGTTAAAATTTGAACCAGGCGCTGCTTATCCTTACCACAACCATCCTGCAGGTGAAGAGTTGTTCGTTTTGGAAGGAGAAGCCATCATAGAAGGAGCCACTTTAAAAGCTGGTGACTACCTTCACACGCCAGTCAATTTTAAACATTCCGTAAAAACCGTCTCAGGGTGCACTATTTTATTTGTAGTGCCCGAAGAAGTGGAGATCTTATAGATCATCTATTCTAGCAAGTTTAAAAGACAATCTAAAAGTATCACACACAATCAAAGGAAAGGATATTATTTCATCCAAACACGTTTTTCCCCTTACCTGTGGTGATCAAACTGACCAAACTTTCTTGCATTAAAGCGCCCCATGCCCACGAACAGTCACCATAACATTCGAATGTCGGGACTAGTCCAATGTGTGTAAATCGAACTTGTGTTTTGTTGTTGATTTCCTTGATTTCAAACATTATTTTAGTGTCTGTCCATTCGTTTTTGTGGCCGAATTTAAGTTCGCTATCTGTGACTAACCAAACAACTTTTTCGTTTGGTATGGATGTTATGATTTGTTGTTTAGAATAGTGATGACCAGGCATTCGGTAGGTAAATACATCATTCACCTTTACGGTATCCCCTTCGATTTCGCCTTGCCACCAACCACGTACATGATTAATGGCATCATATACTTCTTGTGGAGATTGGTTGACAAAAAAACTAGTTGTAAAATCAACTGAAGACAAGGCCTTTTCATCTTCTGTTTGGGGATTTTCACTGTTATTTGGTTGCCCTTTGCCTGTCGTCAATAGACTGTACAGACTTTTCTGTATGTACGTATTCCAAGCGTTTTCACAGATGTCGTAACACTCATTTTCTGCAGTCAAGCCTTCTTGGGTTACTTGTAATAGGGTTTTATTACCTAAATCAGTTATGTCAAAAATGATCTTGTCACCTTTCCATTCGTTGGGATCTTTGGTAAAACTAAAATAATTGTCCAAAACCAACCAAACTACTCTTTTTTCAGGTAAAAGTTCTATTATTTTCATGGTGCATCGATGCACATCTTGGTAGTGATAATCCCATGAAGCATGTAGTTGGTCAGTGATGCCTACTATCTCTTCGCTCCACCAAGCACGTGGGTCATTGATGGCATCGAATACTTCTTTTGTTGTCTTATCTACAGTGATCGAAGTGGTAAAATTTGTTGCTGTCATTATTTTTGATTTTTGTGTCATTAACTTACAACAAAAGTATGGTCAAAAAACCACTCATCAGGTGTGTGAAAAAGACAATATAGCGGGTGAATTTGGACATGTCAAACTATAGAAGACAGTAAGAAATCTGCAATGTCTTAAAACACCCTACAAAAAGTCGTAACTTACCTATATGGGTTAATGATAAATGTATAGCTTTGCTGTAGTAAAATGATTCAGTTCAAAATTTTATAAAATATACCCAATGTCAAAATATACTATTTTTATCCTAAGCCTTCTATTTCTTGTTTTCCAAAGTTGCAAGCCTGGTCAGCGAATGCAATCCCCTACCCCTGAAATTGGTATGTATAAAGTAAGCATACTATATCCGAATGGAGAAGGAAAAACCTTTGACATGGATTATTATGAAAAAACACACATGCCCATGGTCGCAGGTTTTATAGGCAAAAATTTAAGATTTTATGAAATTGATAAAGGTCTATCTGGAAGGACACCCAACGATAAAGTCCCTTTTCTTGCCATTGGATATTTTTATATAGGTGACGTTGCAGCGTATAATAAATCGATAGCTGACAATATAGATGTTATCTTGAACGATTTTAAAAATTATACAAATATCCAACCCGTCATTCAAATCAGTGAAATTAAAGATGTTAAGCCCAATGTTATTAAAAAATAGGTGCCAACATTGGTGTAGCATTGTGGCTAGGTAATCTAAAAGCTAGGTTTCATCTAAGATGTTAGGGCTACGTCCCTCAATATTCGTCCATATACGTTTACTACAAAGATGTCAGAGCTACGCTCCTTATATGTAGTCAATTTTCCGATTACGTTCCTATATTTTTTCACCGATATTTGACCAGCTGTTCTACATAAAAAAATGCTTTTAAAGAGACGTAGTCCTGTAATCTTTGTAGCAAAATTGACCACATTGTCCAATGCGGACGGCAGTCACTTTTTTGCATTGCCGAGTTCAATCTAAAAAGCTAAAATTAAAAAAAGAGTCCTGAAAGGACTCAATATGAATAACTGTGGGTGGAACCCACGGTTTAATCAATAGCACTGCTCAACCCTGAAAGGGTTGAATGATAGCTTGTTAAGAATTAAACCCCTTCGGGGTTTAGAAATCCTTGATATTGTCTTCCACCGGTTTTACCGATGGTTATTTAAATTTTATCCCTTCGGGATAATCAAATTACTTTTTAAAGTGGACTCATTGCCAAAAAAAGTAACCAATACGTGTCACGCTCTGAGTGAAAACGCTAGTTTAAAAAAAAGGCGATTGCGGAACTCCTCAAAATGCTTATTCTATTGCCTTGATTATCTTCCGTTTAAATTTTATGATTTGCTTTGGCAATAGACGCACTTTCCTGCCCACCCCGCCATGGTGGGTTCACTTCGTCAAAGACTTGCGGCCTTTGGTGTTTTGCACTTCACTTCATTCATGTTTACTATCGCTAATTTTTTAAACAATTCCCCTAACCAATAGCTATCACTTAAAGAAAGATATCCACTTTTGGAGCTGGCCCACCAAAAGAAAAGTTATCTTGGTTAAACCCTTGGATTTTCACATTTTTCGATTTTGCTTCTTCATTCGTTATCTAGCATTTTAGGGACATAGTCCTGTAATCTATGTAGCAACAATAACCAACAATGTCGTTTAGGGGTGTAGCCCTGTAATCTTTGTAATAACAATACAAACAACATTTTATAGGGGCGTAGCCCTGTAATCTTAAAATTCAGGTGTAATCTAAGATGTCAGAGCTAAGCCCTTTGAATTCGTATATGATCGTTTTCTAAGATGTCAGAGCTAACATCATGGCCCAAAAATTATGATAAAGAAACAAAAATTACATGTCGCTTTCTGAAATCGACTTTATTTGTTGCAGGATATTTTTTAGTGATGTCTCCGAATTTTTTTTACTTTGTTCGTCTGCAAATCCTTCTTGTGTCCAGCTAAATTTACAAACATCTTGATCTATAGGTTCTATTTCATAAATAACCAAGGAATAATTTTCAGCGATGTCTTCTAAACCACAAAAGCCACTCCAATACTTATATTTCAATAATTCATTTGGACGATTTTCAATTACTATGCCTTTATCAATAAATTCATTGTCATCAAAGGAAATCTTGAAATGAATATCACTGCCTACCTCCCAATCAGTAATTGTTTGTGCACCAAATAAGTATTGGCTTATCAAGGTTGGCTCGGTAAGTGTTTCCCATATTTTTTCTGGATATGCATGTATGCTTATTGACTGTGATGATATCAAATCTTTGTTGAGTTCCATCTTGAAATTATTTAGATTAGTTGTGATGAAATAATTGTTGGACAAAAATAAAAAAATAAGTTCAACAAGCGTTCATATTTTGAATAACCATTTTATTTAAATAATTTCATTGAGAAGCATAGCCATTTAATCTTAAAAGCTAGGCGTTATCTAAGATGTCAGGGCTACGCCCCTCAAAATTCGTCCATGTTCGTTTTCTACAAAGATGTCAGAGCTACTCTCCTTATATTTCTTCAATGGTTGCATTTTTTGATAACGTCTATTCATTCAGTAACTTGCGTTTTAGGGAAGTAGTCCTGTAATCTTTGTAGCAACAATGGCAACCACATCCTGCAATCTTTATGTCTTTATGTAATAAAATACCATACACAAAACGTTTATGAGTATGGCAAGGATATTAAAAATATTGTTCAAAACATTTTTGATTACCGTTGGGCTGATTTTGCTTTACATCATATGGAAGTGGAATTACGAACCGACTATAGTACATAATGACCATTGCACCTACCATGCTGATGTTTATGCTCAATTGCAGTTTTTAAAAAGTGAAAGTAATCATGGCGCTGCTGAAAGATTGCAAAATGACTATCCTGAAGGTTATGTCTTATTTTATGCTATTTACGGATTGACTTGGACATCTTTTATTGATGATATGAAACCCGAAAATGCGTTATATAAAGAAGGAATAACAGAAATAGAAAAATCGTTATCTGCTGTGAAAGATTCAATTGCTTTATCCCGTTTTCAATCATATCTTCCATTAGAATACGGTGCTTTTTATCGTGGTTGGACGAATTATTTATTAGGCAAATATTTAGCATTAATACCACAGGAAAAGAGAAAAAAACTAGATATGCTAACATTTAAACAAAACTGTTATGATATTGCTTGTGCCTTAGAAAAGAATAGTCATCCGTTTTTAGAAACTTATTCAGGGTCATCGTGGCCTGCCGATGATGTGGTAGCTATGGCATCGTTAAAACTACACGATAAACTATATGGTAGTGAATATGATGTAATTATAAAAAAGTGGTTGATTGATATTCAAATTCATTTAGATCCTGATACTAAATTGATCCCTCATTTATTTGATGGAAACAATGGGAAAACACTTCAAGGAGCGAGAGGAAGTTCTCAAACACTTATGTTGCCATTTTTGTTTGAATTAGATACTACGTTGGCAAAAGCGCACTACGAAATTTATAAGTCAAGATTTCAATTCCAAAATTATGGTGTTTGTGGCATTTATGAATTTCCAGATGGTGCCCATATGGAAGGTGACCTTGATTCCGGTCCTGTAATACTTGGTTTGGGTGCATCTGCAACCATTGCATCGCAACGTACATTTTATGTTTTTGGAGATCGAAAGCAAAGTAAACGCTTTAGAAATCAACATGAAATGACTGGATTCCCGATAACTATAAATAACAAGAAACGATTTTTAGCAGGGAGAATGCTCATGGCAGATGTCTTTATAGCTTGGGCGAATAGTATGGAACATTAGTGGTTTTACAATCTATATAAAATGTGATCTAAAATGCATCATAGGGACGTAGTCCTGTATTCTTTGTAGCAATAATTGCCAACAACGTATTAAAGGGGCGTAGCCCAGTAATCTTAAAAGCTAGGTGTAATCTAAGATTTCAGGGCTACGCCCCTCTGATTTCGTCCATGTTCGTTTACTACAAAGATGTCAGAGCTACGCTCCTTATTTGTCGTCAATGGTTGCATTTTTTGATAACGCCTCCCCATTTATTAACTTGCTTTATAGGGACGTAGTCCTGTAATCTTTGTAGAAATAATTGCAACAACGTTTTTATAGGGGCGTAGCCCTGTAATCTTAAAAGCTAGGTGTAATCTAAGATGTCAGGGCTACGC
>DLGT01000148.1 GCA_002482845.1 Saprospiraceae bacterium UBA7687
ACACAAAGTATTCTACACTCCCAGGTAAAAGGTCTAGAGAAGATTTCTGTGATTAAGAAAAAAGTACTTATTCTAAAAATATTATACATCTATCTGAACTTTTTTTGCTATTATTACGTAATACAATATGACTTTTCGATATTATTATTTGTACCTAACGTTTTTAGCCCATACCGTCTAGAAATGTTGTTCTCAAAGTCTAATTTTAGTAATTTTTATTACGAACTGGTATGAGTTCATAATCTTTAAATTTACTAAAATGTTAGATTCAATTTTAGCTGCTGTTTTCTCTGGATGTGTAAATTATTTTTTTGATCTTTTAATAGGACAAATAAAACCCAAAAGAAAAGCAAAAAAGAAACCCAAAAGAAAAGCAAAAAAGACAAAAGATGACGATATGCAGTCTGAATAATTTAAACATAGTAATAGGCCTATTCTTGGGCATTATAATATATCAACTGATTAAAAGATTGGTTTTAAAGAAGTAGCATTGTTTTATATTAAATAATCGCTCACCAATCCAAATTAATCCCCTGTTTCATAGCTTTAAAATAGTTTGCCCGTAACATTTCTTAAAGCTTGATGTAATTTTTTTGATGCTTATCAAAAATATGCGGAGCAAACCAAAATTCAGTGTGTACTGCAAAAATTAATAGTCTATTATGGTGTTTGGTCTATATTGCTAATCATCGACAACCACCCCTAAAACAAAAAATCCCTAATCAATTAAGATTAAGGATTCTTTATATGGGTGGGCCCACCAGGACTTGAACCTGGGACCACCTGATTATGAGTCAGGTGCTCTAACCAGCTGAGCTATAGGCCCTGCTTGTGCGACTTGACTATTCGGCAAATCTTCTTAGCGGGTGCAAAATTAAGAAGTTTTACCATTCTAACAAGTTTCAATCAAAGAATTTCCTAAAATAATACACAACTTCTTTACTTTTTCAATAATAAGTCAGCCCTTCTTGCCATTTTCCACGTTTCAGATAGATGTAACTAAGCAAAAACATAATGCCCCAATATACCCATTCACTCATCCACGCCACTTCTAGTCCTAATCCAAGTTTTTCTGTCACTAGCCATACATAAACTAAATATGATATAATCCCTACCAACTCAATGTAAAAGACAATCTTTGTTTTTCCAGTAGCGACTACGGCATTCAGCCAAATCACACCGATACATAATATCAGCATGGCTAGACTTACTACCCTCAGCGGACCAATGCCTGAAGATACAAAATCATCTCCTTGTCCATAAAGATCCAAGAATAGTGATGGGTAAATATTGAGAATAGATACAAAAACAAACATTCCTGTAAAACTAATGATACTCATTCTTCTGATGATGTCAAAAATTTCTTCAGCTCGCCCCTGTCCTATGAGATTACTGATAATGGTATTGGCTGACGAACCGAATGCCCAAGAAAATACTCCGCTCAATCCAAATAGATTTCGCATGGCTTGGGTTACAGCTTGTTCGGAATACGTGTAATTTCTGCTGATGAGTATAAAAAACACCCACCAAGATCCAGTACTAATCGCATATTGACTCATCAAAGGCAGTCCTTGTGTAAATACCAATTTGATAGTTTTGATACTAAATGTGTAAACGGGTTTGATGTTAAATTTGCTTGATATCCGCAATCCTCTGATCAAGGCAATGATGGTAAGCATACCGATAAATTCTGAGATGACGGAAGCATATGCCGCTCCATTAAAACCCATCTCAGGCAATCCCAATTTCCCGAATATAAGACCGTAATCTAGCGCTAAATTCAGACTTGACTGAATCAAAGCAATGACGATCAGGTATTTGGTTTGTTGTAGACTGATTAAGTAGGCATTTTGCATTTGAAGACTGTACAGAAAGAATAGCCCACATACTCGGATGTCTAGGAAGTCTGAAGCCATTTTGGCAGCTTCGGGGTCAATACCTACCATGACCATCAGTGGATGTACAAATAGCCACGTGCCTATCATAAATAAGGTAGCTAAGCCTGTAGATAGCAGCAAGCCATGCCATAGGGTAGAGAATATTTCGTTGCGGTTTTCTTCGCCTGCTCGCCTAGACATGATGGCAAGTAATGCATTGTTAAGTCCATATCCCAACGCTGAAAATATCAAATAATAAACACCCGTAATCCCTGCCATTGCAAGTTCTACGCTGCCTAGATGACCTAGAAAAGTGGCATTGATCAGGTAGTTGATCTCAGGTATCAACTTGGCCATACTGATAGGTAAGGTCAGCAGGATGATACCCCAAACGGAAGTATCTACTTTTAAAGATGTGCCGCCTGCCATATTGTTAATGTTGTATTTTGCAAGTAGGACTGATGCCTAAAATATAATTTTTGACCACGTCGATTTCTATGGCTGTATCTGATCCCAAAAACCCAGAGATCATATCATTTGTCAATGAAGAAGCTGCCAATTCCGTCAGCTGTTCCGAAATAGGCATATACGTCCAATGCCATTTTTCTTCGTAATATCCTGTATTCCTATCAGTACCGTGTTTGGTATATGGTTGACAAAATCCATATTGACTTGCATTTGCTGAGAGCCATTGGTAGATTTTAAGACCTTCACCGGATTCAAACCATTTATTGTCAAATGAATTGAAGTCCATATCCGTACCCCAATGATGTCTTGATGTACCTGGCATTGAGCTATACTGTAAGATTTTTTTTGCTCGTGCAAAATCATTATTTATATCTTGGGCAGCATTCACATTATCTTCGAGAATGGTTTTGCCTGTCCATTTATTTTCCCAAATTCTTTTTTGGTTATCAAAATTTCTAGTGGCTGACCTTATTTTTAGGAAGACGCCATCTTTGGCGGCAGCATCATACATTTTTATAAAGGCTTCCAATACATCTTTTCGGATATACCTTATTTCTTCATCTCTGTATTTAGCTGGAATACTAGTAAAATCTGGGTGGGTAGATGGATCAAATTTTCCCATCAAGTACGCTGTTGTAAATTCTGTATTTCCAGTACTCTGTGAGATTGTTTTAGTTTTGATATCGCTGATAGAAATAGGAGCTTCAGATTTCTGTGCCTTGCAAGTAATTAAACTTAGCGATATTAATGTAAATGCAAGGATAAATTTTGAAGTTCCCATGTATAAAATTTTATGATTTTAAGCTTTTAGTTTTATTTTGGAAGAAGCTTGCAATAAAGAAAATCAGTGAAAAAAAACAAGTTAAAGCCATCAAGCCATATCTGACTACATCATCGTGATCCACATTTTCATAGGCTGTATATGTAGCTTTGGCTAAACCTAAAAACACCAAAGCTGTGATAACTGCCGCAGCATTTATCTGTCCTTTTAATCCAAATTTAATTCCATTATTGAGAGAAAGTAGTACCACCGCTACCAATAATGGAAGCAGGTCTATAATGGATGGTGTGAGCGTATTTATGTAGCCCCATGTACTCACCACCATCATAGTGACTACGTTTATTAGATTTGCTTTTTGAGCGTTCATTTGTTTGTAATATATTGAAAATCAGTTACTATTCTTTTAATTTTTTCATTTCAAAACCTTTGCCTTCACTTTGTTTGCCATACACATTGCAAAACAAAGTACTATCTGATGTTTTGAAATAATCTATTTGATTAGGGAAGTCGTGCGTCATATTTACAAAATGCAAGCTATCCGCAGATGTACTTTCCATTTTAAATTGGACACCTTTGCCATTATTTTGATCTACCACTTTTGCTTCATAAATAAGGTCTGAACCTTCTTGATAGATTCTTAAGTTTTCGGTGATCTTTCCTACTTTCGGAGCATAGACGTTTCCTATCCATTCGTTGTTTTGAAATGCCCAACTCTCAATGCTCGAGCTATCTTGTGTAATCCAAGTGCCTTGAAGCCACATAAATTCTTGAAGATTCAGTTTTTTTGGCTCTGATTTGCATGAAAAAATCAACAACATTCCAAAAACAAAAGTATTTCTTAATAAATTGGATATATTCATAAAGGAAAACGCTTATAAGGTGAATATTAAACTATATTTTTTCAAAAATAAAATTGGTCATCTTGGTATATAAATGGATCGTAGCATTGTCACCATAGATGCCATGATTTCTATTCGGATAATAGTAGGTATCAAATTGTTTATTGGCTTTTATGAGCGCATTTGCCATCTCTACAGCATGTTGGAAGTGTACATTATCATCAGCCATGCCATGTACTAACAGGTAGTTGCCCTTAAGTCTATCTGCAAAATAAACTGGTGAATTGTCTGCATAACCTTTGGCATTTTCAGCTGTCGTACGCATATATCTTTCTGTATAGACACTATCATACCACTTCCAATTGGTCACAGGTGCCACAGCAATGGCCGCTTTAAACACATCATTTCCTTTGAGAATACACAAGGAAGACATATATCCACCGTAACTCCATCCGAAGATACCGATTCTTTCTTTATCCACAAAAGACTGATTGCCCATATATTTTGCGGCTTCTATTTGGTCTATGGTTTCATAATGACCAAGTTGTAAGTAAGTCATTTTTTCAAACTCTTCTCCTCGTCCGCCTGTGCCACGACCATCTACACAAACAACAATATAGCCAGCTTGAGCAATCATTTGATTCCACCAATAACCTGTACCTTTCCAGCTATCTGTCACGGATTGACTACCAGGACCACTGTACTGCGTCATAAATACAGGATATTTCCTAGTAGGATTAAAGTCTCTAGGTTTGATCATCCATCCATTCAGTTTTACATTTTCTGAAGTTGTAAAAGAGAAAAACTCAACTGGAGAAACACCATAACTTTCTTGGATTTTACCATAATTGACATTGTCTTCTATGGTTCTGATTTTTTTACCACTTCTATCAAAAACGACATATGTAGGTGCAGTATTGATGGTACTATAACTATTAGAAAAATAATCAAAGGTGCTACTAAATTGGGCATTGTTGGTACCGCTTAAAGATGGTGTCAGATTCGTTAGATTTTTGCCATCAAGATCTATAGAAAATACATGTTTTTCCATTGGAGACTTTTCAGCTGCTTGGAAATATACTTTTTTGTTTTTTTCATCCACACCATAAAACTGTGTCACGTCATAATCTCCAACTGTCAGTTTTACTTTTTGTTTACCATCCATACCCATAAGATAAAGTTGATTGTAACCTTCTTTTTCAGATGACCACACGAATGATTTTCCATCTTTTAGAAATGTAAGATCATCTGTGATATCAATGTAATATCTGTTTTTCTCTTCGTAGAAAACACTTGATTTAGCATTTTTAACATCTACGAGATATAATTGTAAATGATTCTGATGCCTGTTCATTTTGAAAACACAAAGTTGGTTGGCATCCGTGGTCCATTTTACTCTAGGGATATACATATCAGTCATATCACCCAAGTCAGCTTTGGCAGATTTGCCCTGCATAATATCGTATATCAATGCGGACACTTCGGCATTTTTTTCGCCTACTTTGGGATACTTAAATGTCTGGTCCGTGGGATACATGCCATCATTGTATAGTTGCATGGTAAACTGTGGTACCTGACTTTCGTCAAATCTTATGAATGCTATTTTTTTGCTATCAGGTGACCAATAAAAAGCACGTGTGAAACCAAATTCTTCTTCATAAACCCAATCAGACATACCATTGATAATTTTATTGACACTACTATCAGTGGTAATTTGCGTGATGTTGTTGTTCTTTAGGTTTTTGTAATACAGGTTATTGTTGAATACAAAAGCGATTTTCTCTCCATCAGGTGAAAATAAAGGATTCACGATTTTGCCATGCGGATATACTTGTGCAAGTACATTTGCCTTTCTATCATAAATATGACAGTTTACCTTTGAAGAATGTCTGTATATAGATTCATCTTCAGATTCTATGAGCATGAGAGATTCGTCTTCACTGAATGTATATCCACTATAATCTCCCGAAAATCCTGCTTTGTCTTTATGTTCTTTTGCATCAAATATTGTCTCTACAAGTGAACCTGTAGTAATGTCAAATTTTTTTATATCCCCATCTCTCCTTGCAGAATAATGTCTACCATCTTTCATAAAATTGAATCCAGGCACAGACTTGGTCCTAAACTCAAATTTTGCATAAATATCGTCAATGGTGATGGGTTTTTGGGCTGAGATAGAAGATATACAAAAACAAAAGATAGATAAATAAAGAAATTTGGACATGATGAACTATATGTGTTTTAAATAATACAAATAATAAAACTCTAACCGTCAATAAAAAGTTGCTTAAGCGATCCGCCAACCATTATCTACCGCTCTTTCTGGCATCAAAAGTGTAATTTCCTTATTCAAACCTACCACACCAAGTACCAAACACTCTGACATAAAATCGGCTATCTGCTTAGGTGGAAAATTGACGACGGCGATAATTTGTTTTCCTAGAAGTGTGTCCATAGAATACAAATGAGTAATCTGTGCAGAACTTTTTTTAATCCCGTATGCACCAAAATCAATGGTAAGTTTGTAAGATGGATTTCTCGCTTTCGGAAAATCACTCACTGAAAGGATGGTCCCAACACGCATCTCTACTTTTTCAAATTCTTCCCAACTAAGCATAACTATAACCGTATTTCTATGTTATTTCGATAATAATAATCGCCAAAAATAGTCATCTATCTGCTAAAATTGTGTTAAACAGACATTTTTTAAGTTGTCAGATAGAACAAATTAATCTTTCTATTAAATATTCCACTATCTTTGTTGCCAATATATGAGATACATCGCTTTAATATTTGCTTTTTTAATCTTCGGGCAGTCACTTTCTGTGTGTGCTCCAGATATTGCATTTGTTCCAAAGGATGTACCTACACAAGTATGCAATGCGCCATCATCTGAAAAAAAACATAGTTGCTGCAAAAGCAAAGAGCATGATACCAAAGAAGAACAAGAAGATGGTTGTTGTGGCGAAGGCTGTAAATGTTTCAGTTGCATAAAGGTATTTGTTCATTATTTATTGGGCAAAGCAGAATCATCATTTACAGAAAATATATTTGCAGAACGCAATATTTCTCCAGTTTTGGTTCATTCTTTTGATTTTCACTACACACTCATCAATCCACCACGGGTTTAGAAAGTAAATTTTAAGGGCTAGCCATGTCCAAAAACAAGATTTTAGCCAGTTTAAGGTCTAAAGTTTTATCAATTTTACTTTACTAAATTCAACAAAATGCAAAAATATATAATTCAAACATGCCTATTCTTATGTATGTTTTTGATGGTGGCTCATAGCTATGCACAAAACGATAAAGTAGTGATTCCTGTAAGTGGAGCTTGCGGAATGTGCCAGGAAAGAATAGAAACGACTGCTAAAAATGTAGTGGGAGTGGTCAATGCAAAATATGATTTAGAGAAGCAAAGCTTAACTGTCGAAACACAAAATATCTTCCAAAAATCTGATTTGGTCAATGCTTTACTTGCTGTAGGTCATGATGCCGATGGAAAAAAAGCATTAGATGATATTTATGACAATCTTCACAGTTGTTGCAAATACCGTGATGAAGTGCATACGGAAGATGATGGACATGAACATTCAGCAGATGATGGGCATGATCATGACGACCATGAAGGACACGATCATTCTGAGCATGATGGTCATGACCATGGCACAGCTGACGAAACCCTAAAAGGCGTTGTCTTTGAAAAATTAGAATCTGGTGCTATGCAACCTATTATTGGAGCAAATATCGTTTGGCTTGGTGAGACAGGTGGCACTATTTCTGATATGAAAGGAAATTTTGATATTCCTTTTTCCAAAAAATCAAAGAGCCTAATTGTATCTTACGTAGGTTACAGTCCTGATACACTTGTGGTAGAAAAACCAGGATTTGTAAATATTGTTATTTCTGCACCTAATCTTCTAGATGCAGTGACCATTACGTCTAAAAAGCGAACTACAGAGATTTCCTATATCGAAACGGTAAAAGTTCATAATATTTCTTCCAAAGAATTGCTAAAAGCAGCGTGTTGTAATCTAGCAGAAAGTTTTGACACAACGCCCGCTGTGGATGCTTCTATGACAGATGCAATCACTGGTACTCGTAAAATCGAAATGTTGGGTCTAGCAGGACCATATGTTCAGATCACTAGGGAGAATATTCCAGATGTACGTGGATTGGCAGCATTGCAAGGACTATCTTTTACACCAGGAGCGTGGGTAGAAGGTATGCAATTAAATATGGGAGCAGGTTCGGTGGTCAATGGTTTTGAGAGCATCACGGGACAAATAAATGTGGAACTCAGAAAACCATGCCATTCTGAGAAGTTTCACTTAAATGCTTATGCTAGTCAAGCGGCAAGATTGGAGTTAAATCATTTTGCTAAGCAGGAAATAAATGAAAATTGGAGTACTGCCACCTTGCTACATGTATCGTCTAGAAATCAAAGACGTGACCATAATGATGATGGATTTTTGGATATGCCATTAGGCAAACAGTTTGGATTTATCAATAGATGGAAGTGGACCAATGGAGAAGGTCAAGAAGGTCAGATAGGTGCAAAAATATCTTTTATGGACAATGTCAGCGGCCAGACATCTTTTCGTCTCAATGAGTCGGATAGAACAAAGGTATGGGGCGCAGATATGAATACAACTAGGGCTGAAATATGGGCAAAACGTGGTTTTGTCAATCTCAAGACGCCATATAAAACACTAGGTTTTCAAGCTTCTGCTGTGTACCACATCCAAGATGCGATGTTCGGGACAAGAGTATATGATGCTACCCAGAAGTCAGGATATTTTAATATGATCTACCAAAGTATCATAGACAATACAGACCATCAAGTGAGAATGGGTACTAGTTTTCAATGGGATGAATTTCATGAGACAGTGGGTACGACCAAGTACCATAGAAACGAATATGTCCCAGGTATTTTCGGAGAATATACATACAAAGGATCAGAAAAATTCAGTGTTTTGATAGGTGGAAGGGCTGATTATCACAATAATTTTGGTTTGTTTTTCACACCAAGACTTAATGTAAGGTATGCACCAAACCAGAAAACAGTGTTTAGACTTGCAGGTGGTAGAGGACAACGTACGCAGTCGATCTTTGCAGAGAATATCGGACTATTTGCTTCTAATAGAGAGATCATTGTAGAAGGCCAAAATCCGAACAATCCTTACGGACTTGATGCAGAAGTAGCTTGGAATTTTGGACTGAGTCTAACAAGGGAAATAGCATTAGGATCAAGAAATCTTTTGATTTCTGTGGACGTAAACCGTATTGATTTTGAAAATCAGATTGTCATGGATCTTGACAGAAGTCCACAGCAGGTAGTTTTTTACAATCTAAAAGGTGAATCATATTCAAATAGTGCCCAAATACAATTTGAAATAGATGCCGCAAAATGGTTAGATATCAGATTAGCATATAGGTATAATGATGTAAAAACCACCTATGGAGAGCAATTGCTTCAGAAACCACTCGTATCTCCACAGCGTGCTTTTGCCAATACAGCTTTCAAGTTTGGACGTGGATGGACGTTTGATTATACGATCAATTGGTTGAATTCTGTAAGAATACCATCTACCGCAAGTAATCCGTCTGTTTACCAATGGGAAAAGCAATCTCCATCTTATTTCCTAAGTAATACCCAGATTAACAAAGCTTGGGCAAATGGATTTGAAGTATATATAGGTGGTGAAAACATCTTTGATTACAAATTGCACGACCCGATCATCGCTGCCGACCAACCCTTTGGACCATATTTTGATAGTTCATTAGCTTGGGGACCAATCATGGGTGCCAATGTGTATGTAGGGATGAGATATAGTTTGTAAGATAGATTTTTTTCAAGTTTGAGTCTACTTCGAAAAGTCGTTATTTCAAATAAAATGGGAAAATATTGATTTCTACTGCATTGATAATCAGACGTTTCCCTTTAGGGTCAGGGTGAAAAACGTTTGATTATCATTCGATTTGTGTTTTCGGAGTAGACTCAAATTTATAAAATAAAAGGCATCAATATTTAGCTAAGTATTGGTGTCTTTTTTATTTGAGAAACATCTAGAAAGAATTTCTTCATTCTAAAACATAATTTGTAATCTAAGATAGAAGAACATTGGTTGTTTGTAGTATATAAATGAAGTTATAATTCATACAATATGCTGTATATCAATTCTATATAAAAATGCTTACTCAATAATCAGTCATTTATAAGATCAATTATAGTTTGGAATTTAAACAAAAAAATAAGGGCAGAAATCAAATCTCTGCCCTTATTAAAAACATTTTATTCTAAATCTTTACTATGATCACTCAAGTTTGAATTTCACAGGAAGTGTGTAAAGAACTTTTACAGGTCTTCCTCTCTGTTTACCAGGAGTCCACTTTTTGCCCATGTTATTCATACCTAGGATAACAGATTCTGCAGCTGCTCCACAACCTGCTCCGATATCCCTAACGATTTTAACTTCGCCAATAGAACCATCTTTTTCTACAACGAACTGAAGAACTACACCTCCTTCTACACCATTTTCTCTAGCGATAGCTGGGTATTTTAGGTTCTTGTAGATATACTGAAGCATTGCTTGGTCTGCACAAGTTTTTTTCTCTGCTTCTGTTGCTTTGTCTTCGCAACCAGGGAATCTTGGCATTTGCTCTACAACCTTAAATATTTCTTCTTCCACTGCCTTTGGTGGTGGTGGTGGTGGTGGTGGCGGTGGTGCTGCCTTTTGTACAGGTGCTTCCACTACTGTTTCTTCTGTGACTTCTTGATTTTCAAATTTTGGTTGATCTTCTTCGATCACTTCAGTATCAGGTACTTCCTGAATCACTGGTGGTGGTGGCGGTGGTGGTGGCGGAGGCGGTTCAGCAGTACGAGGGATATCTACTTCCATTTCCTCCTCTATAAAGAGAGCATCATCTGGAATATCGACTATCTGCTCATATGTTGTCCAGCTCATCGTCACTAGGGCAATGGCTACTGCTGCAGTCATACCGAAATTAAAGAAACTTCCTGAATTTTTGAAAACATCGACTTCAGGGAATTTTTTTGAATTAAGGAGACTTGACTTTGCACTTGTATTGGCTGCCGAAAGTTCTTCAGCACTATACTTTCTATACTTTGATTTAAAGTATATGATTAGTCCAATAGTCAGCAGTATTAGCAATAGGAAGAACATTCCTACACCCAATCCTGAAACTTCTAATTCTTTGAACATAAGCGGTTAATTAATAAATTTTTTAAACAATATCATACCTAAAAATGAACCAATAATATTAGCTAAAATATCAAATAGCTCAAAAGATCTACCATTGGAAAGGTAAAATTGACAAATTTCCATAAGAACACCAAAGGAAATAGAAAAAATTATTGGAATATTTTTTAAATCACTTTTTTCTCTTAAACCCATACTCCACAAAAAACAAAAAACGGTGTAAAAACCTAGGTGTGCTAATTTGTCTACTCCCGGAAATTCCCAAATTTTGATGGAAGTTGCTGTTCGAGCAGAAATCAATGACAACCAAATTGTTATACACGTCCATAAAACTGCCAATTTTAAATAAAAATGGTCACTCAACGTTTTGAGCTTACTGATAAGATGCATTAGGTTTAATTTTTGGTGTATAAAATTAATTATTTTTATACTTTTTCACAAATAAAGTTAGAAACTACCGCATCACATGACCCATCCCACTCTAAAAGTTCGACATTTTCAATTTTATTTATTAGTGTTGTGTCTAGTGGCATGGTGACTTTAATATAGTTATCTGTAAATCCATTCATCATCCCTTCTACGCTAGAGTTTTCAAACAAAACAGACCTGATTGTTCCTAAAAATGGAGCGGTAAATGACATCCTTTTTTTGTGGGATAAAATTCGAAGCATTTCATTGCGCTGTCTTCGGATTTCCATAGGAACGACTTCCCCCATTTCAGCTGCCGCCGTATTTGCACGTTCTGAATACGTAAACACATGCAAATAAGAAACATCCAATTCATTTAAAAAATGGTAAGTCTCCATAAAATCTTCATCGCTTTCACCAGGAAAACCTACAATCACATCTACGCCTATACAACAATGTGGCATCAGAGATTTTATCCAAGATATTCTTTGGGCATAGAGGTCCCTTTGATATCTTCTTCGCATTGATTTTAGGATTTTATCGCTGCCTGACTGAAGCGGAATATGAAAGTGTGGTACAAATTTATTAGACTGTGCTACGAAACTTATAATTTCTTCTGTCAATAAATTCGGCTCTATGGAAGATATTCTATATCTATCGATTCCTTCTACTTTATCAAGTTCTCTAATTAAATCTACAAATAATGCTTCTTTTTTTGGTTTTGTTCCTTCTATTACATCAGTTCCGTTGCCAAAATCTCCCAAATTCACACCAGTAAGTACTATTTCTCTTACACCCAATGATGCTATTTTATGGGCATTATTCAATACATTTTCTATAGTGTCACTTCTGCTGCTTCCCCTTGCTTGGGGTATGGTACAAAAAGAACACTTGTAGTCGCAACCGTCCTGTACTTTTAGAAATGATCTTGTACGATCTCCAAAAGAAAAAGAGTCAATAAATATGTTGGCTTCTTTGACTTCTCCAGCTATAACCATCCCTTTATCTGACGAACTAGATATGGTGTCAATATAATTAAGGATATTAAATTTTTCAGCAGCACCTAAAACTAGATCTACACCAGGTATTTCTGCTATTTCTTGCGGTTTTAGTTGGGCATAACAACCTACAACTACGATTTTTGCTTGAGGAGCATATTTTAATGCACGTCTTACTTCATACCTACATTTTTTATCTGCAAAATCGGTTACTGAACAAGTATTTAAAACATAAATATCTGCCCCTGTTTCGAAATCTACGGTGGTGTACCCATGATTTTCAAAAGACCTTCGAATACCAGAAGTCTCCGAGAAATTTAATTTACAGCCTAATGTATGAAAGGCTACCGTCCTAGGTGTTGCCATATTTTAAGTATTAATGTCTACTGATTGCCTACCCATTATTTTTCTTTGGTGGATCTTTTGATTTATCAGTATTGGGTGGAGATTTTTGATCAGGATTCTTTTTGGTTTCCTTTTTCTTTTGATCTATGTCTTTTGATTGATCTTCTTTTTTTGTATCTTTAGAAGGTTTTTCTTCTTTAATATCTTCCTTTTTTACTTCACCTTCTAGGTTGTCTAATTCGCCACCCTCAGGTTCTTCCGTGGGATAACCAAATTTTTCACGGACGATGTCTCTCATATTTTTAAATCCTGAACGCACAAGAGAGTCTTTGTAAAGTGTATCTTGCATTAACAAATTAAAGGTATCAGGAGAGATGCCTATTCTAAATGGACATGCTACTAAGTCATTTACCTTGGGGTCAAAAACAAATTTTTCTTGTGTGATCTTAGCGCTTTTAGCATCAATAGCTACGGAATACCAGAAATTACCCACGATTGGCAAGGCCATGGCAGTACCACTACCTAGGTTCATAGATCTGAATCGCACTGCGGGACTCGGGCCGCCTACCCATGCACCTGTTACTATTTTTGGGTTGTAAGCTATAAACCAACCATCAGAGTGATTCTGTGTTGTACCTGTTTTGCCAGCAAAATCGCCATGTGGGACAAATTGACTTCTGAGATTATTTCCTGTACCATATACAATAACTGATTGCATCATCCTTGTCATAGTAGCAGCAGTTGTGGTGTCCATTGCAACCACATTTGGTCCTATAGATGGATTGGTTTTTACCAATTCTTCATAATCATATATGACCTTTCCATATCTATCTTCGATCTTTAATATCGCCACAGGTTCAGGACGTAGGCCTTTATTGGCTAGTGTACCGAATACTTTCATCATATCATAGAGCGAAATATCAGCTGCACCCAGTGAAATACCAAATTCACGCGGTAGTTCTGATGTTACACCCATTTTTTCTGCTAAATTGATGGTTTTTTGGATCCCTACTTTTTCTATCAATTGAGCAGCAATCACATTAGTAGAGTATGTAAGTCCTCCTACCATGGAGTACCATCCTCCATAACTACCATCAGAATTTCCAGGCGTCCAATCTTCTATGGTAACTTGTTGATTTCTAAAGAACTGACATGGTTTTAAACTATCTTGTAAAGCCGCGGCATAAACTATTGGCTTAAAAGTAGAGCCAACTTGACGTTTACTCAGTATATGGTCGTACTTAAAATATTTAAAATCTGTCCCACCTACCCATGATTTAATATAACCATTTGTATGGTCCATTGCCATAAATCCACAATTCAAAAGTGTAAAATAATATCGTACACTGTCCAAAGGTGACATAGAGGTTTCTATCTCAACAGGTGTTTTGTCCCAGCTAAATATTTTCATTGGTACAGGTACGTTAAATATAGAATCTATATCAGCATCGGAGTATTCTAGTTGCTTTAACTTTTGGTAACGCTCACTCCTTTTAACTTGCTCATCTATCCACTTATCGTCTCCCCAAGGTTTTTCTTCAGTGTAACCTTTCCAGTGTTTTACAAATTCTTCCTGGAGATAAGACATATGCTTAAATACGGCATCTTCACCATGTTTTTGCATCCTACTATCTAGCGTTGTCGTTATTTTAAGTCCATCTGTATAAAGTCTATATGGTGTACCATCTTCCTTCAGGATATCTTTAAGAATGTTTGGTAAGATTTTAGTTCGAAGATATTCTCTGAAATAAGTACCTGTACCATCATTATTTCCAATGTCTTCATGAATTGCAGCTCCCAAAGGCCTTGTTATAAGAGAATCATACACTTCAGCTTGTATAGCGCCCGAGTCTATCATAGATGAAATGGTTGACATCTCTTGAGATTCAAACCTGAAGTCTTTGTTTTTCAACATTTGACTTAATACTAAATTTCTTCTTTCTTTAGAATCATTAGGATTTCTCACGGGATCCAAAGCTGTTGTAGCTTTAAGCATACCTATGAGCGTAGCGGCTTCATCAGGGGTAAGTTGTTTGGGCCTTTTATTATAAAAATATCTAGAAGCTTCTTGTATTCCAAATCTATTGCCTCCGAAAGGCACAGTATTCAGGTACATAGTTAGAAGTTCCTCTTTGTTGTATAGTTTTTCCAGTTTAATAGAGATGATATTTTCTTTCACTTTATTGATAAAAATACTTAGTCCTGGAATTTTATAATTTTTTCTAGGGTAAAGATTTTTTGCCAATTGTTGGCTCAATGTAGATCCACCACCACCCTGTGTATTAGTTGCAATACCTTTGAAAACCCTCATCCATGAACGAAGGTCAATTCCACTATGCTCAAAGAATCTTTTGTCTTCAATGGCTAATAAAGCTGTAATTAAATAAGGAGAAATACTGTCAAGCTCAATAGTTGTTCGGTTTTCTGTGTAATATTTGCCTATCATTACACCATCTGAAGTATATATTTCTGAAGCATTGGCATTCTCTATTTGTTGCAATTCTTCGGTGGAAGGCAATTTTCCGAATGCCCCGAAAAGTGCTAGCAAAACAATAAATGTAATAGAGAAGACTCCTAACATTAAGATACCAAAAAACCATTTTATGATTTTGGATTCTCTTGGATTTCGTTTACAATATACATCCCAACTATGTGTGATAGGTGAGACAAATTTTTTCCACCTCGCTACATAAGGTGACGAAAATTTTGAAATAGGTGTTGTAATCGGGCTAAAAGCTCGACTGACAAAACTTGAAATTTTATGAATACTTCCCTTTATATCGATCATCTCATGAATTCATTGGAGTGCAAAAGTACGATTTCTTATACAACAAACGAACATTAATTATCATGGTTTGGTCTGCTTTTTATTTATTTTTTGAGATTAAGTACATGTCTACCAACTACATATGTGAAATATTTGTTGTGAAAACACTCAGAAATATCACTATTCAAAATCTCATATTCTATGGTTTATTATAATTATAGACAAAATATTGGTCTTGATATTATTTTTTATCTAGTTGAGACTTTTAAAATGTGGTCAGGTAACACTAAATGTTAAAGTAGTAAAACTGTTATGCTTTCAATCTTTTGAACTATTAGCTTTTGATGTATTGTGTGCTCCTAAATTTGAGCAGTTTTAATATCAATGACCTTTACATCAAGTTCAGTAAGC
Organism: Saprospiraceae bacterium UBA7687; assembly: GCA_002482845.1. Lineage (GTDB taxonomy): Bacteria > Bacteroidota > Bacteroidia > Chitinophagales > Saprospiraceae > OLB9. The sequence continues at coordinate 16,115 of DLGT01000148.1, forward strand.
GTTTTGATCTTGTTTACATTATCTGTGATCATGACAATAGAATCAATTTTTAAGTCCTTGATAATAAAGGCTGCACCTGCATAGTCACGCGCATCTGATCGGAAACCTGCCGCTTCATATGCCTTGGATTGTGGATAACCTAGGTCTTTATATACTTTACTTTTCATTATGGCTAAGTGACCATTACCTTTACCTTCTTGATCAAGTAAGATGATTATGCCTCGACCTTCAGCTTGGATAAGTTTTTGTGCATTATCTAATTGAGATTGGCAGTCACAATCGATATTATTAAAATAGTGTCCATAAATACAAGTGGAATGAACCCTGCACAAAACATTTTCAGATCCGGAGACATGGCCCATCGTAATAGCAATGAAGTTGTTGTGACCATCACCATACAAGTATTCTTGAAATTTTCCATACTTTGTATTTATTTCGCTTTCTGCTAATTTGAGTATTTTTTTAGTGTTCATATTTTTGAATGATCTAAAAAAAAGGGAAATCTATATCAAAATACAGATTTCCCTTTTATATCAATTAAAAATTAGATTTATCTACTTTTACCAACCCAAAATAATGGCAAAAATCAACGGTGCTACAATGGTCGCGTCACTCTCAACGATAAATTTTGGTGTGTGGATATCAAGTTTGCCCCAAGTGATTTTTTCATTGGGTACTGCGCCAGAGTAAGATCCGTAACTTGTGGTACTATCACTCACTTGGCAGAAATATGACCAGAACGGAATATCATGCATCTCCATATCTTGGTATAACATTGGTACGACACATATCGGGAAGTCACCTGCTATTCCTCCACCCAACTGGAAGAATCCTACGCCTTTGCCACCACTATTTTTTGGATACCAATCCGCTAGCCACATCATATATTCGATGCCGCTTTTGGTCGTAGAAGGTTTTAGTTCGCCTTTGATACAGTAAGATGCAAAGATATTTCCCATGGTACTATCTTCCCATCCTGGTACGATGATAGGAATATTCTTTTCAGCAGCAGCTAGCATCCAGCTATTTTTTGGATCGATCTCATAATATTGTTCTAGATCGCCACTCAGCAACATTTTGTACATAAACTCATGTGGAAAATATCGCTCACCTTTTGCTTCTGCATCGCTCCACACTTGGATGAGATGTTTCTGTAGTCTTCTGAATGCTTCTTCTTCAGGGATACAGGTATCCGTCACTCTATTGTAGTGGTTTTCTAACAAATCCCATTCATCTTGTGCACTTAGTTCACGATAATTTGGTACTCTTTTGTAATGAGAATGTGCTACTAGATTCATGATATCTTCTTCTAGGTTTGCACCAGTACAAGAGATGATTTGGACTTTATCTTGTCTGATCATTTCAGCGAGTGATTTGCCCAACTCAGCAGTACTCATTGCGCCTGCAAGTGTGATCATCATTTTGCCACCTTCATTGAGATGAGCTACATAACCATCTGCTGCATCGATCAGAGCCGCCGCATTAAAATGTTTATAATGAGTCTTTAAAAATTCAGTAATCTGCATATTATTTTATGTTCTAATATTGAGTAATATTTGTATTAAAAAATGTATGACATTTAGTATCCAAGTATTTTGAGCATTTGGTCTACGGTTTGTTCCTCTCTATAAAGTCTGTCTACCATGTTACCTTTTTCATCACGATCTATAATGATTTGCTGTGGAGATGGGATCAGACAATGTTTAATACCACCATAACCACTAATGGCATCTTGATATGCTCCTGTGTGGAAAAACCCAAGATAAAGTGGTTCTTCTTTGTCAGGATCGTAGGTAGGTAAGAAGATCTCCTGATTCATGTCTTCAGAATTGTAATAATCTGAATGATCACAACTGATTCCACCGATACTCACTCGTGAATATTCATTGTCCCATTTATTAACGGGTAGTAAGATGAACTTTTCAAAAATAGACCATGCGTCAGGAATTGTATTCATGAGACTATTATCTATCAGGTACCAAAGTTCTGAATCATTTTGTTGTTTCTGTTCCAAAACTGAAAAGATGATAGCGCCACTTTCTCCAACGGTATATTTGCCAAATTCAGTAAAAATATGTGGTTCGTCTATGCCTTCTTCGGTACAAACTTCCTTGATATTTCTTACAAGCTCATTGATCATGTATTTGTAATCATATTCAAATCCCAAGTTGTTACGTATAGGAAGACCACCACCAAGATTGATGGAGTCCAAACTTGGGCATATTTTCTTAAGCTCAGCAAAAATCTTTAAGGCTTTGCGAAACTCTCCCCAGTAATATAAGTTGTCTTTTATACCTGAATCAACAAAGAAGTGGAGCATCTTCAGATGAATTCTCTTTTTTCTAGAGATTTTGGTTTTATAGAAGTCTATGATGTCTGCGCTTCTGATACCTAGTCTAGATGTATAATAAGCGGATTGTGGCTCTTCATTTATCGCCATTCTCAACCCAATGGTAATATCCCCTTTGGTTTTTGCATAAATTCTGTCCAATTCCAACTTACTGTCAAGTACAGGAATAACATTTTCATAACCATCGTCTATCAACCCAACAATTTTGTTAAGGTAGTCTTCAGTTTTATGGCCATTTTGTATCAAAATGGTTTTTTTACTGATTTTACCTTTTTCGCATAGGATTCTTACTATGTCGATATCAAAAGAAGATGAAGTCTCTAGGTGTACATCATGCTCGAGTGCTTCTTCTATTACATGTGAGAAGTGACAACATTTAGTACAATAACAATAATAATAATCACCTTTGTAATTATTTGCCTTCATGGCTTTATGGAAAAAATTCTTTGCCTTCTTGATCTGATCACCTATTCTTGGTAGATAAGTCAGTCTGAATGGAGTACCATATTTGTCGATAAGATACTTTAATGAAATACCATGGAAAGTAAGATTACCTTGATTAAGGTCAAATCCTTCCTGTGGGAAATAGTATGTCTGATTAATTAATTGAAAATATGTGTTCTTCATTTAAAGGCATAAAGTGGGTTTTGTGTAAAAAAAACGACACAAAGAAACGATAATTACTCATAATTATTAGCATGTGGGCATAAAGAATTATAAACCTTTGGAATATTATTTTAATGATTCTAAAATGGGTGAAACATTTTCCGGAGTGAATCCGTCTTTTTAAAGTTCTGATTAGTCAGGTTGTGATCGTCGTTTGGCTAGTTTTATGGTTATTTCATGAAATAAATCACGACTTTATCATACTTTTGTCCATAATTAAATAAATCTAATGTATATGAAACAGTTAATTTTTACTTGCATTTTATCTTTTGTCGGTTTGTCATTCTCTGTCAACGCTCAAGAAAGCGATACTGAAAAACTTGAAAACCTAAAATATTACTTATCGTCTCTCAAGGATAATGCCCAGTCAATGAGATATTATACAGATTCGACAAAGATTATATCATTACTTGATCAGTTAGATGGGATCACTGCAGCATTAGAAACTGAGTTAAATAGTATTGTCCTTCCCGAACCAGAAATTGTTGATGTGACACCAGTAGAAGAAGTGCCAGCAACAGAAGAAAAGGTTGAAAATCTAGAAGACTATTCGACTTGGCCGGAAACTAATGAAGAAGGTCAAAATAATGATGGTAATGATAATCTTGGTTTATCTAAGTATATGCCTTTTAAAAATAAATTTAATACCAGTTTTGAAATACAGTTTGGTATCAATGCACTTCAACAAGGAAATGCTGCTCCAACAGGTGTCTTATCTCCGGAGATAAACCCAGGTGGATCATGGTATTGGGATTTTGCCATCACTAGGAGAGCTAGACTTGGTGGAAAAGACAGTAAAGTAGCTTTAAATTATGGTATCAGTTACCTTAAAAACAGATTTAAACTTGAGAACGACCTTAGGTTGACAGCTGTGGATGGTGTGCCAGTATTTCAAGAAGTGGCAGACCTAAAAGATAACCCTAAACTTAATATTGGATACCTTAATGTACCGCTTAGCTTGAGTTTTGCACTGTCTAAAAAAACAAAGTTGAAAGTTGGTGGATATGTAGGTTATAGAGTGCACACTGTACAAAAATTCCACTTAAAGACCCAAAACGAAAAGATACGCGAACAAAGATATGCAGGTTATGAATTGAATGATTGGATGTATGGTGCGACTGCATCTCTAGACATCTCGGGATTTGACTTGATAGCAAGGTACAACTTCTCGAAGTTATTCAAAGACAATCCGAATTATGACTTTAATACATTTATGATAGGTACGTCTGTTAGTTTGTTTTAAGGATAAGTATTAAAGATAAATATGCCCTTAGATTATTGTAAATTATCTAAGGGCTTTTTTATTTTCCAACCCAAATTGCAATAAATGGCCTAACTTGTGGCGTTTTATAGGATTAAATAGTAGAATGTCATTATTCAGCAATAATAATTATTGGAAAATCATATTGATGGTATTAGGAGCAGCAATTCTCTTATCCACTATTATATATTCCAATTTTCTTGCTGAAAAACTAAAAAAGAATGAAGAGAAAAATATTGTTTTATATACCGAAGCGATCAAAGGACTAATAATTCTTAGTGATCAGGAAGAATATGATGAAAATTACTTGGAGTTCATTATTACCGTAAGGGACTCTTTTCCACTACCCGTCATTTATGAAGACGAAAATGGTGTACTTGAAGGACAAAACTTTAAGGAAGAAGACTTAGCGAATCCAGCGTTTCTAGAAAAGAAAAAAAAGGAATTTCTTCGTTCTGGTGGCGTACCAATTGAAGGTAATCTTGGATACGCTAAATATATTTATTGTTTTAATTCTCCGCTCCTTAGCTATATAAAGCTGTTTCCGCTTGTACAAGGTTTGTTGGTTGGGCTGTATATTGCTTTGGGTTATTTTATTTTTAACTCTTCGCGCAAGGCTGAGCAAAATAGGGTTTGGGCTGGTATGGCCAAAGAAACTGCGCATCAATTGGGTACACCTATTAGTGCAATTCTTGGATGGATTGAATACCTTAAAGATAGCTATGCAGACCAACCTGATCAAATGGATGTGCTCAAAGAATTAACAAAAGATGTAGATCGGCTTGAATTGGTGGCTGATCGTTTTTCTAAAATTGGTTCTGAACCTGTGCTACAATCTTCAAATGTCTTTGATGAATTGATAGAAGTGAAGGATTATTTACAAAGACGAGCATCTAGAAAAATAGTTTTTAACTTCGATGCACCTAAAGAAGACATTTTTGTAATGATCAATAAACATCTTTTTGCTTGGGTGATAGAGAATCTCATACGCAACTCACTCGATGCTATGGACGGCAAAGGGACCATCTCATGTAAGGTTTACAGACAAAATAATTATGTGTGTATTGATTTGTCAGATACAGGTCACGGTATTCCTCCAAATAAATTCAAATCTGTATTCAAACCTGGCTATTCGACCAAAAAACGTGGTTGGGGATTGGGACTTTCATTAGCTAAAAGGATTATTGAAGAATACCACAAAGGAAAAATCTATGTAAAATCATCTAAGCCTAATGAAGAAACAACTTTCGGAATATGGCTACCTGTGACTGGCTAACCTTCTGCTTCTATTTGCATCAATGTCCGAAAAGCCACATATCTATTGGGATATCGATCGCGATGTTCTTTTTGAAGTCGTTTGGCGTGTGCCATTTGATATTTATTAAACACATCCATATCTGATGCAACATATTGGATGGCAAATCCTACTCCATGTTCGTCATCATCACCTAAAATCCGGGTAAGTCTATATGATTCAAAACAATCAGTTGCCATGACATCAGGAATGTGGACAGAATTCATCCACGCTAACCACTCTGTGTGAATAGCTGTTTCAACCTTTATAGTGACATTATATAAGATCTTCATGCTGTTAAATTTCGTCTCCTCTTAATACCCTAAACCTTCGTCTGGCTTCTACTGCAAAAGTGCTACCGCTGTAATCCACAAAGAGCTTTTCGTAGAGCACTTTGGCTTTTTCTGGCTCATTGAGACTTTCTTCATACAATTCTGCAAGCTCGAAAATAGCATTATCAGCACGGATATCTTCAGGATATTTTTCGATGATGGTCTGATACATGGTGATCATCTCATCTGTTTTTCTTTGTTTTTTAAATATCTGAGCCTTTGTGTAAAGAACATCATCATCTAAGCTATGATCAGGAAAAATAATAGCAATAGAATCCATTTTAAGCAACGCTTCTTCAAATTTGTTTTGAAAACTCAGCAAATCTGCTTGAGCAAACATCTGAAGGGTCACTTCTGTAGTATCCATACCTAGATTGTCTAATATAAATACAGACATGTCTATCGCATCATTGGATATCAACTTGGATGTAGCACCTTTGAGTATCTTAAATTGTTCTTGTGCCCACTCGAAGTCACCTGCGTAGTATGACAACTTCGCATTTCGATATCTAGCAAGTTCGCCCATATATCCTTCTTTAAAGTCTTTGTCTACTTGGCTGAAAAGGAGACTCGCTTCCCATCTTTCTCCACTCATCAAGTAATAATCCCCTAGAGAGAGTTTGGCTTTTGCGATCATATCAGGCTGTAAACCACCGAATCTTCTCAATTCTTCCAAGATCATAATAGCCGTATCAAGTTCGTTTAAGTAAAGACCTTCGAAATCGGCAAATTCTTGCATTAAAGTAGCTGTCTGAGTATTTCGTCCCATATCATTTAGAAAAGAAACATATTCAGCTTTTAATGATAATAGATCTTCCTTGGTATAATTATAATTTTGGGTAACCTTGGCTTTTTTGCTATTGAGTAATCCTCTTTTCGCATCTAGATAATAACTAGTGTTCCTTCCGTGATTCGTCACTATGTACTGATAAGCTTCTATTGCGGTATCATAGTCCTCATCCTTATAAGCTATGTCTGCAAGTGCATAGACCCTATTTCCATTCTCTTCAAACTGTCTATCTAATGCCCTAGCTTGACGCAATGCTTTGCCATACTCTTTTTTCTGGACAAAAGACCATTGTAACAATTCACCATATGAGATGACATCTGGTTTTTCTTGGATTTTTTCGTAGAGTTGTCTTTGGAGCTCCACATAATCTCCTTCTGCCAAAAATCTTTGTAAACTCGTCTGAACATTGAGACTATTCTGCTCTTTCTCTACCGTTATCAGGTAGTATTTGATCATGTTTTTGGTATCTCCTGATCTTCGATAAAGGTCAGCAAGATTGTATACATAAAGATCTTTTACATTGGCTATTTTTTCACCTTTAAGATAGGTCTCAATGGCGAGATCATACTTAGCAAGATTGGTAAACGTAGAAGCAAGGTTCGAAATATTGGATGGGTCAGGATTAAGGTTATCCACAGCCTTTCGATATTCTTTATTGGCTTGATCGGGCATACCTTGTCTCTCTAGCAGATTACCCTTTGAAACATAAAGAGATACGTCTGTTGGGTCTTTTTTTAATTCATCTTCTATAATTTTGGTAGCATTGGCATATTCTCGAAGATCTACAAGACACTGAATATAAAGATTAAAATAACTCTTATTTCTTGTATTTTCACGATATAAAGCTTCGTAGAGCTGTGCAGCTTTTTCATACTCACCAGAATTGTAATATTCGTTGGCTAGTTTATATTTTTGAACTTGCGCATCTGTGGCAGAAACCACAAAAACAAGTAGCAGGATTGTATATAAAATTCTTTGAAGACCTATCATTTTGACCTAATTTTTGTTACACTAAGGTAATAACGCAATAATAACACTTTTTTTGTGTACAATGTTACATTTTTTGTTTTGTCTTGATTGACTTTTGTTTTCTATCATATTAATTTACTATTGTTCAACTATGGTGAGAGTTGGTAAAATAATCTATTTCTAAGGAAATGAACAAAAAAAGTATATACATTTGCGGCATAATAATCGATTAATAATAAATGCTCTATAATATCAATCCTACTACCACCGAAGCGTGGCGCAAACTTGTCTCTCATCAAAAATCAATGGAAGATGTACAGATGAAGACACTTTTTCAAGAAGATGCTGATAGGTTTACTGATTTTTCTTTGAAATTTGAAGACATTCTTTTGGATTATTCTAAGAATATTCTGACAAAAGAAACCATGGATATATTGGTAGAGCTTGCACGAGAATGTAAGTTAGATACAGCCATAGAAGCGATGTACTCAGGCGAAAGGATAAACGTTACGGAAAATAGGTCAGTACTGCACACAGCCCTTAGAGACAAGTCTGATAGATCCATTATAGTGGATGGAAAAGACATAAAACCTGAGATTGATGCAGTATTGCACAAGATGAAATCATTTACAGAAATGGTAGTTTCGGGTGAATGGAAAGGATATACAGGGCAATCGATCACAGATATAGTCAATATAGGAATAGGTGGTTCAGATCTCGGTCCAGTGATGGTCACAGAAGCATTAAAACCGTACAAGACACACTTAAATGTACATTTTATATCAAATGTGGATGCTACTCATATAGCTGAAGCCACAAAAAATCTTGATCTGAGTACGACACTTTTTTTGGTAGCATCCAAGACATTTACTACGCAAGAGACAATGTCCAATGCATATACTGCAAGGCAGATGTTCTTAGATGTAGCAGGAGATGAACAACATATCAAAAAACATTTCATCGCTTTGTCTACAAACAAAACAGCCGTAGAGAAATTTGGTATAGATCCGGCAAATATGTTCGAATTTTGGGATTGGGTAGGTGGTCGATATTCGTTGACTTCGGCTATTGGACTTTCTATTTCTTTGGCCATTGGTTATGATAATTTTGACAGTTTGTTGAGAGGGTTTCATTCGATGGACGAACATTTTAGGACTACACCATTTGAAAAAAACATGCCTGTAATCCTAGGATTGATAGGTATATGGTATGTTAATTTTTTCGGTGCACAGTCAGAAGCAATCTTACCTTATGATCAGTATTTGCATAGGTTTGCAGCTTATTTTCAGCAGGGGAATATGGAAAGTAATGGCAAATTTGTAGATAGAAACGGCCAAGATGTAAATTACCAAACTGGACCTGTCATTTGGGGCGAACCAGGTACCAATGGACAGCACGCTTTCTATCAGCTCATACATCAAGGAACACAATTGATACCTTGTGATTTTATTGCACCTGCAATTTCACAAAATCCGATAGGCAATCATCATACTTTGCTTTTGTCCAATTATTTTGCGCAAACACAAGCGCTCATGCAAGGAAAAACAAAAGCCGAAGTGATAGATGAGTTTGAAAAGTCTGGCAAAAGTCCCGAAGAATATATGCATTTGGTGCCATTCAAAGTTTTTGAGGGTAATAAACCTACCAATTCTATCTTATTCAAAAAACTAGATCCTATGACGCTTGGCCTTATGATAGCAATGTATGAGCACAAAATATTTGTGCAAGGTATCATTTGGAATATCTTTAGTTTTGACCAGTGGGGCGTAGAGTTAGGCAAACAATTGGCAGGAAAGATTTTGCCTGAACTTGAGCATTCAGAAGAAACATTGTCATTTGATAGCTCTACCAATGGACTTATCAATGTGTGGAAAGCATACCGACAGACCAATTAATAAAGTTGATCAAATAAAGCAGAAAGTTTTTGCCTATTTTTTCAACAAAAGTGACCTTATCGTATTTCTAAGCAAAATAACGTAATTATACATGTTTTTGAAATATAGGCAAGCGATCATTGCGACTTTTATTTTACTGGCCTTAGCTAGTGGTTATTATGTCACAAAGTTAAAATTCAGTTTTCAATTTGAGCAGTTTTTTCCTGTAGGTGATCCAGACCTAGAGTTTTATCAAAAATTTACTAAAGACTTTGAGTCAGATGATAATTTTTTATTGATAGCTGTTGAGAACAATCCGACCGTTTTTGATTCCGTTTTTTTGAATAAATTTCATGAGTTTGGATTGGAAGTGAGAAATCTTCCACACATCAAAAAAGTACAGTCACTCACACAATTAAAATATCCTGTAAAAACGCCTTTTGGCTTTTCAGCGATTCCATTTATTCATATAGATGAGCCTGATAAATATGAGACAGATAAACAAAATATTCTATCAGATGAGAGATTTGTCTACAACCTGATAGATAGTACCGGTACATCGTTAGTTATTGCAGCCAAAACTATAGAGAATATAGGGCTAGATGATTCAAGAGCATTGACGCAAGCTTTGGATAAACTAATAAATAAATACAATTTTGAAGCTTCGCACGTATTAGGTAGGGCAAATTTTCAAACAGCATTGGTAGATTTTCAGAAGAGAGAAATGTTGCTAGCATTTTTGTCTTCTATCATTTTGGTATCAATCTTTATGGTTTTAATCTATAGGAAACCAATAGGCATTATTATTTCGCTAGGTAGTATTGCCCTAGGATTACTGTTGTTTATGGGTTTTTTAGGTTTTATTGGTGCGGAGTTAAACGCTATTTCAGCTCTTTTCCCAGTGGTGATGCTGATTGTAGGTTCTTCAGACGTTATCCATATATTCTCAAAGTATGTGGACGAACTTAATAAAGGAAAGGACAAGCTTATGTCTATGAAAGTGACCATCAAGGAAATAGGAATGGCTACATTTCTGACATCTGCTACTACAGCTGTTGGATTTGGATCACTTTTGTCTTCAAAACTAATGACTATTCAGGATTTCGGGATTTACGCTGCTATAGGAGTCTTGATAGCGTACCTTACGGTTTTGTTTTTTACAACTTCTGTATTGTCTCTTTTTGACAAAAATCAGATTATCAGTGAGTCAAAACATGTCTCTAATTGGACAAAGTTCTTGGATAGTATTTACTTTATGAATTTAAATCGATATCGAACATTGTTTACCGTTTCATTAGTTTTGAGTGCGCTTTTTGTATATGGAATATCAAAGATTAGCACCAATTATAACATTGAAGACAACTTGCCGAGAGGAGAAAAAGTGACTGAAGATTTTAAATTTTATGAAAAACATTATGCAGGATTTAGACCATTAGAGTTTGCCATCTTTGTAAATGATTCGCTAGAAACGGGCGATTATAAGGTTGTCAAAGAGATAGACAAACTCGAACAAAAGATCAAATCTACAGGCGTAATTAAGTCTACTATCTCTTTAGCTACATTTTATAGAAGTATCAATAGGATGAATAATGCAAATATGGACAGTGCATATCTTTTTCCCCAAACAGAAGAAGAATTTGAAGTATCCAAACGTATGCTAGATCGATTAGGTAATGATGAAACAAATATCCTGATAAGCCAAGATAATAAAAAAACAAGGATATCTAGTCGTATCACAGATATTGGCGCCGAAAACATTAAAAAATTAGGTGTAAATCTTGACAATTGGGTAAGTAATAATATAGATTCTAGTATCATCACGGTAAAACGTACTGGTACTGGTCTAATTCTTGATAAAAATTCTGAGTATGTTACCAATAGTTTATTAAAAGGACTAGGTTTTTCAATTGTCATCATCTCTTTAATGATGGGTTTTTTATTCCGATCATTCAGAATGGTCATTATTGCGTTGATTCCCAACCTTTTGCCTTTACTCTTTGCAGCTGCGATGTTAGGGTTTTTTAATATAGAGTTAGAAGCAGGCGTTTCTATCATGTTTGCCATTGTCTTTGGTATTGCAGTAGATGATTCCATTCACTTTTTAGGTAGATACAGATTGTGTTTGAATGAAGGACTTAGTAAAGAAGCATCTATTCAGAAAACCTTACATGATACAGGAAAGGCAATAATTTTTACCACAATAATTTTATTCTTTGGTTTTTTTAGCATGATCTTTTCAGTGAATCCTCCTACATTTACCGTTGGGTTATTAATATCAATCACTTTGGCAGGAGCATTGATTTGCGATCTTTATTTATTGCCGGCATTGATTCTGAGATTTACAAAATAGACTTCGGGGTATCCAATTATAATAAACTCATTTTTATTTATTATACAAAAAGCATAGCTAAGCATGGTTAAACCATTCTAAGCTATGCTTAATATAAGACTATTTATAAAACCAGAAACTAACTTCATTCATAAAAACAAAAAGAGCATTTGGTTGATGACCAATTTATATGTCTCTTTTTTGAAGATTGCTAAACGAATACATCTTGGTATAATATCGGACTAGGATACTCTTCTTTGAAGGCACATCTGATGACATCAAAAGCAGTGACTACTCCTTTTAATTCATTATCCAAATTGACCACAGGCAGCGTTTTAAAACGTCTATCTGCAAACAATTCAGCGGCTGTACCTACCTTGTCTTTTGGAGTAATTCGAGCAACTTTAGTAGTCATCACATCTGATACATGCATATCGGTGCCATGACCTTCTCTAGATGCTTTCCATAAGTCGTAGGAAGTAATCATTCCTACCAACTTTCCATCCACTACTACAGGCAATTGCTGTGTTTGGGTTTCAAACATTAGTGATGCTACATCATCTATGGTTTGCGTAGGACTAGCGGTGACTGGATCCTTAGTCATAATCGTGCGGACTTCCTGATTCATCATGTCTTTATATATTAAAGGGTTAAACAATATTAATATAAAACAAAAGCGAAGAAAAAGGAAAAATATTTGGAATAATATTCCGATTATTGCTATAACGCAAAACGATTATAAAAAGTTAAATGAAGTAGTGTTTTTTTTTAAAAAATTATTTGCCTATCACATAGATGCATGGACGTTTGTGATAAATATCCGTCTTTTGTTTTTTCCAATCCTTAATTTTCATTTGTTTAATGTCTTCTGAAGGTGCATTTATATCACAGGCAATACAAAATTTGGTTTGATCATTTAATGTAGCCAAACAAGTTTCTACCACAAAACCATTTCTATAAGGCGTTTCCATAAAAATTTGGGTTTGTCCCGTTTTCTGAACCTTTATTTCTAGTGCTTTTAATTGGGTGATGAGTTCAGGCTTCTTATTGGACAAGTAGCCATTAAAAGCAAAATTCTGACCACCCAATCCACTAGCCATCACAGCTAATAATATCGACGAAGGTCCTATTAATGGTATGACACGGACCTCATTCTTGTGTGCCCAATCGGCAACTTCTGCACCAGGATCTGCTACTCCAGGACATCCAGCTTCAGAAATAACACCTATATTCCTCCCAAAAATGTTAGTTTTCAAAAAATCTTCATTTTCTGATACATCATTAGTGATTTCGTGAATGACAATTTGCTGCATTGGCATAGGATGACCAACAGCTTTCAAGAAATGTCTGGCTGTTTTTGCTCGTTCTACAATAAAATGATCTGTTTGGTGAAGCCAAGTCAAGGTTTCTGCCGAAAGACTTTCTATTTTGCCATCTACAATAGGGCAAGGAAAAAGAATAATACTACCTTTCAGAATCATCAGTTTACTTTAATTCTCTTCTTAGAATTTTACCCACATTCGTTTTTGGAAGTTCATCTCTGAATTCCACTTCTTTTGGAACTTTGTAACCCGTAAGGTTCTCTTTACAATAAGCAATGATTTCATCTTTTGATAAGGAACTATCTCTTTTGACCACAAAAAGTTTTACCACTTCTCCTGATTTTGCGTCTGCCATTCCTACTGCTGCTGCTTCTAGGACTTTTGGATGTGCTACTACGACATTCTCTATCTCATTAGGATATACATTAAATCCACTTACGAGAATCATGTCTTTTTTACGATCTACGATATAAATAAAGCCATCAGCGTCCATCTTGCCTATGTCACCTGTGCATAACCATCCGTCTGAAGTGATCGTTTTTTCGGTTTCACCAGGTTGGTTGTAGTAACCTTTCATTATTTGCGGACCACGACATTGTATTTCGCCGATTTCTTCAGTTGCCATTATTCTGCCTTCATCATTTACTATTCTTACTTCTGTAGATGATACAGGCAAGCCGATACTTCCTTGTTTTCCAGTGCCATTCAGAGGATTTACAGATATCAATGGTGAAGATTCTGTCATTCCAAATCCTTCTGTAAGGTTGCATCCTGTGACATCTTTCCATCTATCAGCCACTATTTTTTGGATAGCCATCCCGCCACCAACTGTAATCTTGAGTGAAGAAAAATCGGCACTTGCAAATGAAGGATGATTGAGCAAAGCATTAAATAATGTGTTTAGCCCAGTCATGAGAGATATTTTATTATTGCCAAACTCTTTGATGACAGACTTGATGTCCCTTGCATTTGTCACTAATACATTGTGTGCACCATAACTAAGCATGGCTAGACAATTGACCGTAAATGCAAAAATGTGATACATCGGCAATGGCGACAATGTAATTTCTTTGCCTTCTACTAGATCATTTTGCATCCAGGTTCGGATCTGAACCATATTGGCCACAAGGTTTTTATTAGTCAACATGGCACCTTTAGAAATACCTGTTGTCCCACCTGTATATTGATGAATGATGACATTGTCTGAACAGTTTGAAAAAGCCTTGATGGTAAATTTTTTACCTTCATTGATTGCATGTTGGAAATTGACTGTATTGACTAAATTATACTTTGGAACCATTCTTTTGACATGACGGACTACAAGATTTACCAATGTACCTTTTATACTTCCCAACATCTCACCTACGCTTGTGACAATAACAGTATTAATCTTGGTTTTCCCAATGATGGATTCAAGATTTGATGCAAAGTTTTCCATGATAATGATGGAGTTTACACCACTATCGTTAAACTGATACAACATTTCCCTTGGAGTGTAAAGAGGATTCGTATTGACTATGATCAAACCAGCCTTTAGTGCTCCAAATACAGCTATTGGATACTGCAAACAATTGGGCATCATAATGGCAATGCGGTCTCCAGGGTTAAGACCTCTAGAATGTAAATATGCAGCAAATTGGGTGGACAACCTATCTGTTTCTTTATAAGTAAGTCTCACACCCATACATTCGAATGCATAGTTTGCACTGTACTTTTGGAAACATTCTTTCAGGAAATCAACCAATGTTTCGTATTGATTTGCATCAATATTTGCAGGAATTCCCGGAGGATAATGTTTTAGCCAAGGTCTCTCATCCATTTTTTATTGCTTTAATTACACTCAAAGTTATAACTTTTGGAATAATCTCCAAATAATTTGATTCCCAACGGAAAAATTTCCTTCGACTATTCTCCTTCCATGATTTTTTCTTGTTGTTCTATACTTTCATCGTGGATAGATTTAATGACACGGGTGATAAATTCTTCACTCAGCCCATTCTGTGTACCACGTTCTACAAACTTAGACAATAATTCTTTCCATCTTTCGCTCTGTAAAATGGTCATATTATTTTCTTTTTTGTACATACCTATTTCACGAGCTATTTTCATTCTTGAAGCTAGGATTCCCATTATTTCTTCATCTATCATGTCTATTTCTTTTCGTAGACGGTCGAGTTTTGTCTTCTCTTTCAGATCTTTAGGGTCATATTCGCGAATGATGAGATCGCTAATTAACTGTCCATAGACTTCGGGCGTTATCTGTTGCGCTGCATCACTCCATGCGGTATCAGGTGTAATATGGGACTCTATCATCAAGCCATCAAAATTAAGGTCCATTGCTTTTTGTGCCACTTTATGAAGTAGATCTCGTCTTCCCGTGATGTGGCTTGGGTCATTAATCATCGGTATTTCAGGCATAGCAGTTTTGAAATCTATGGCTATCTGCCACTGTGGTCGATTACGATAGATTTTTTCGCCAGCTGATGAAAACCCTCTGTGAATGGCACCTAACTTTGTTAGTCCCACTTTCTGAAGACGTTCCATACCTCCTAACCAAAGAGCTAGATCTGGATTGATCGGATTTTTTAACAATACTGGAATGTCGATACCACGCAAAGCATCGGCTATCTCTTGGACAGCAAATGGATTGACCGTAGTTCTAGCACCTATCCACAGGATATCTACTCCGAACTCAAGACATAGCTCTACATGTGATGTCTTTGCAACTTCTACTGCTATCGGTAGCCCCGTGAGTTCCTTGGCTTTTTGTAACCAAGGCAGACCTTTGGCACCGATACCTTCGAAAGCACCTGGGCGAGTACGTGGTTTCCAAATGCCTGCTCTCAATACATCAATTTTGCCTGTCTTGGCAAGTCTTACTGCTGTTTCGATCACTTGTTCTTCAGTCTCAGCGCTACATGGGCCTGCGATGAGAATTGGTTTCTTTTGGTTTTCAAATAAATTTACCATAACACAATCATTTTTTAGATTCTTATTAAAATTATACTTATGATTTTTACTTCAATATTCTTTTTATGTCATTACTTTTTCTCATCAATTTTTCAGTTTCTTCTGTATTGTTTTCACTGATGTGATGTCTGAAATTTTCTAAATGAACGATATAGCTGTCCAATGCTTCTAGGAGATATTTTTTATTTTTACCAAAAATAGCCGACCATGTTTTAGGATTGCTTTTTGCTAGTCTAACGGTACTCTCAAATCCTGTGCTTGCAAGATCGAAGATTTGTTTTTCATCTTTTTCGATATCTAGGACTGTCAGACCCAACATAAATGAACTCACATGTGACAAATGCGAAACATAGGCCAAATGTTTATCGTGTTCTTCGGCGGTCATAAAAGATGTCACCATTCCTAGGCTTTCGAATACTTTTAATGCTGATTCTAACGCATCTACATCAGACTTTTCTGGTTCTGTAATGATGTTTTTTTTGTTTTGGAAAAGACCTTTTAGCGCAGCAGCTGGTCCTGAAAATTCTGTTCCTGCCAATGGATGAGCAGCTACAAATCTACTTCTTCTTGGATGCAATGAGATGGCATTACAAATATCACTTTTGGTAGAACCTACATCAATGACTGTAGTTTTTTGGTCGATTTGATCTAGAATATTGGGCAATATACCTTCGATTTTATCCACAGGAATGGCCAATATCACAATGTCTGCCAATTTTAGTCCTTCATCCAAAGAAACTATTTCGTGGACCAAAGCATGATCTAATGCTAGTCTTTGATGAGATTCAGAAGCATCTACACCATAAACTTTTACGTTGAGTTGGGATTTTAGATCTTTTGCTATCGAGCCACCTATCAATCCTAAACCTATAACTGTTATCTTCATAATCCGATATTTACAAAACCAGTTTGAATCCTATATAAGGCTGCTAACATATCTTCCACAGGACTGCACAACGAAATTCGAAGATATTGATCTCCTTGAGAACCAAATATATGTCCAGGCGTGATGAATACCCTTGTTTCATACAATATTTTATTTGCCAACGCTTCGGAATTACCTGCTTTTTCGGGAATTTTGCCCCAAACGAAAAGTCCAGCGCCATCCTCTTGAAAATTACAACCTAATAAAGTCATGATATCACAAGCCGCTTTTTTACGATCAGCATATTGGTCATTTAACGTATCTATCCAGTCTTGACCAAGATTGAGGGCAACTGCGGCCGCTTCTTGAATTGGTTTAAACATACCAGAATCCATATTGCTTTTGAATGTCATGATGGTGTCTATATACGGTTTTGCACCCACAACTGCACCTACACGCCAGCCAGCCATATTGTAACATTTGCTTAGAGACACGAGTTCTATAGCGCAATCTTCCGCACCAGCGACATTAAAAATACTAAGTGGATGGTCATTGAGAATAAAAGCATATGGATTGTCGTGACAAATGAGTATCTGATTTTTTCTAGCGAAATGTACTAGTTTCTCGAAAAAATCAAGATCGGCTTTTGCGCCTGTAGGCATATTTGGATAATTAATCCACATCAGTTTTACCTTACTCAAATCTTGTTTTTCGAGTGCATCTAGATCAGGTTTCCAGCCAAGGTGTTCTAATAAAGTCATATCCACAGCAACGCCACCTGCTAGTTTTGTGCAAATACCATAAGATGGGTAGCCAGGATTTGGTACTAATACTTCATCACCGGGATTTAGAAAAGACATACTCACATGCATGACTCCTTCTTTGGAACCTATAAGTGGTAGAATCTGCGTATTGGGATCAGGATGATAGTCAAAATTTCGGCTATACCAAGACGAAAAAGCACTTCTGAGAGGCGGAATACCCTTGTAAGATTGGTATTTGTTTGCGTCTTCATGGGCAAGTGCTTCCATTAGTTTGTCTGTTACAGATGGGTGTGGTTTTAAATCGGGACTACCTATGCCAAGATTAAGCACAAGTGAGCCGCCATCTTTATTCATGGCATCAATTTCAGCTAGCTTCCTGGCAAAATAATAGGTAGTCACATCATTCAATCTATTGGCTGCTGTTATGATCATGATATTATAGTTGTATTTAATGAATGTTGTTTTTCAAGGATGGAAGAGATATCTGCGCTTTTGTAAATACCAGTCTCCTCGCATTCAAAAGTCAGTTCTTTAAGATCTTCTTTTAATCCTAAGTATTGGTCAATGTGGTCAAACTCTATATCTAAGTGGAAAAAGTACTCTCGAAAACTACCCACTACAGGGAATGACTGAAGTTTGCTCATATTGAGATCATGTTGTTGAATGACTTGTAGAACTTTCAGCAATTGACCTTTTTTGTCTTGGACCCTGATGTATATCGATGCTTTATCTGCATCTGTAGGTGGAGCGGTTTTTTCTTTGGTGACAATAAAAAACCTTGTATAATTCGTTTTGCTTGTTTCTATACTTGGCTGTAGCACTTGCAGACCGTACAACTCTGCTGCCACTGAGCTAGCAATACAGGCTTTGGAGACCTTGCCTTTATCTGCCACATTTTTTGCACTTAGAGCAGTGTCTTCTGATTCTATCAGTTTCCAATGCGGGTAATGGCTCAGGAATTGTCTGCATTGATTGATGGCCATAGGATGCGAAGCTACTTCTTTGATATCTTCTATGGACGCACTATTTATGGCCAATAAATTATGTTTTATGCGAAGATAAATTTCACCACTTACCCAAAATCCATTTTCTCTCAGAATGCGGTAATTCTGTAAAATGGTACCAGCAATAGAGTTTTCAATAGCCATGACAGCTACATCTGCTGTACCGTCACGAAGCAAATCCGCAAGTATATCGAAAGAGTCAGCTGGAATTAATGCCAATGATTGGTCTTTCCAATATCTCTTGGCTGCTACATCGTGAAATGATCCAGGATAACCTTGGATGGCCACTTTTAATGTTTTTTCGTTGCTCATAACACCTAAATATTAAATGGTTAAAACGAAAAAAGGAGCCTGTTTTTGCAACAGAACTCCTTTTTATTTTTGACACATATACAAACAAAAGTCCTGCTACTCTATTTTAAAATAAAAGTACCAAAAATAAAATGCCGCAAATGTGGATTGATTCAACTTCATGGCACAAACTTATACTATGCAGATTTAATAACCAAACGAAAGTCTATAAAAAGTTTATTTTGGTAGCAAAAAGACTAAAACTGCCATCTAAATAGTATGAATATTTGGAAATTGGAAGGTAAAAAAAATATTCAAAGCCATGTAATCATACATATTGAAATTGACCTTCAAGATGCTCTTCATGTCGAATAGCTAGCGGAATCTATCTAAATTCGGTACATTCCGCTGGCTATTTTGAATAAATAATTACAACTTAATTCAACTTCGAAAATAAAAATGGTATGATAATCAAACGTTTTTTACCCTAGCCCTTAAGGGAAACGTTTGATTATCAATGTGCTATAAACAAATAAATAAACTATTTAAGTCCTTTGTTTAGCCCACGTTTATTGAGTAATGGTTCTAAACTAGGTTGTTGTCCTCTGAATTTTATGTAAAGTGCCATTGGGTCTATGGTGCCACCTTTGCTTAGTATGTTTTTTCTAAAAGATGATGCAGTTTCAGCATCAAAAATACCATTCTGCTTAAATAAAGCAAATGCATCAGCATCCAACACTTCTGACCAAATATAGCTATAGTATCCCGAAGAATATCCACCTGCAAAAATATGACTAAAATACGTACTTCGATATCTTGATATGATCTCAGGTATTAAACCCAAGTTTTCAAAAAACGAATCTTCAAATGCAGAAACGTCTTCTACATTTGCTTGACCACTGAAAGTGTGGTAAGTCATATCTAAAAGTGATGCTGCCAGATATTCGACAGTGGCAAATCCTTGACCAAACTTACTGCTTTTGTCCATCTTTTTAATGAGTGATGCTGGTATTGGTTTGCCTGTGACGTAATGAAAAGCATAAGATTTTAATACTTCAGGTTCGGCAGCCCAGTTTTCCATGATTTGGGATGGTAATTCTACAAAATCTGTGGGTACATTTGTTCCAGCAAGGGTTGTATAATGTACATCTGAAAGCAAGCCATGTAAAGCATGTCCAAACTCATGAAAAAATGTGATCACCTCGTCAAATGTCAACAAAGAAGGTATCTCGCCCGTTGGTTTTGTAAAATTACAAACGATAGAGATGACTGGTAAGACTCGTTTACTACCAAGCTTTTTTTGCTCTACAAAACTGGTCATCCACGCGCCACCTTGTTTACTGTCTCTTGGGAAAAAGTCGAGATAAAGAATTCCTGACAGCTTTCCAGTAGACTCTCTCATTTCATAGGCATGAGCTTCGGGATGATAAGTGGGCAGCCCTTCATTTAAGGTAAAGTTGATGCCATACAGTTTATTTGCCACATCAAAAATCCCTTTCTGTACATTTGATAACGCAAAGTATGGTTTCATTTCTTCTTCATCAATGTCATACTTCTGTTTACGAAGCTTCTCGGCATAATATCTCCAATCGAAAGCATGAAGCATAAAATTATTGTCTTCTTCCAATATCATTTTTTGAAGGTCACTTGCTTCATTTTTAGCCATCTCAATGGCTGGCTGCCACAATTTGGTAAGCAATTCTTGTACTTGATCGGGAGATTTTGACATTTGTTCTTCAAGTACATAATGCGCATGACTTTGATACCCTAGCAAACTAGATTTCTCTGCTCTGAGTTTCACCATTTCCTTTACGATGGCATTGTTATCATTTTTATCACCGAGGTTACCTTTGTTTGTATAAGCTGTCCAAATCTCTTTGCGCAGCATCCTATTTTCGGCATATTGGAGAAAAGGTATTACACTCGCATTTTGCAAAGTAAACACCCATTTTTCAGGCATATTGTGCGTTTCGGCCGTATCTTTTGCGGCAGATATGATTGATGATGGAAGGCCAGCAAGTTCGTTTTCGTTGTCGATGATAAGTTGGTATTCATTGGTGGCAGCTAGAATGTTTTTACCAAATTCAAGACTTAAAACCGTCAATCTTTGGTTGATGTCGGCTACTCGTTTTTTATCTTGCGCCTTTAGGTTTGCGCCATTTCTGACAAAAGTTTTGAAATAAACTTCTAGCAGTCTCAATTTTTCACCTGTGATTTTCTGCTGCTTTCTATTTTCCCATACAAATTTGACCTTTCTAAAAAGGGCAACATTCATAAATATCTTATCATTGTGCGCTGATAATTTAGGCGCTATTTTTTGCATGATTTTTTGTAGCGACGCACTTGTATTTGCATAAGAAAGATTGTAAAGTACTGCTGCTGTAAGCTTTATGATCTGTCCTGAATTTTCTATTGCTTCTATAGTATTTGCAAAATCAGGTGTAGCAGCATTCTCGATGATGTCTTTTATTTCGCTCTTTTGCTGACTTATGCCTTGCGTGATGGCAGGTGCAAAATGACTGTTTTTAATAAGATCAAATGGAGGAACACCATATGGCGTCGTAAATGGAAACAAAAATGGATTCATAAAGGATGATAATTTATGGTGATGTAACTGATTTGGGGCGGGAAAGGTTTAGTAAAAAACTAGTCGAACAAAAGCAATCTGAGCAATCCAAACAATCTGAATTCTCTGCTTTCCCATACATCAAGCTAAAATTGGGCAAATGACACAATTCGTTAACTTCAGTTTTAAAAAAGAAATATATATTTACCACCTAAGAAATATGAAATATAGATAGTTGATGATCAATTATAAATTCGTAAAAAATAGGTCGGCAATTGCAAAATAAGACTTGCTGATGAGCATCATGCATGGTAGAGCCTGTAGGTTCGCATAAAAATTAAAACTCAAATTGAGAATTAAGTCAAAATCTTTTATAATTTTGAGATTTAATTTATAACTTAAAATTATTATTATGAGATTCTTAATTTTCCTTTTACTTTTATTTCCTCTCACTCAAAGTGCTCAACATTCTATTGTAGAATTGTTGACAAGTTTAAATTCTTCGGGCAAAGTAGATTTTATAAGAGAAAACTATACAAAGAAGACATATTTAATAGAAATGGATGGTGAACAAAATGGAGATACTTTAATCAATATTAATGGAGAAAACAAAAAATTAAAGCTGTCAGGCAAAACAAATTATACTTTGCACAATAGCATCCTTAAAATTGAAGACCAACCACCTTTTTTAAATTTATTTTCATATCAATCTTTTGAATTTGATCAAAGAGGAAATGTTATTTTCAAAGAAATGAAAGACCCAAATGATGATAAAAGTATAATGAATGAAAAAAATATATTTACATATGATGAACAAAATAGACTTAAGTCACTTCGACTTATTAAAGAAAATATGGATGTAAATAATATCCAATTCGAAGCAAAATATGATGAAGTTTCCGGAATTTTGCCTATAAGTGCTAAATGTAATATAATGTTAGAATTTGATATTAATAGGGAGACAATTGACAAAGGATTTAGGTTTAATTTCATCTCAAATATACCACAAGATTTGATAGACATGGTCAAAGAAGGTTTAGGCGGAAACCCAACTCATGAAGAAATAATGAAAGAATTAGGACCTCTTGGTAAATGTTATAAAAAGTATAGTGACATAGTTTTTTTGGATGACAATTCTTTAAAGGAAGATGTATATGAAGAAGATAAGAGCGTGGCAGGTAAGATGGATTTATCGGCAACATATATCTTCAATAGAAAGTATGAAGTCATCAGTAAAAAGGTTTTCTTAAACGGAGAAGTATCTGAGTCAATCAATTACGAATACAATGATAAAGGCAAGATACTTTCCAGACAAATTGGAGAAAATGAGAAACAAGTCAATACTTTTGACGAAAACGGTAATCTTACGAAGGAATTTACAGATTTTGGATATATCACTAGAACATTTAAAGATGGAAAACTAATGGTGGAGATGGAATATAGTTTTGATGAACTATATTCACTGACTTTATACAAGTACATTTAAACCACATCAGCAACTATGGAAATTATTGAAACAATTTGGTTAGTTCTTGATACTGCAAATTGGAAAATAAATTTAAAATATCAACAGAGATATTTTCACTAGGACATTAAAATAAGAAAGAATGGAACAAATAAATCTACTGAGTCGTTAGAAGCCAACTTCAGATGGACAGATATATTTGATGATCTCAATGAGAAATTAATATCCAAGATCAAATAAACACGAGCTTGAAGATTGGACATCACAATTTGTAACCTCCATCAAGGATAGCTACCAACATTAATGCCATCAAGCAAACAAAAAAGCCGCAAAACAATACTTGCTTTACGGCTTTTTATACATTATGTATCTAATATTACTTCACAAACTCCAAGCTTCTTGCTATAAATGCGGAAAGTTCTTCGCCTTTAAGCATGTTTTGGTTTAGGAGTGCTAAGTCGTGGAGATAGTTTGCAAAATCTGCTTTCTTTTCTTCACTTTTCATCTTGACCAATTTGTCTGCGATGAGTGGGTGATTGGTATTGATGACTACATTATGGCTATCTGGAAACATGCCCATATCCATACCTTGCATAGCTTGCATTTCTTTCATCCTACGCATAAATTCTGGTTTGGTGATGGTCACAGGATGATCTGTAGGTGACAATGGTTTTAACTCTATCTGACCCATGCCTAGATTTTTCACATTATTGGTGAATATATCTTTTACCTTATCTTGGTCTGCTTGACTAAGTACGGACTCTTTTGTTTCGTCTTTTTGTACGAGATTGTCAGGTGTATCAGAATCCACACGGACGAATGTTACTTCATTGCCTTTGTACTCGATGTGCTGCATGAAGTGATTGTCTATGATGGTATCCATTTCTAGCACATCATAACCATAATCTTTTGCTGCTTTGATATAGCTATGTTGCGCTTTCGGGTCATTGGCATACAAATAGATCAGTTTATTGTGTTTGTCAGTTTGGGTTGCCTTTACTTTTTCTTTGTATTCTTCCAATGTGCTGTGTACGCCGTCAAGATTTTTTAGCAAAGCAAATCCCATTGCTTTTTCATTAAATTTCTCGTCTGAGATCATACCATATTTTACGAAAGTGCTGATTTCTTTCCACTTATCTTCGTAAGATGCTCTATCTGTTTCGAATAGAGACTGAAGTTTTTCAGATACTTTTTTGGAGATGTAGGTATTTATTTTTTTGACATTGCTATCAGATTGTAGGTAACTACGAGATACATTCAGTGGAATATCTGGTGAGTCGATCACACCATGGAGAAGCATCAGAAACTCTGGTACTATTTCTTTGACATCATCTGTGATAAATACTTGATTGCTGTATAGTTGGATTTTGTTTTTTTGAACTTCAAAGTTATTGGTCAATTTAGGGAAGTACAAAATACCCGTCAAATTAAAAGGATAATCAATATTCAAATGTATCCAGAATAATGGCGGCTGACTAAAAGGGTGAAGTTCGTTGTAAAACTTCTTATAATCTTCGTCTGTAAGATCAGCTGGTTTCATCTTCCAGATAGGGTGTGGATTGTTGATGATATCATCCACTTCTGTTTTGATTTCCTGTTTATCATCACCTTCGCCTTCCCATGTAGATTCCGTTTTTGTACCAAATTTTATTTCTACAGGTAAAAATTTGCAATATTTATTTAGTAATTCTTTGATTCTATATTCTTCTAGATACTCTTTATTTTCATCATTGATGTGGAGAATGATTTCTGTACCACGTTCTGTTTTGTCATGTGGGTGAATAGTGTATTCAGGATTGCCATCACATGACCATATGTTTGCGGGAGCATCTGTTTTATAAGATTTTGTGATGACATCTACTTTATCTGCCACCATAAATGCAGAGTAAAATCCTAGACCGAAGTGACCAATAATGGTTGCATCGTCTTTGTATTTTGAAAGGAATTCTTCAGCAGACGAAAAAGCCATTTGATTCAGGTACTTGTTGACTTCATCTTCGGTCATACCGATACCTTTGTCGATGATGTGAAGGGTTTTGTTTTCTTTGTCGATTTTGACTTCGATTTTGATATCGCCCAATTCATCTTTCATTTCGCCTTTGAGGGCTAGTGTTTTGATTTTGGTGGTGGCATCGACTGCATTGGAGACTAATTCTCTCAGGAAGATCTCATGGTCAGAATAAAGAAATTTTTTGATGATTGGAAAAATATTTTCCGCTTGTACTGATATATTACCTTTAGACATAATTAAAACATGATTTGATGATGTCTCTTTTAAGTCAAAGTTTATGCCATCAGAATATTAATGACATTTTGACAGCATTTTTGACATAATTATCATTCAAATTATAATTTGCTGGATAATTTTGACAAATTAAATCAGCAAATTTTCGTTATAAGAGCAATTAAATTGATTTGACCTTGAATTAGGGTAGTGTTTTTTGGTCGACGCTAGTGGGATCTAGTGGGAACTCAGTGGGAACTCGTGGGAACTCGGTGGGAACTCAGTGGGAACTCGGTGGGAACTCAGTGGGATTACATA
>DLGT01000143.1 GCA_002482845.1 Saprospiraceae bacterium UBA7687
AAGCTGCACACGATTGCTTGTGCAGAGTTTGCTTCGCATTTTGTAAGGTAATATTTTAATGGTCGAAAGTGATATGCTGTGGAGACTTTCGCTCATCATTTTGGTTTAACGCAAGCAGGATGCCTGATGATATTGCATCGTAGTGGGGACGCTACGACGAACAATTGTCGAAAGTGAAAAACAGTAAAGACTTTCGCTCATCAGTCTTCATTGGAATCAGCATCAAGGACGAAAATTAGGTATTGGGTGTTTTACTATTTGGCAATATTACAAATTGAAATTGAAGCTTGAACGATGTTGTGGTATAAGTGTAGATGCATCATGATGAAAAAGAGTGCTTAAAAAATTATGACTTGTTGATGTAAATAACTTTATTTGCTTTAGAATTGATTTTCATGGTAATTAGAATACGTTTTGCGATTTTGTTGGTGATTTTTGGTTTGCTATTTCTCTTTGGGTGCCATACATCAAAGAGAATATCATTGGTAGAGTTATTTGAAAGTGACATTACTGAAGATGTCATTTGTTTTCTTGTAATGGATATTAGTCGAACAGAAAGGGATTCAAAAAGTCAATTAAAACTAAAACAGACTACACAAACGAAAGGCAGGATCAAACCTCAGTCTATCCTATTGGATAATCCAAACAAACTTGTATTTTCAATTTTGGGTGATACTAGTGTTTTGAGTACACATTATCTTGACCATCCATTATTCAAAAAAATGGAACATAGTCATGAGCAAGATGGTCTTGCTACACAAACAGTTATTTTGACTAAAGAAGAATTTTTCATGAGGTTACCTTTGAATGCAGAAAGTAAGTATATTAAAATAGAAGAAACAATCAATGGAGCGTCACCTATAGAACTAATCACCTTAAAAATCTAAATCATGATATTATATAGAGCTATTATCATTTGTTTTTTCATGACCATAAGTCAATTTGCCTTAGCGCAAGTTTTCAAAGTAGATACTATCCAATATCAAGGTAGCAAGGATAAGTTTATAAATATTGTAGTCATGGGAGATGGATATACGGCAACAGAACAGGCAAAATTTCTCCTGAATGCAACAGAGATGAGCACATACCTTTTTAGCCAAGCGCCATGGTCAAATTATAAAGAATATTTTAATGTTTTTGCCATAGAAGTTATCTCAGAAGAGTCGGGTGTAAAGCATCCAAATACAGCAAGCGATAGCTCGTCAGCCAATGTACCTGTATCTAATCCCAATACCTATCTCGGTGTGACTTTTGACTATGCGAACATCCATAGACTGGTCGTACCTACCAAAAATGGCAATATAGCTAAGGTGCTTGCAAGCAATTTTCCGAATTATGATCAAGTAGTTATATTAGGTAATTCTCCTTATTATGGTGGTTCAGGTGGAGCATTTGCCACAGCTACTAATGGACCATCAAGTTTTGAAGTGGCTGTTCATGAGTTGGGGCATTCATTTGCTTTTCTGGCTGATGAGTATTACGCTGGAGATGTATATGCCAATGAACGGACAAACATGACCAAAGAAACTGACCCTACAAAAGTGAAATGGAAAAATTGGATGGGTTTTAAAAATATCGGCATTCACCAACATTGTTGTGGTGGTCAATCTGCTAGTTGGTATAGACCACATAATGACTGTAAAATGCGATTTTTAGGAAGAGAATTTTGTGCTGTTTGTTCAGAGTCTACTGTAAAACGAATTCAAAATTTAGTGGGATCTACTATTATGGACTTTTATCCCAAAACTAGCCAAGCAGAAATTTGTGACCAAAAGACATTTCATCTATCTCTCATAAAACCTAATCCCAACACATTAAAAGTAATTTGGGAGCTTAATGGTATACCAATTGGCACCAATTTAGACTCTGTAGTAATATTGGAAAACGAACTTTCAGGTAATGAAAATACCTTGAAAGCTATTGTCCAAGACACTACCCTACTCCTGAGAGATGAATCTTATAATACAACCTACACACAAACATGGACCATTGCTCCCAAGTCAACAAACCAAATCATAAGTAGTGGTTCGAATACATTTTGCATTGGTGACTCTGTGATACTTTCCACTACACAATCATCTGTCTACCAATGGAGTAATGGCTCAACTACCCAAGAAATCATTGTATATGAATCAGGCGAGTATAGTGTCATAAGTACTGATGAAGAAGGTTGTAAAATAGGGTCTGATACGATCAAAGTAGCTGTCAATCCTTTACCACAAGTAAGTCTTAATTTTGAGAAAGACACAATCTGTCTTTCTGAATTGCCTATAAATCTAAGTGGTGGCAAACCTGAAGGTGGAATTTATACAGGTGAAAATATTGTTAATGGGATACTGTCATCAGAAATGATTATACCTGGTATTCAAGAAATTACTTATACCTATACAGATGAAAATAATTGTATGGCAAGTACACAGCAAGCACTATACATAGATATTTGTTCGTCTACGGATCCTACAGACTATAACAATGACATCAAGATCATTCCAAATCCAAATTCAGGCAAGTTTTCAATTCTTATACAAAACCAAAGGGCGAGTAATGCTGTCATTCAGGTTTTCAACCATATGGGGAAGCTAGTGTTTGAAAAAAATACGTTAAGTGATGAAGTAGATCTTCTATCGCATCCAGCAGGGACCTACTTTGTTAAGATAAAGATGGATGGTAAGATTGTCTATAAGAAGGTGGTTGTTTTTTGAGAGATGAGAGATGAGAGATGAGAGATGAGTGATGGGTGATGAGAGATGAGAGATGGGTGATGAGATATGAGATATGAGATATG
>DLGT01000117.1 GCA_002482845.1 Saprospiraceae bacterium UBA7687
GAGAAATATGATAGCTGTATTTTCTAATGCTGGTTGATTTCTTATATATTTCGCAACAGAAAAACCGTCTTTTCCAGGCATCATCACATCCAATATTATGAGATCTGGGACTACTTTTGTCACATTTTCTACAGCTGTGTCACCATCATAATAACAATGTACGTCAAAACCTTCTTCTTCCATTAAATATTTTAATGCCAAAACAATATTGGGTTCATCATCTACAATCATGATTTTTTTTGAAGTCTGTGACATATTTAAATATTAAAGTGACTTTAGAAAACGCAAAGTAAAGAATTAATAATATATTATGCAGATTATTCAGTCAATTTGTTTGAATTTAAATACTTCAAGTGGATTTCAAAGAAATAAGTATCATCTTATCATGGAAATTGTTATATAAAAGTGGTCCCTTCTTTTTCTGATGAAATAAAAGAAACCTTTCCGCCAGCTTGCTCTACAAATTTGCGCGTAATATACAAACCTAATCCACTACCTTCAGGTTTTGCCAGATTGCCATCTTTTACTTGCGTAAATTTTTCGAATATCTTAGTGTGGTATTCTTCTGAAATGTATTGTCCATTGTTATATACTTTGAGATATGTGGCATTTTCAGTATAGTTTCTATCAAGAGTAACCCTTATAATACCTGCTTGAGCATCACAAAATTTTAATGCATTAGAGAGTAGATTGAGTATCACTTGCAGCATTTTGTCTTCAGCAAGGTTGACCATTATTGTATGATCAGATGATTGATAACTTAAGTCAATATTTTTTTCTTCTATCTGTGGTTGCAAACGAGATAAAGCTAGCCTGACTGTACTATCTATAGAAGATGATTCACCTAGAGAATCAACTTCAGCATCTATTTTTTCTACTTCTAGTACTTGATTGATTAGGCGCTTAATGCGATCACATTCTTTGAGAATGATACCCAGAAATTCCTTTTTTTGCTCAGGCAAAAGGTCTTCTTTTTTTTCCATCATCTGAGCAAAGGACCTTATGGAAGTTATCGGTGTCCTCAGTTCATGAGTGACTGTGGATATAAATTCTGCTTTGAGTACATCCAGTTGTTTGAGTTGTGTATTTACAGCGGCAAGTTCCTGCGTTGTTTTTGTAAGTTCAGTCGTTTTTTCTTCAAGGGCCTGACTGTATTCTAAGATGTCTTTTGTCTGATTTAATAGTTCATTTAGCTGTTCTAGGGTGACACTCTGTCTTCTGATATCTGTACTTAATAAGAGTTTGGCAGAAGCAGATCCAAAAGCACCTGTCAATGTTTTTTCTACATAATTTATAAATTCCTGGCTCGCATTGTCAGCATTTTTATCACTTAGTGCTCCGTCAAAATTTTTGAGCAGATATCGAGCTTTGGAACTTCCAAGATACCTGATTAACAGTTGTTTGAGTTTTTGAACAGAAGCTTCTCTTCGTATGACTTCCATATCAGGTGTATTGGAGTATTTTTCGATATGGACGTAGATATCTCCTTGTGCCAATTCGTCCACATCTTGGGTCGTCAATAAAGAGACAACAACAAATAATCCTATATTAAAAATCATACTCCATATACACGCATTGGAAATATGATCTACATTTTCAAGTCCGAAAAGCGCATATGGCCTGAGCCAAGAAATAGAGAAATAACCATCACTTAACAATGATTTTGAAATGATGCCACTTTCAGCCAATGTAGGAATAGGCAAAGTAATAAACCAAATAAAAAATCCAGCCCAAAGACCTGAAATTGCCCCTTTTTTATTGGCTCGTGACCAGTACATCCCACCTAAAACAGCAGGTGCAAGTTGCAAAATTGCCGTAAAAGATATAAGACCAATAGATACTAAAGGAAAATTACTACTCACAGATTTGTAAAATCCATATGCCAAAAACAGGATAATGATGATCACCATTCTTCTGATATATAATAATCTATCTGATAGCAGTGCATAACCTTCAATAGCAGCTGTCCGAGTCTTGAGCAAAAAGGGCATTAATAAATTATTGGATACCATGATACTGAGTGAGATGACGGATACAACAACCATACT
Organism: Saprospiraceae bacterium UBA7687; assembly: GCA_002482845.1. Taxonomy (GTDB): domain Bacteria; phylum Bacteroidota; class Bacteroidia; order Chitinophagales; family Saprospiraceae; genus OLB9. The sequence continues at coordinate 2,049 of DLGT01000117.1, forward strand.
CGCTGCTGCTGAAAATCCACCAATATATACCAATAGTGCAAGCCATTCATGACCATGGAATAAGGGCAGACTCAAGACAAACATATCAGGCTCTGACCCAGTCGGCAATGATAATTTTCCAGCTAATGCAATAGGAAGAACAAAAAAACTGATTAGAAATAAATATAATGGAAATAACCACGATGCCTGTCGCACAAAAGAAACGTTATTATTTTCCACCACTGAAACGTGAAATTGTCTAGGTAAAAACATGACCGAAACTGCTGACAATACCAAGACCCAAAACCAATTAGTAGCTGATGCGGGATTTGTTTTTAGAGTGACTAAATGACTTGTGATAGGATTATTGGCTCCTTGAGTAAATACATCGGCTAAACCATCATATAAAAAGTATATGGCAAAAATACCTGCTGCCAGAAAAGCTATTAATTTGACGATGGACTCGAATGCAATAGCTGCAATCAATCCTTCATGTCGTTCATTAGGGTCCAAACTACGTGTACCAAATAGAATAGTAAAAACTGCTAAAAGTATGGTGAAATAATTAACCTTATCCTTATAAAATGTGGAAGAATCCCAAAACTCATTACTGCTATTTTGACTGGTAATAAGGTCAAAACTATAGCCTATAGCCTTTAGTTGAATACTAATATAAGGAATGATGCCAAATACTAATATGATCGTGGTGATGACTCCAATAAAAGTACTTTTGCCATATCGGGATGAAAGAAAATCAGCTATAGAAGTGACCCTTAATTGTTTGGAAATCAAAATCATCTTGCGCATGACCATGTACCATATCGGTGCCATGATGGTAGGACCTAGATAAACTGCCACAAATCCCAAACCTGTCTCTGCAGCTCTACCTACACTGCCATAATAGGTCCATACTGTGCAATACACTGCTAAGGAAAGAGAATATACCAGTGGATTATTGACAATGCTTTGGCCAGCTTTAGACATCTTGTTGCCATAAATCGCAATACCAAATAATAATATCAGGTATAATAAAGAGATTAGTATGACAATGCCTGCATCCATATTAGAGTTGTTTTTTTGACAGTCTATATGTCATGAATATGATGAAGGCCCACAAAAAGAAAATATAGCAAAAAAGTAATGGGATACCAAAAACCAAAACAGGTTTATTAAAAACAGATATCAAAGGAAAATTAACCAGCAATATTCCAGAGACAAATGTTACGATTCTTAATTCCCGCCTTTTTTGGATCATGGTGTGGGTTTATTTATTATTTCTTACAAATGCTATTTAAAAAAAACATGTGACAAAACTAAGAAATTATATTAAGTACATTGAATGATGTAGCATGCGGTTTTTGAAGTAGGTTCAAAAAAAATGAATAAATATCCAGAGCCCCAAAAATTAAGTTCTTCATAATAATGCCTATAAAATTCATTATGGGGAACAACATTAGATGTTTTTGCACTTACTCCACCCTCAAATTGACAAAGAAACTTCATCATCTTCCCTGATTTTGGGCAAATAGGTATGTTTGGACTTTGAATCCATTCAGGTATTCCAGCGTGACCGATTTCAGAAAATGTTCTTCCTTTGATAAAATTGAATTTCATTTCATTATAAATAATTTCTGAATCTTGATTTAAATCTTCATCATAAGAAGTATCTGCTTTTTCAACTTCATCCTTGTTTATTACAACTGGTTCATATGGGTTTGAATAGTCCAAAAAAACGCACCTAATATTGAGAAAAATTGGACTAGTCAAATGTATCTTAAATGGCAACCAATTAAATTCCTTTTGTTGATTATCTATGTAACCTAGATATTGAAACGGAACAATGCTATTGACTTTTGGAAGTTTAAAATCAAAAGGAATATCCCCGCCAAGTTGATGCGTTCCCCCTTTGTCTTCGACTATTTGCAATACATGATTTTCTTGATAATCTTTATAATCAAGACCAATATCAAATGGTAAAAGATAAATATCGTATTGTTCTCCGTCTTCATATCCATAGGCTTTTGTTAATTTATTATTCTCAAAAACTAATTCTGTTCCATCTTCAAATAGTTCTATATTCTCTTTGTCAGTAATATGCGTGGCAATGAAATTTTCTCGCTCCAAATCATTTTGAAAATGCTCCCAACTACTTGCTATAAAAATACTTTTTATCATAAAGGTTTATTTTGATTTGTAAATAATCCGTAAATATATTTTTTTTATATAACTGAAGAACGCTCAAATTGGGTTTATTTAATTACGATTTCATCGATACATAATAAATTTGAATTTAAATATCAATTTCATTTATTTGCGTTTCTGACAAATTCAGAATTCCTTTAAACTGATCTGTAAATCCCCTAGTATTTTTTAGTTTACTCATATTACTTTTGTTAATTAGAGTTTAATAAACGCAGTCACTTCTTAGGCCCAAACTTATCCAGTCCCAAAATAGTAGGTCGCAGAAAACCACTTTTAATAAGAGCCCATAAAAATAATAAAGAAAAGGCGCCCATTCCGATCGAAATGAGATATTGACCTTGCAATTGTGGTTCTAACATGATCCGTACAAGGAGTGTCAAAGCCGCATAAACGACTACAAAAATATTTGAAATGGTTGGGTTCATGTTTTTAAATTGATGATTTGGTTAATTGTTACTTTTAAATATTGCAGCTAAATGTTTTGATACAAAACGATATGGCATTTTTGCTTTTCAAGTTTTCTAATTTACATTTATTAACTTCGATATACAATTTTCTAGGCTTTGATGAAATAATAGCTAAACTACATGCAAAAATATAAATTTAATATGAATAAAAATAGTCGCCAGTAAAAGCACTGGCGACTATAAATGAGTTTTGTCAAAAAAAAACGATCGGAATCTTTTAAGAAACAATCAAAACAATAAAAATGAACAGGAGATTGATTCCGATCGTAAGTCCATGGGTTATATCAATTAATGTGCGTGAGCTTCTCCTGCTCCTCTTGGGATTCTGATATCTTCTACGATTTGTTGTACATGCGCAGGTGGTGGTGGAGTCATAAAACTCACAGCCCATGCTACTGCAAAATTGGCCAACATTGCAACTGTACCGAAACCTTCAGGTGAGATGCCAAACCACCAGCTTTTTGCTAACCCGGCTACTGCATCTTTACCACCGTCAAACAATCCGAATTTGAATTTCAACATATAAAATATCATCAACGTAATCCCCACAATCATGCCTGCTACGGCTCCTTGCATATTCATCCGTTTGGAGAAGATACCCAAAATAATGGCGGGGAAAAAGGAAGCGGCGGCAAGTCCAAATGCTAATGCTACCACTGCTGCTACAAATCCTGGAGGATTGATACCGAAATATCCTGCTATTACAATGGCAAGACCTGCTGCGACACGTGCCCACATTAATTCATTTTTTTCTGAAATATTAGGGTTTAATTGTTTTTTGATCAAGTCATGTGAAATTGATGTAGATATGACCAATAATAAACCTGCCGCTGTAGATAAAGCTGCTGCTAGTCCTCCTGCTGCTACCAAAGCGATCACCCAGTTAGGTAGTCCAGCGATTTCAGGATTCGCTAATACCATGATGTCATTATCGACAGTAAGCTCATTGGTTTCTTTGTCTTTTAAGTATTGTATTTTGCCATCCGCATTTTTATCTTCAAATTTTATTAACTTTGTTGTTTCCCATTTTTTGAACCATTCTGGCATTGTGGCATATTCTTTATTGCTCACGGTATTGATCATATTCGTACGCGCAAAAGCAGCTACTGCAGGAGCTGTCGTATAAAGGATAGCAATGAATAATAGTGCATAACCTGCTGATTGTCTTGCGTCTTTTACCTTTGGTACGGTAAAGAATCTTACGATCACGTGAGGAAGTCCTGCTGTACCTACCATCAATGCAAACGTAATAGCAAATACGTCTATCATGCTTTTAGTCCCATCAGTGTAAGCTGCAAATCCCAATTCTTGATTCAGTCCATCAAGTTTATCTAGCAGATAAACACCTGATCCATCATTCAAAGTGCTACCAAAACCAATCTGAGGAAAGGCATTTCCAGTCAAAGCTAAGGATATAAAAATAGCTGGAACCATGTAGGCGAAAATTAATACACAATATTGGGCCACCTGTGTATAAGTAATACCTTTCATTCCTCCTAATACAGAATAAAAGAATACGATGACCATACCAACTACTACACCTGATTCAATACTAATTTCAAGAAATCTAGAAAATACCAACCCTACTCCACGCATCTGCCCAGCTACGTAGGTAAATGATACGATCAACGCACAAATAACTGCTACAGTACGTGCTGTATTTGAGTAATATCTATCGCCTATAAAGTCAGGAACTGTGAATTTTCCAAATTTCCTAAGATAGGGTGCCAATAATAGCGCCAGAAGAACATATCCTCCCGTCCATCCCATGAGATATACAGCTCCATCATAACCTGCGAAAGATATGATTCCTGCCATTGAGATAAATGATGCAGCAGACATCCAGTCGGCAGCTGTTGCCATCCCATTTGCAAGGGGAGATACACCACCACCTGCTACGTAAAATTCTTTGGTAGAGCCAGCACGAGACCAGATAGCAATACCGATATATAGTGCGAAAGTTAATCCTACAATAAGGTAGGTCCACATTTTAACATCCATGATTTTTGATTTATATTTTGTTAATAAAATTTGTTATTGCCTAATCTTCGTGTACATCATATTCTTTGTCTAGTTTATTCATCAACCATACATAGACAAAAATTAGGATACAGAAAATATACATAGCTCCTTGCTGTGCGAACCAAAATCCGAGCTTAAAGCCACCGAATCTGACGCTATCCAAAGAATCTTTCCAAATGATACCCGCACCATAAGAGCACAGAAACCAAATACTGAGCAAAATGACTAGGTAAAGCAGGTTGCGCTTCCAATAGTCCTTGAGATTTTTATTTGACATAATAATTTAGGTTTTAAAAAAGTGATTGTTATGATTGAAAATTATAAGAATATATGTGTTTGGAGTCTGACTTGTTGCATCTTTCCATCTGCTTGGACTGACGCAGGTACGTCTCGAAAGTCTCCTGTCACTTGATGATATTCAAGAGTTACTTTTGCATTATGACCATTTATAAAATAGTTTAATCCTATATCTAGGCCATTAATCGGTTCTTGAAAACCATCATAATTGGCAGATTGAAGAGCTATATATGGCATAAACTTCGAACCCTTAGGCTTATATCCTATATGTCCATAAAACACGCCACCTGTGCCGCCCCATCTACTTACATATTTTTCACCATAGTCAAATTGTGTAAAGGAAGCATAAGCATTGAGACAATCTCCCTCGGACAATGGCATATCTAAAAAGGCATCCACTGCAATATGGGATACGTTTTCATGTGTCTGATCCGATTCTTTGTACATAGCATTCGGATGAGCAAAAAATCCAGCTCCTATTCCAAAGACTTTTTTACTTCCGAGATATGATCCCACTTGATACGGCAACACTGTGGACTCTGTATCCCAAAGATTGTATCTAAAATATCCTTCGATTATCGTATTGCCCGTAGGTTTTCCATCTTTATCAGGTTTTGCAGATCCATTATATGTCAGACCACTAGCCTCAGTACCGAAATCTCTACCTGCACCAAGTGCATTTGCTGGATTTAATGGATTATTAATTGCTACACGATAGTCAAATTTTCCGATTTCACCTTTAGCGTACACACCAAAATGACGCGCAAACTGATCAGTCACTCCAAGCGAATGCCAATGAGTAAAAGGTCTTGGGTTATCCATAGTCATAAAATTGAGTGTACTTTGATTGGCCAATCTTGTAAGACCTTTCCAATAGTGCAATCCTGTACCAAGGTAGAATTTTTTAGGAATAACTTTAAACTCAGTCCAAGCATCATGTAAGAAAAACTGAGGACCGTTTCCTCCATTTCCTAGTGCGTCAAGATTGCCTGGTGTAAGGTTATTTAAACCTATGTGTGTCAATATCAAAAATCGCGAAGAGACTTGTGCGTAAGCTAGTATCCTAGACCTTCTAGCAAAAGAAGTCACTTGCAGTTTTGAATCTTCTACTGCAAGATTGCTAGTTTGGGCCCATTGCTGGTGCCATATGATAAATCTCACATATTTTGACCCTGTTTCATTTAGCTTTACCGTGAGTGGTTTGTAAGAGTGATCTTCTTCAGGCGCAGCAGGAGCTACTTGTGCTTTGATGGATATTTGGCTACAGCCAATGAGAAGAAAGAGTAAGTATTTTAGTTTGAAAGTATTCATTTTTGTTGTCTTTGAATGATAATTAAAATAAACAAATCTAGATATATCGATATTTAAATGCGAATGTATATAGATATCTATATATGTTGTATGTTAATTTGTTGTTTTTTTATAAAAAATTATCAATTTCCGCAATATTGATGTGTATTTGGAATATTATTTTACGTATTGCAATAATACGAAATTAAATATTGTATTATTGTGAGTGTTTTGTAGTGGTATGATTAACATGAGAAAGTTAGATGTAAATTTTCATAAATTACAAGAATTAAATTCCAATATAGAATTAGCAAAATTAACGTCAATTAGTGTAAAATATGTTTGATGAGAATTTTCACTAATTACACGAATTTAACTACATAATATAATTAGCAAAATTAGCGTAAAAAAAAAAGTCCAACTTTATAAATGTCTTTATGCAGGAAGTAGACATTTCACAATATCATAATAAGCAGGATTGGCCAATGAATAGAATGAGTTTTTGCCATCACGACTGACTTTTACGATATCTTGGTTTTTCAGGATTCGCAGATGATGACTTGCTACAGCTTGTTCTATGTCTAGTTTTTCATGTATATCAGTGACGGATAGTTCTTTTTCTTGGTGTAATAAATCTACCATTAAGAATCGTATTGGGTGCGCAATAGCCTTCAACTTCTCTGTCGAATCTTCTAGGAAATCTATATCGAAACGTGTATTCATTCTTGTTACTTGCTCAAAATAATATACAAATGTATATATTTAAATACGTATATTACTATTTTTGTTTTAGGAATTGTAAAATTTCAAATCTTAATTTCAACCTTATTCTCAATCTTAACCTTAGCCTTAACCTTAATCTCAACCTTAACCTTAACATCAACTGACCAAGATCATTTTGTACTTCCATTAAATTTCTCATATTTGTCCAATGAAAAACGAAATAGTACATAGAGTATATGATTTCCTAAAGGAATATCCGCCTTTTAATTTATTACCAAAAGAGGCCATTCTAAAGATTTCATCCCATGTGGTGGTTAAGTTTTTACCAGACAAAACCATACTTTTTAAAATAGGTGAGATGCCGCCTTCTATATTTTATATCGTCAATGAAGGCGCTATCCACCTTCACCAAGAAGACGGGCAGATGGTAGATCATTGTGATGAAGGTGATGTATTCGGTATAAGGCCGCTACTTGCAGAGTCTCCTTATTTACTTACAGCCCAGTCTTCTGAAGATACCATTCTTTACTGCGTCAGGACAGAAGACTTTTTGCCATACCTTACCCATCATCCCAAAATCCTAGCTTTCCTAGCATCCAATTTTGCTGTCGGAGCTGGAAATATGTTTTTTAAAAAATCAACCACATCAAAGTCAGCAAATAATAATATTGGTGAAAATGTATTTACAGAACTTTTTACCATAGATACACAAAAATCACCTATATATTGCCATATTCACCATACCATACAAGAAGCCGCAGTGATCATGGCAACGCATCAGATAGGCTCTATAGTAGTTTGTGACGAAGATATCCGACCCATAGGCATTGTGACAGATAAAGATCTGAGAATAAAAGTAGTAGCAGGAGATATTCGCAAGAAGGAGAATATTTCTTTGATCATGTCAGCCCCTGTCATTTGTGTTAAGCCAGGCCTAAGCATTGCAGAACTACAGATACTGATGATTAAAAATCGTATAAACCATCTTGCTGTCACCCAAGATGGCACCATTCATGGCAAATTAATTGGCGTAGTATCCGAACATGATCTCGTCGTCCAGCAAGCTGACAATCCATCCATTCTCATACGCGAAATTAGAAAATCGCAGTCTGGTGAACAGTTAAAACGAGTCAGAGATAAGGTAGAGCGATTGATAAAAAAATACATCGATCAAGAAGTATCCATCCCATTTATCACCCAAGTCGTATCTAGTATCAATGATGAAATCATACAGCAAGCCATCGAAATATCTGAGTCTAAATTGGGCAAGGAAATTTATAAAGATATTAAATACTGTTGGCTGGCATTAGGCAGTGAAGGCCGTGAAGAACAATTATTAAGAACAGATCAGGACAATGCACTCATTTATATGCAAGATGATACGATACCTGAAATTAAAGAAAAGTGTATCAGATTGGCGAAAGAAGTCACGGCAATACTTCATGAGGTAGGGTATGAGTATTGTCCTGCGGATATGATGGCTTCTAATCCTTCATGGTGTCAAAGTGTAGAAGAATGGCAACTAACTTTCCATCGATGGATATACCAGCCAGGTGAAAAGGAGATTATGATGTGTACCATCTTTTTTGATTATCGCCCTGTGCATGGTGATGTTTCTTTGGCCAATACGTTGACAAATTACATTTTTACTTCCTTAGACAAACAAGAAGTTTTTTTACATTTATTGGCCAAAAATGCTTTAGAAAATCCAGCGCCGTTATCATTTTTCAGAAATTTTATAGTAGAAAAAAACGGCGAACACAAAGATAGTTTCGACATCAAACTCAGAGCCATGATGCCACTTACGGATGCTGCTAGATTGCTCACGCTTGCTTCTAGAAACGGTGGAGAAAATAATACTTGTAACCGGTTTTTGGCGCTTGCAGACATTGAGCCACAAAATGCGGAATTATACAGAATGGCTGCCGATGCTTATGAAATTTTAATAAGAATACGCACCAAAAACGGATTTAAAAAAGGTGACTCAGGTAGATATATCCAGCCTAATGAAATGGATAAAATGGATAGATTGCTACTTCGTAATGCATTCCAACCCATAGATGAGTTACAAAAAATGATTAAAGTTAGGTTTCAATTAGGTGGCATATTATGATCTGGAAAAAGCTAAAAAACATATTGCATTTTGACACTGCGGATAAGGAAGTCTATGCAGATTTTTATAATAGTTATCTTCAGCAATTCCAAAAATTGGATACCAAAAAACAAATTCATCAGCAGTCATTTGTTGTCCTAGATACGGAGACCACAGGACTAGATCTTGTACAAGACAATATTTTATCAATTGGTGCAGTGAGAATAATAAATAATACCATTGATATTGCTGATTCGCTTTCCATTATTGTAAAAAATGAACAAATACAAACACAAAATGCAGTGGCAATCCATGGTTTAGTTCAGACTGAATTAAAAGGCCAATCTCCAGAAGATGCATTGGTTACCTTTTTTGATTTTGTAGGTTCTAACATCATCGTTGGGCATCATATTGATTTTGACATCGCCATGCTCCATAAACTATCAAAAAGTCATGGTGGTGATGTACTAAAAAACAATGTACTCGATACATCCTACCTTGCACGTCGTTTAGATCATGCGTCTGACCCACATAGTTTAGACAGGAAAGAATATACATTAGATAAGTTGTGCACTAGATTTAATGTTGTGCCCAAAGCTCGACACACTGCTGATGGCGATGCCTATATTACAGCCATCATCTTCATGAAATTAATTCAAAAATTATCTCTCAAAGGTGTGACAAACATAGGTCAATTACTTAAATAAGTTGGTAATAATTTTAGTTTGCCTTTGTATTTTTGAGTCGATAAGCTTAGCGTCTCCGCTAAGCTTGGGTTAGTACAAACGTCCCGTTTGTTTTCCGGTACATTTCATTGCTGTCACAAGTTTATCAATATCCAATTTTAATTGTCTAAATCCAGAAAATGTAATTTTCATAATTGATTTTATGCTACATTTGTACTACATCAATAATGGTTTAGGAATGAAGATGTTTCAGATAATCTTATTTTTTTTGACTTTTTTACACGTGCAAATAATTTTTGCACAGGATTCACTATTAATTGAAACTTCATTAACTAATGAGCTAAAAGGTCAGCATAATTTATATGAGTTTACAAATCGCAACATTCAGGATATAAATTTTAAAGGCCAGAATATTCCTGATAACCTTATGTACCATTTTGCCATATATAATGGTTTAACTTTACAGACCATAATCAATAAGAAATATCATCTAGAGACAGGGATATTTATGGAGGAAAGAAGTTTTTCAGGTGGAAGTAATACTGTGAAAAATTGGGTGTTTTTTCCGAAAATCACTTTTACTGTACGAGATACTTTAAATATTGGTAAACAAACTATCAGATTATATGGAAAAGGTGGTGACTTTTGGGCTGAGGATATGTCTGATATCATCAGGTTCTACAATATTGATTTTCAAGCTTCTGACATTCGCATAGGTTATAAAAGTTTTGATTTTGGGTTGGCTGTTATAGGTGATTTGTCTCAGAATATTGGTTTGGGATTAACTGAGTTATATAAATTTTATATGCAATATAATGGGGCTAAGATTAAAAATGTATCTTCTGTTAGTGTAAATGAATTAATAGTAAGAGGTGCATCAGGCCATCCAGAAAAATATGATTATAATATAGCTAATTATGTAAGGTATGATTTTGATACTTTTACTTCGCTTGAAACACAAATCGACTTTAGAATATATAAAACTTATTCAGCATCCAAAGCTTTAGCAGTAAAGCTTTCTAAAAAACTAAATGCTAACTTTGATATTCATGGGGCAGTAAGATACTTTGATAGTGAATTTAATTACGGATATGCAACCTTCGGCCCCAGGTTTAGGGAAAGTGGTTCGTATGTTGGTCCACAATTATATCCATTAAAAAACTTTCATAGGTCAATGAATCAATGGGCTTTAATGACCAATCAGCAAGGTGCTGACGTTTTGAATGTGGAAATATGTCTGAAAGCAAAAAAGAATCTTACTTCTAAAATCTCTTTATACTCAAACTTAGATTTAAATTTGGTATATAATTTTAGAGATAGAAACGCTATTTATTATCCGATTTATGAAGCGGGATTATCCTACACCTTTTTTAAAGATTTTATGTATTCAATAGGCATTACAAATAAACAAATGAATCTTGATACCTATTTCCAAACATTTTATTTAAGTAATAAACCAATGATGTATTATAATGTGGCTTTTAATCTTAATGACATCAAAATAAGTGCACATAAGAGAAAGATCTAACAAATCTAACCTGAAATCTACATATGCAATAGTTTTTCCACGGCTAAAGCATAAGCTTCATTTCCTTTTTGTTCGAATTCCAAAAGATCTTTTGTAATGTGTTCTGGTGCATGCGCGGGATCACCTGCATGTACAGGCGGATGAGGTTGGTACTGAATGAATAATTGTGTTTTTTGTGCCGTTTGTAATCCTTGGAATTTTAGAACGATATCCAAAGCCAAATCGATTGATGACGAAATGCCACCACCTGTAAATACCTTAGCATCTTTGTCTATCAAATACCTAGGATATCCAACAGGAATGTCCAATCCATATTTTTCTGCAAGAAGTCTCAGTTCAGGTATGACTGACCAATAGGTAGTAGCAGTACAGTTGCGCAAGATGCCAGATGCAGCGAGTATAAATGCTCCCGTACATACAGAACCTTTCCAAGTAGCAACATTGTCATTGATAAATGCCAAAAAAGCACTATCAAACATTTTTGGTACAACACCATTTGATGACCCACCTGGCAGAAAGAGCATATCTAGTACCGGCATATCATTGTCAGTAATTAAAAAATCTGCCTTTACTGTCATGCCTTCTGAAGTGGTTATTTCTGTGCTTTGAGCGATGAGATGTGGTGTAAAATTATTGACAGGTGCTGCAAATACTTGAAAGGCTCCAGCAAAATCCATAAGGGTGCAAGAAGGGTAGAGTAGGATACCTACATTTATTACTTTGTCGGTGGTCATGTTGTTTGGGTTTTATATTGAACTAAACACCACAAAAATAGGTGGAAGAATGGATGTCCGCTAGCGTAGTTTTACAGTATAATTATGTACGTATAAATACGGTTGATTTTGTGACGAGTGCATTCATGTGTAACAGTTCAAAATAAAAAATACAACCCAACAAAACGTATTGAGCTGTATTTTTTGAGCATTAAAAATGGAATGTACTCTGTAAAGTCCTTAGTTCAAATAAAATGAAATATCATGATTTTTACTGCATTGAAAATCAGATGTTTTCCTTTAGGGTATGGGTAATATACGGTTGATTATCAATCAATTTGTGTTTTCGGAGTGGACTCAAAATTAGAAAGGGGCTATATAAATATACCACCAGAGACTTCTATTCTCTGTGCATTGACCCATTTTGAATCATCAGAACATAAAAATGCTACCACACCACCTATATCATCTGGTAAACCTACTCTGCCTAAGGATGTCATGCCTGCCAACATAGCATTTAGCTCTTGGTTATCTCTCACGGCGCCTCCTCCAAAATCGGTTTCAATAGCTCCTGGAGCAAGTGTATTAACCCTAATACCGAGTGGTCCTAGGAATTTTGCTTGGTATTTTGTTAATGTTTCCACGCCACCTTTCATAGTTGCATAGGCATCATAACCTGTAAAACTAAATCGAGTTAAGCCAGAAGAAACATTGACTATGCTGCCTCCTTTGTTAATCAATGGATATAATTTTTGTGTGAGAAAAAAAGGTGCTTTCAGATGCACATTGACCATATCATCAAATTGGTCTTCAGTCGTATCACTCATATTTGCATGAAGCCCATATCCTGCATTATTGATTAATGCATCAAAAGTGTCACTTTGGAAAGAAGATTTTAAAGTCGATTTTAGCGTTTCAGTAAATGCTTCAAAGCTTTTGCTTTTGGTTACATCTAGTTGAATAGTTACTGCCTTCTGACCAATTGCTTTAATATCATTTACCACATCCGCAGCTTCTTTTTCTTTGCTGTGATATGTCACTACCACATCGAATCCTTTTTTAGCTAATTGTATAGCCATATCTTTTCCCAAACCTCTACTTCCTCCTGTTACTAGAGCGATTTTTTTTGAAATACTTGTCATATTTTATTTGATTTTAATTATATGACAAAGGTGAGGTCTTTTGCTTTTATGGTTGTTGCAAAATTCAATGCATTATTTGTAAAAATCAAATAACTATTTTCTATACGACATAGGAGAAAGCTGTGTATTTTTCTTGAAGAAATTAGAAAAGTGAGCCACTTCATCAAATCCAAGGCTATAGGCTATTTCCGAAATATTCCAGGGTGTTTGTTTTAAAAGTATTTTTGCTTCTTGTGCTATTCTACTCGAAATGATTTCTGTGGTTGTCTTAGTGGTCGTTTCTTTTAATACCTTGTTGAGATGATTGACATGCACACCTAGGGTGCTTGCAAAATCCGCAGCGGTTTTAAGTTGAATGCCTTGAGCGGGAGATTCTATAGGAAATTGCCTTTCTAATAATTCTATAAATAAGGTAGAGATTCTAGTAGAAGCATTGAGACTATTTTCCACTGATAAAATTGGACTTAATTTTTGGCCAGAATGTATCAGTTCGATCACATAGTTGCGTATCAAATCATATTTATAGGTATAATCTGACCCGATTTCTTTTTTTATTTTAATAAATATTTGTTCAAACTCCTCATACTGCTGTTTTTCTATGTGGTAAACAAAGTTTCCATTAGGTTTGAAAATTGGCAAGTCATCTATGACCAAACCACTTTTGGTTTTATCTAAAAAATCTTTTGTAAAAATACAAAAATGTCCCTCTTGATTCTGATCTAAGGATGTATATTTATAAGGGATTTTAGGCGTTGCAAATAGGACACCATATGCATTTATATCTACGGTTTTATCGGCGTACTCAACTTTATTTCTACCTTTTATCAAACTAATTTTATAATAAGTCCTGCGATTATAAGGCATTTTACTATTACACGTTCGTGACAAATCTGCAATATTAAACACATTAAAATGTCCAATGTCATGATTATTTTGATCTTCTAGAAAGCTATCAAGTATGGGACAACTTTCTCCTAAAACATCTTTGTAAAACTCTTTAATTGAAATCACCTCCATTTTTCGTTATTTGTAAATATCAAATAGGATAAAAATAAATCTTTCCATAACATAATACAAAAAATATAGTTTATTTGTTTAGCCTTATGTAAACTTGTACTATGCTTATCATTAAAAATGTTGTCATTTCCTACCAAAAAACAGTTATCAACCCTACCTATGACAAATATCACCTTCATCTAAATATAATCCATATATTTTCGTTTAATATTATCTCTTAACCACAAGTTGTAAAATCACTTTTTATATGCATTCGCCACCACCACAAGAATATGATTTTGAACAACTTCAACAGTTTTTTTCTGAAGATTACGAACATATTTTTAATAACGACTTAGCGCCCAAAGCCGTTGTTGTGGTGCCGAGCCTTACCCTAGATCATCAGATTTTGTCCAAGATTAAAGGACACTTTTACTACGAAGAAAGGATGCTATGTATGCTTCTTCTACTCAAAATGCCAGAGACACATCTCACTTTTGTGACCAGTATACCCATCTCACCTTTGATCATCGACTATTATCTCCACATGCTACCAGGCATTACCAATCACCATGCCCGCAAAAGGCTGACCCTCCTGAGTTGTTATGATGCATCCAATGTAGCACTGACGACAAAGATTTTGAATAGACCACGACTGATCCAACGCATCAAAAATAGTATCCCCAATGATGTACCCACGCACATGATATGCTTTAATGTGACCGACGAAGAAAAGCTCTTAGCCACAAAATTGCAGGTTCCTATCTATGGTTGTCATCCAGATTTGAATTATCTAGGTACCAAAAGCGGTGCTAAAAAACTATTCAAAGAGTGCGGTCTAGACACACCTGCAGGCTATGAAGACTTACACACAGAAGACGACATTGCCCAAGCATTGTTAAATATTAAAATGTCAAACCCTTCACTTCTGAAAGCAGTAATCAAAATGAACGATGGTTTTTCTGGTGATGGAAATGCGGTATTTACCTATGATACATGGTCGGATTATGCACAGACTACCATAGTTGATCTGAAACAACAATTGAAAACAAATACCAAGATCGTTGCTAAAAAACTAAAGTATGGAAAATTTCTCGCCAAATTTGAATCTATGGGCGGCATCGTAGAAGAGTTCATCGCTGCAGATAATATTGTCTCACCTTCTGTACAGTGTCGCATTAATCCTATAGGCGACATATGTATCATCTCTACCCACGATCAGTTGTTAGGTGGTGAGAGTGGTCATGTATTTCAGGGGGCTAACTTTCCAGCCGATACTTCCTATGCCGCAGAAATAGCTCTGATGACCCATACCGTTGCACGACAGATGAGAGACAAAGGTGTTATAGGTAGGTTTGGTATAGATTTTATGAGTTATAGATATATGGATAAATGGGTACATATTGCCATAGAAATCAACCTTCGAAAAGGTGGCACCACACATCCATTTCTGATGTTGCAGTTTCTGACAGATGGACATTATGATGCTGCGGAAGGTGCTTATTCGCTCAGCGACGGTAGCCGTAGGTATTATTTCGCTACAGACAACTTGCAAAATGATAATTATAAAGGACTTACCCCAGGTGACTTGATAGATATTGCGATGTATCACAGTCTCCATTTTGATCATTATCACGGAGAAGGCGTGATGTTTCATCTCATAAGCGCCCTGTCACAGTTTGGCAAACTTGGTATGGTTTGTATTGCCAAAACACCTGAAAAAGCTATCGAATATTACCATAACGTGATCAAAGTCTTAGACCAAGAAACGGCTACAAAATTCTAGACTATCCTTTTCTGAGCTGACTTCAATGTTTATTTTAGCAGTGTGTGATATTTTAGGCAACATTTTGCTCCATTTTATTAAATTTACTTAGTTTATTTATGGGTCAAAATTCCGTATATTACATTATTATTCGTAATGTATTAAAAATAATGCATGGTAATTGTGTTGAATTACAAAATAAGTGTATATTTGTTTTTCTTTGTAACGAAAGTACATAGCCACGTTTTTAGTTTATGATGGATAATGGTTGGATAATGTGGTATATCATGAGTAGCTTTTAATATACTTTTAGTTAGAAAGTTAGCAATAACCCCATAGGGGTGTTATGATAATAACCATGGATGTAAATCCGTGGTTTAAGTGGAAAGTGATTAGATTTTGGCGCTATTTTTGCCTGAAAGATGCAAAAATCGTGACAAAATTGGTTTAGAAATGTATATTCTTTTTATTCACATAAATCAAAATCAAAACGTATGGAAGGTATCATTGTAACACTCATTTTAGGAGCAGTAGCAGGTTGGTTAGGCAGTCAAATTTACAAAGGAAGTGGCCTCGGTCTTCTAGGTAATATCGTAGTAGGTATTATTGGTGGATTTATTGGTTATTGGGGCCTTGGTAAGTTGGGTGTAAGCTTAGGAACAGGATATTTGGGGTATATTCTTACCGCAGCTGTTGGAGCGATTGTTTTGCTGTTTATCATAAATTTAATATCAGGTAGGCGATAATATTTCTGAAAAGGAAATATCTTTGTTTTCTAATTTTGAGTCCTGTCTTATTTCATTGAATGGATGTAAGACAGGATTTTTTTATGGTTATTGCAAAATGCTAAAACTTTGGTTTCATCCATTATGGTATACATGGGCTTGCTAGATGACCGACTAGTTTTCGGGAATAAACTTAAATTAATAATTTAAGTTTCGGTGTTTGTAAATATTTATTTAATCTAGAATATCCAATTATTGTAAAACAATATAAATTTACTTAATGTATTGATTATCTGTATTTTAATATACACTTAAAATAATGTACATTTTTGTTATCTTCATGTCCAGATACTTTGTCGATCGTCCTTTTCATTTTTAGTCAAAA
>DLGT01000140.1 GCA_002482845.1 Saprospiraceae bacterium UBA7687
AATTAGGAAGTCCTAAAGCTTAAATGACTAGTTCGAAAGCTTAATTAGGAAGTCCCAAAGCTTAAATGACTAGTTCGAAAGCTTAATTAGGAGGTCCCAAAGCTTAAATGAGTAGTTCGAAAGCTTAAGCAGGAGGTCCCAAAGCCTTTATGACTAGTTCGAAAGCTTAAGCAGGAAGTCCAAAAGGGTTTATGACTAGTTCGAAAGCCTTTACAGGAAGTCCAAAAGCTTTCATGACTAGTCCAAAAGCCTTTAATGGAGTTAATGATCAAAAAACAGAAAACACTAAAAAGAAAAGTGCATCCTTGATTGCGATTTGTAGATGTTCTAAGCTATGAAGTAGAGGCACAACATATTTCCACACTCAATTATAAGCTTTTCATTATAGTCTTTGGTTGTATGTGAACGCACTATAAGTGAACAAGAAGACTTTGTTTTCGATTATTCTGTATACCTTTCGAAAGTTTGCCAGTATTTATCTTTATAAATTTCATAAGATATGTCATAGACGAGGCTGTGCATCGTCTGTATTCTATCAAATACTTTAGAAACAGCTCGAAAGCCTTTACAGACAAAATATATTTCCCTTACACTGTCCGCTGTTTCTCTCCCTAGGTAGATGTTTCCATTTTTGGCAGACAAGATATATAACAGTAGATTTTCTATCTTATCTAACTTTTCCATATCTTCATCACTTGGCATTCCGTCTTCTGGATCACCATCATAAATTATTGTAAAAATAGCTACCCAAGGATGTGACGCTTTTCTTTCCCAAGACAATAGTTGGGTGTCTATGGTGGCAACATAAGGCATTCCATTTTCCAATTCACCTTCATAGACGTCATGATTTTCATCATTATCGTACCAAGTACCATCGTATTTTTCGATAAACTCTTTTAGTCTCCATCTCAAGAAATCTACTAGTTTTGTAATCGGTACTAAACCACTCGGAGCACCCTTAAGTCCCATGATTTTAAGATTATCTAAAATATTTACATAGGTCAATTCACCTAGGTAATTATCGAGAAACATATTAACACCCAGTGTTACTCGTTTGATATTTTCATCATTCAAATCTACATGTACAATGGTGATGTCTATTTCATCGGGATAATAGTAATGGTCATTAGAAAAGAAAAACATTTTATCAGCATCAAAGGTGTAACCATCCAAGGTCAGCCCATATGCTGCTACTAGATTAGGTTGTTTGAGTGCGACAATATTCCATCCTTCTACTTTAGGAGCGTCTGCTACTAATTCTTCTACAAAAACGATATTTTTGACATTACAATCTGCCGTGATAACCAGTTCTACCGTATTCTCGTCATACATACCAGCTGAAAAATAGAAACCTTCTCTTATATTGTCAAGTTGTTCACTCATAGGTGTGACAAAGGTAGCTTCTACATTATCATTGTTTTTGATACTGTTGAAAAAAATATTTGCTTGACTAGCAAACCACTGCCAAAAATCTTGATGTGTACCCATAGTTTGTTATTTTTACTTTTTGGTGAATGTAATTATGAATTCAAGTGAATTGCTTTTATTTAAATTTTAAAGCATATAACGATAAGAATCGATTTGATGTTGTATGATAATTTACTAAAGGAAAGTTAAGGTTTGTGCATTATTTCATTTGAATGGTTCTAATTTCTAAGGATGTTTTGTCATCGGAAAAGATGGAAAGATCAGTGTCAAATGGTTTTATCATTATGGTATGTGTTGGCTGTTTAAATAAAATCTATTAAGACAGCAAGATAAAATATCTTTCACTTTTAGCAAATATTTTTGTACCATATTATTCTGAAATAGGTAGAAATATGTATCAGTCTCGAAGCTTTCGGCCTTTTTTATATTATAATATACAACAACTTCTTTATCTTTTCCTTCGCAATATGACGAACAATAAATAACTATTCGTACTTTTGCGAATAAATATTTTATTCATGACAGCTTTAGTTAAGAAATATACAGAGAAACAAGAACAGATAGCCACGTNNGATGACCCAATGCATTGGGTCATCCTGTACGAGTAGCGATCTTGGAGTTGCTATCGTCACAGTCTTGTTGTTATCATGGTGACTTGTCTGATGAATTGCCCATCGCCAATAGCACACTTTCGCAACATCTCAAAGTACTGAAAGATGCAGGTCTTATCCAAGGGGAAATCAATCCACCCAAAACGAAATATTGTATCCATAGACAGAACTATGCAGTTGCATCTGTATTGTTTGCTAGCTTTTTTGCAGATAGTCTAGCAACAGAATTTACTAAGGATGGTGTGATATTATGTGAGTAATCACCACTAAGAATACCAGGAAAATTTCTCAATGATTCTTATTGGGTTAAAATTTACCACTAAGTACACAAAGAGAGTCACTAAGTACACTAGAAAATATCTTAGTGATGCTTAGTGAAAACCTTAATGATCTTTACAGCAAAGATGCACTAAAGAGTGGTTAAAAAAAATATTAATAACAAAAAATATGAGTAATCAAGACACAAAATCCATCGGCTTTTTTGAGAAATACCTGACTATTTGGGTAGCATTATGCATTGGTGCCGGGATATTACTTGGTCATTTTGCGGGAAGTAGTATGGAAGTATTAAGCAAAATGGAAATTTACAAAGTCAATCTTCCTATTGCCGTACTTATTTGGTTGATGATTTATCCTATGATGTTGCAGATTGATTTTAGTAGTATCAAAGATATCAAAAAACGTCCCAAAGGCATCATTTTGACAGTCGTAGTCAATTGGATCATAAAGCCTTTTACCATGGCATTTTTTGCATGGATATTTTTTACTAAACTTTATGGTGCCTGGATTGATCCTGCCCAAGCGGGTGAGTACATTGCAGGGGCTATCATCCTAGGAGCGGCACCATGTACAGCAATGGTTTTTGTTTGGTCTTATCTAACCAATGGTGATCCCAATTACACTTTGGTTCAAGTATCGGTCAATGATTTAATTATCTTGGTGGCATTTGTACCAATTGTTGGTTTTTTATTGGGGATTACAGATGTTACGATTCCTTATGATACACTGATCAGTAGTGTGGTAATTTTTGTAGTCATTCCTTTAGTGGCAGGTTGGTTGACCCAAAAACTGGTTGTCAATAGCAAGGGGAAAGAATGGTTTGAAGATTCTTTTTTACCTAAATTTAAGCCAGTTTCTATCATTGCATTGTTAGCTACGCTGATATTGTTGTTTGCATTTCAGGGACAGAACATCATCAGCAATCCGTTTATCATATTATTAGTAGCCATTCCATTAATCATCCAAACATATTTTATATTTTTTCTTACTTGGTTTGCAGGAAAGAAGCTTAATCTTCCACATCCTATTTGTGCGCCTGCGGCTATGATAGGTGCGAGCAATTTTTTTGAATTAGCCGTGGCAGTAGCAATAGCGCTTTTCGGATTACAATCCCCTGCGGCTTTGGTGACGGTGGTAGGCGTGTTGGTAGAAGTACCAGTCATGTTGTCCTTGGTGGCTTTGGCCAATAAATGGAAATATTAAAATAAATAGAATTGCTTTACCCTTAGTGATTCTTAGTGCAATCCTTAGTGAACTTTACAGTAAAGCTGCACTAAAGAGTGGTGAAATAATAAAAAAAATAAACATGAATCCAAATATAACGTCCATCATCCAAACCTTTTCTGCCGAAAATATACCTTCTGAGCGAAAAGAAGTTTTAGTACTACTTACAGATTATATCCGAGATAAGCATTCCAAAGGTGAGACCATAAGACTCAACTTTATATGCACCCACAACTCGCGACGTAGCCATTTATCACAGATATGGGCACAAACGATGGCTTACCATTTTGGCATTAAAGATGTATGTTGTTATTCTGGAGGTACGGAAGCGACTGCGATGTTCCCCAAAGTAGCTGAGACCTTAACGAAACAAGGTTTTGATGTACTCCAATTATCAGAAGCAGCTAATCCCGTTTATGCTGTAAAATATGCGCCAAACGAACAAGCCATCGTATGTTTCTCCAAAGCATACAACCATGCTTTTAATCCTTCAGCAAATTACGCTGCCATTGTCACATGTAATTCTGCGGATGAAGCCTGTCCCATTGTATTCGGTGCAGAAGCTAGATTTCCTGTCAAATATGATGACCCAAAGGCCTTTGATCATACCGAATTGATGGATGCCAAATATGCAGAGCGCAGCTTGCAGATAGGAGAGGAGATGTGGTATGTGTTTTCGAAGGTGTGAAGATTTTAAATATTAACTTCGTTGAACTTACTAATAAAACATACATAAACAAATAACCAATAAAAGATATAGATTACTTGTATGGTAATGTAGAAACCATGATTTTCACCTTATCCATTTTTTCTGCATCCGGTAACTGATCAAAATAATAATGAAAATAAGCTGCCCAATCATCCTTATTGGGTGTTTTAGGTCCGATGCTGATGGAAGAAATGCACTTTTGAATGGAGCATAATTCTATATAAATTTTGCTTGGTGTATTACTACCATCAAAAGCAAAGTTTTTTTCATATCCAAAGGGATCTTTTATTACCAGTCTTATTTCATTTTCGTATTGATATTCTTTATTTTTGAATAAGTAGGCAATTTCGTTCAGCGCTTCTTGGACATTTAGATCTTCCTCTGGTGCTTTATCTGTTTTGTTTTTAAATGCTTCTACATTTTTTTTAAGATCAAGCATGATAGTAGCCAATTCTTGATTTAATTCATTATCTAATATAAAATTATCATTATCATCCCAATAAGCAACTTTATAGAATTGAAATTCATTGTCAAAATTTTGTTTTGTGGCTTCAGTGGCATTGTCTTTTATAATTTGTAAGAATACTTTTGAGTCGAGCGTAATAGAGCAACCTCTTCCTTCTTCGCTTCCCTCTTTTCCGTAGAGTCGCCATAGGGCTAGATCATTATGTTTAGTCGCATGTACAAAACTTCCTATAAACGGTTTTTTGGCAAAGGTGTATTCATGTTTGTTGTTAGTATTGGATTCTGTGTGGTAGTTTAAAAAGTCAAACAAGGTCTTGCCTTCAGAGCTATCATTGAGAAAAGTAGCTTCAGACAACCTAAAAGGACTGCAATCTTTCACAAGAAAATTTACTGTTGTCAATGAAGTAAAATGACTGATCTCACCGTCATTAAATTTTAAAATATTTTTTATTCTATCTTTGGAAGTGACAATGTTTTTTAATTCAGCACTATTAAGTATCTCGTCTATTTCTTTTATAAATGTTTTGGCTCTTTCGGTAAATTCATTTAGATTATCTTTTGTTAAATATATATATTCCAGAAAATATTCTTTAGCCTTTTCTAATTCCCTAGGTTCAATATTTAAATAATACAATAAACCTAAATTAAAAAGAGGCGAATCAGCATCAGGACCCAATTCAATAGCTTTAACATAATATTCTTCTGCTTTTGTATAGTCTTTTTGATTATAATAAATAATACCTAAGCCATTGTAAGGATAAGCGTAATCAGGATCTTTTTCTATGGCTTTAAGATAATATTCTTCTGCTTTTGTATAATCTTTATTATCATAATAAATATTGCCCAAGTTATTATAAGTAAGTGAGTGATCAGGGTCTATCTCTATTGTTTTAAAGTAATGCTCTTCTGCTTTTGTATAGTCTTTTTGGTTAGCATAAATATTGCCCAAGTTATTGAAAGCATGAGCGTATTCAGGGTCTTTTTCTATTGTTTTTTGATAATATTCTTCTGCTTTTGTATAGTCTTTTTGGATATCATAAATATTGCCTAAGTTATAGTAAGGGTGTACGTAATCAGGGTCTATCTCTATTGCTTTAAAGAAATACTCTTCTGCTTTTGTATAGTCTTTTTGATTATAATAAATATTACCTAAGCCATTGTAAGGATGTGCGTAATCAGGGTCTATCTCTATTGCTTTAAAGTAATGCTCTTCTGCTTTTTTATAGTCTTTTTGATCATCAAAATAGTATCCAATATAATTATTTCCTTTTGCATTATTTGGATTTTTGTAAAGTGCTCTTTCTGCTTCATTTTTGCTTTCTATAAACTTGCCTAGTCGATAATATGCTTGGCTTTTTTCGGCATGAAGGATGTCTGATTCTTCTTTTTTTAATACTTCATCCGTCAGTAAGTCTATCACTTCCTGATTTTTATTTTTGTCCTTTTCTCCTTCTTTATTTAGTTGAATTACTTTATCAATTAGTTCTTCTTTTGTCATTATATGAAATTTAAGTACAAATATATAAAGATTAATCTCATTACAAAATACTACAAGTTGGACTAAACCATTATTTGATTTATTACTTTGTAATTGTAAACCCTTAACCCAACCATTCCTTAAACTCTCCCACGCGCTCACGACTGACGATGACTTCTTCTTTATTGTAAGATTTTAAGGTAAGTTTGAGACGGGAGTTACTGTACACGACGATATCTTTCAGTGCTGTGTGGGCAATGATATACTTGCGACTGACACGGAAAAACTGTGTGGGTTCCAGCTCTTTTTCTAAGGATTCCAAAGTAGTATCTAGTAAAAAAGTCCTTCCTTCAAAGGTGTGTAGAAAAGTGCCTTTAAATTCACTGTAAAACAACTCCACATCTTCGATTGGAATGATTTTGATATGATCGCCCACTTTGACACTAAATCGTTTTTTATAATCAGGCGCTTGTGATGAAGTGAACAATTGACGGATCATCTGCATATCGATGGCAGGTTTCGGAGCTATCAGTTTTTTATATTTATCTACAGCTACTTCTAGGTCATCTTCGTCAATAGGTTTCAAAAGGTAATCAATGCTATTGAGTTTAAAAGCTCGCAGCGCATACTCGTCATACGCTGTAGTAAAGATGATTGGACTTTGGATGTTGACTTTTTCGAATATCTCGAAGGACAAACCATCTGACAATTGAATATCTAGAAATATCAATTCAGGATGGGGATTTTGCTGAAACCATTCTACTGCTTCTCTGACCGAATGTAACATCACTTGAACTGGAATATTAAGTTTTTCCAGTTTGCGCTGAAGCATACGTGCTGCTGGTTTTTCGTCTTCTATAATGATGGTGGTCATAATTTGTTGGTTTTACACAAAATCATTATTATCTTTTTCTCTATTCATAAGCTCTCGGATTTTGCGCTCTTCCCAATCTTTGCCAAATATTAGATCTACACTAAAGACATTGAAACCGTGGGCTAATAAACCTATTCCCCACCAAAAAGCAGTAGAGAAATTTCTAAATTCAAATAACGATGCGCTCGTTTTGCTATAAGTATAATTGGCATAAATGATCATTACATTGACCACTAGATAAACCAATAAATGAATATAAAAGCCTTTTAACTTTTTTACCTTTTTTTGTGCTGCTTCGTAAGCTATTTCTTGATCTACATTATTCATGATTATTCCCATTTTCTTTGATTAATATTTTGTTGTTTTTCCATGAGTTCACTTATTTTCCTTTCTTCCCAAGTTCTGCCATAGCCAAATACTGTAAAAGCTTGTATTGCCACCCCTAGTCCCCATCCAAGCATTGGGAAAACAAACCACTTAAATTCCCAAGATGTCTGATAATTAATCCATGCAAGTAATGGTATGACAAAACAATACGAAATTAGATTCCCATAAAAATCCTTTATGTCTTTGACTTGTTTTTTTGCTTTCAAATAAGGGTCCACTTCATTATATTTTTTATGATTGATCAATTTTATTTCTTTGGTCAAGATCGGTATTTTAACCAAAAAGTTAGTATCATCTGACTCGACCATCACAGGCTTTTCTGTCAAGATGGCATAACGACTCATAATGTTTTTTAATCCTACACCGCTACCACTTTGTAAGACTTCTTTTTTCTGAAGATTATTAGATACGACGAGATAATCGCCTTCCACAGTAATGGTAATGTGAAGCGGTTGTATATCACTTACGATGTTGTGTTTGATGGTGTTTTCTAGTAGCAACTGTAAGGATAAAGGCACTACTTTGGTTTCTTCATCTATCAATGTATCAGGCAAGCTGTAGGTCAGAATGTTTTCAAAACGCATACTGAGCAACTTCATATACGTCTTTGCAAAATTCAATTCTTCTTTTAAGGGAACTAGCTCTTTGTCCTTTTGATCTAGTACATATCGATAAATTTTGGATAACGATGTGGTAAATCTTTGGGCATTTTCAGGATTCTCTTCTATCAGCGAACTCAAGACATTCAGACTATTGAATAAAAAATGTGGGTCGATTTGATTCTTTAATGTTTCAAACTGAGCAGATGCATTTCCTGCGATGATTTTTTGTTCTTTGACCCTGTTTTCTTGCAATTTTCTGTATAGAAATAAAGCGTGAAAAAATAAAGAAACGACAAAAGTGATGATCAAGATTAGGATATAATTACTGAACTTTTGGTCTTTGATAAATGCTTCGAATGATTGATTATTTATCCACACTTCTATGGTCAATCTTACAAACCAAGCACCCATCATGGTCAATGGAATACTTCCTAAAAATCCAATGGCTATTCTGTACCTTTCCGTTTGCGAAGTCCAAATAATTTTATGGTTCAGATAGTCAAAAAAGGCACTGTTGATGATCGTCAAAACAAAACCAAAATACACACTATAAGAAAATTCAACCATCATCTTTTGATCCCAAGTTAAATTCCCACCCATGAGTATCTTTAAGATCATAATGATCACTGACACGCCAATACCTACGATGAAGCCGGTGATTACTAATTTAGTGATATATTTGAATTCCTTTTGCAAAATGTATTGATATGGTATTTAATAATTATTTACATGCTGCGACCATAGATTGCGCTCTGTCCAATCCCCAATTAGGATGAAAAGCACTTTCAGGCTTAAAAGTAGCAAAAAGTTCGATAGCTTTTTCTGCTTTTGCACACAAAGGTTTGGTGTCTGTTCCAAAAAACTTAGCAGAACCCATTTCAAATTCGGTTTTACTGAGTACAACCCTTGGGTTTTCGGGAGCGATGGCTTCTGCCTTACCATAAAATTCCATGACCGTACCTGACAGTTTCATCCCATTTGTCATAGGATCAAAAGCTATCCAAGCTGTGTGAATCATCGCTTGCATGACCAATAATTCAGGATGATTAGCTTGTTTTTTTAATTCGACATCCAATGCTGCCTGTGCTTTTTTGAGCAAGGCATCAACTTGGGTTTTATCTTTGGTTGCGAATGCTGTGGTAGTACTTACCAAAGCCACATAATAATTGGGTAACCAATTTTCCTTTTCAGCAGTTGCTATCCTTTCAAACATAGCTACTGCTTCACTATTTTTACCTTCAGACCAAAGTCCCATAGCGGATTGCATCCCTTTTTCATAAGCGCTTTGGCCAAATGTGGAGAAGCTAATAGTTGCGAATAATAATACGATTAAATGTTTCATTTTTGTTTGTTTAAATGTTTAATGTTGAATTGTTGAAAAGAATAATGTTTAATGTATAAGTGTTGAGTCAACTCCGAAAATACTCAAAATTTGATAATCAAACGTTTTTTACCCTGCGCCCTAAAGGGAAACGTTTGATTATCAATGCAGTAGGAACCAAATGTTATAATACCCTGTAACTCGAAGACTTTTCGGAGCAGACTCAGTGTTTAATTAATTGATTTTTATGGTCATATTTTTATGATTGGTCAATTGGAACTTGGCATCTTCGTATTTTGGTGGTCCCATGTTTCCTTTGGCGTCATTTGAACAACCATAACTTTCTTTGGGTATGCCAAACCAACCTGTATCCAATTTATTATTACTATTTTCATCATGATAAAGTGAAATCGCATACTCACCATCAGGTACGTTTTCAAATACAACCTTGGCTGTATTGGCTTTTATATCACCAATTTTGCTAAAGATTGTTTTTTTCATAAAGGTATTGGCACCACTATAAATACCTACCATGACTTTGCCTTGATTGTTTTTAAAGTTGGTGATGGTAACGGTCAGTGTATTGGATTGTGCATAACTGATTATACCCACGAAGATTGCGATTGTTGTTAAAAGGTGTTTCATTGAACTATGTTTTTAATTATAAGTCAAAAGTAGGGTCTTCCTGAAGTGTGTACAAAAACTTGTGACCGAACTGTTGAATATGGAGGATGAGTTGTGAGAATTGGGAAAAATTATTGAAATCAACTTTTAACATTTACCAAAAAGGAACTATTCAAGCGGAAATTGGGTTGTATTTTCAATAAAATCATATTATGGGAATATTTAGACAAGAGGTGGAAATCATAAATGCAAATGATACGGCATTACTGAAAGCAGGCTATATAAAAGAATCAGAAGTTAGGCAAATGAAGGTGGAAATGATGGCGGACACAGGAGCGTATATGATTTGCATTAATGAAGAGTTGAAAAATCAGCTAGGCCTAGAAATAAATGATAGACAGGAAGGTGTTCTAGCAAATGGAGATAGACATCTTTTTGATATTGCTGGACCTATAGAAATTCGTATTCATAATAGAAGGACAATATCTGAAGCTATTGTATTGCCAGGTAATGCAGAGCCGCTTCTTGGTAGTATCCCTTTAGAAGCTATGGACTTATTGGTAGATCCCAAAATGGGGCAACTAGTTGTTCCTAAAGATAGACCTTATATTGCTCAGACATTAATTTTGTGATAGACATTGGTATTACTAATTGATTCGATTAATAATGCTAAATCTATTTGACTTATTTTTTTAATTGCAGTGCCCTATATTAAGGGGCTTTATCTTAGCGAAAACATTACAAATTATTCAATTGATTCTTGTTCTTATCAGCACTGATGGTCCAGAAAAATCCTAGGAATACAAACCGATCAGCAGGCTGCCCGATGGCACGTCTTTGGTATTGACCATCCATGTCTGGTGCATTGGCATATTGATACCCAAATACATTGTCGGTGCCTAAGATATTGGATACAGAAAAGTATAAAATCTTCTGTTGTGTAATCAAGTATGCCCAGTTGAAACTTAGGTTTTGAAAAGCTTTGGTTTTGCCATTCATAAAGGTGTTTTCATTCGGATTATGGTATGGTCTTCCAGAGTTGATGGTGTAAGAAAAGCCGATTTGCGAAGTGAGTCTTTCGATCCAATGTTTAGTGACAATCGAGAGTGTATGATCTGCAATAAAGGAAGGTGTGGTCTGCACAGGAAAGTTGTGGTAATCACGCTCAGAGTCAATGTATGAATATGAAATCCAGTAATCCGTGTATTTGACTGTCTTGCTATCTCTCCAGAAAACATCGAAACCACGAGCATATCCACTACCGTTATTATTATAGATAGCATTGTATTGCGGACGTTCGGTATTGTATTTTATAAGACTGTTGTAATCCTTGATATAGGCTTCTGTACGAAGTAAACGTCCTTCTTTATTGTATTGATAATTGAGAATATAATGTTGGGCACGCTCAGAATTCACATTTTGATTGAATTTGACAATGTCTATGACAGGTGTTTGAGTGAAGTCACCAAAAGCAAAGGAAAACTGACTCAACTTAGATACTTTATAAGCCATGGATGCACGTGGATTAAAGTGTATCTCGTCCAACAAATCATTTCTTGAAGCCCTACCGCCAACTTTGAAGGCTAGGTTTTTGCTTAAAAAAATGTCTGACTCGATGTAAGCTGCACCCAGATGATTGACATATCCCAAAGGGAAAGTTGCACCCATTACTTCCGTATATTTTTCATCAAAATCTGTGTAAAAGTAATCCAATCCACCATAAATCGAGATCCTATCCGAGATGGTTCGTGTGAGTTTTAGTTTGGCATGAACTGCATTTTCGGTGTTATTTAATTTGTCCTGATTGATATCAATTTTATTAGTTCCCTGACCAAAACTTATCCCTGAATGTATCATCCAATCTTGTCCCAATGTACCTTTGTATGTGATATTGCCATAAGTATTTGTATTTTTGAGTGCAAATCTTATTTTGTCCTTTTGATTGATGTCAGCTTCATTGATATCCAATCGAGAACCATCGAAAGCTGCATAAGCTCTCAAAAGACCATTTTTGAATTTATATCTATAGACGATTTCTCCACCACCTGATTGTACAGGTTTATTCCAATCTAAGTCTTGTGGCACGATTTTCTGATATGGTCCGAGATTGATATAAGACAAATTAAAGGTAACGGATTGTTTGTCCCATTTTTTTGTTTTTCCTAGTCCAAGACCTACCGTCATTAAAGAGATATCCGTTTGATTTTGAGTAGGTTCGGCTATGGTGTTTAAGGATAAGACGCTGGACAATGCTTCGCCATATTCGGCACTGTATCCACCTGTGGAAAACGACACACCATTAAATAAAAAAGGTGAAAAACGACTTCGTGTTGGCGTATTATTGGCTGTAGGTCCATAAGGTTGTGCGACTCGCATACCATCAACGAATGTCTGTGTTTCATTGGCTTCACCACCTCTGACAAACAATCTTCCATCTTCGCCGACAGTCTGTGTACCTGGCAAAGTTGTCAAAGCTCCGATGATATCTCCTGCTGCACCTGCAGTTGTGACAATGTCGAGTGGTTTTAGGACAGATACCCGTGCTTTGTCGCCTGCTTCAAAAGTTCCAGCCGTAATGACGACAGCATATAGGGAAGTCACACTTTCCTTTAACTTGACGGTTAGTCCAGACAAAGTAGACACATCAGCTGTTTTTTTGAATGTTTCGTAAGAGAGATAGCTGATGACAAGTGTTCGGACACCAGTTTCAGACGTTTTGAACTGAAAGTCTCCATTTTCGTCTGTAACTGACCCATCATAACTACCTTCGATAAATACATTGGCTCCGATGATGGCGGCACCTTGCTGGTCCAAGACTCGACCTTTTATGTCTGATTGTGCAATGATGGCTGAGCTACAAGAGAAGAAAAGAATAAAAAGTATTTGCTGCATGATATCTTAATTATAACACAAAGGTGATTTAAACCACATTGATGATCAAAAAAAATGGACTCAGTTGTAGAATATGGAGGATGAGTTGTGGCTGGGATGTAAGTTTTTAAGATTATCAAAATTATGTTTGAGAGATGGGCAAAATAAGAATGGGATAAAATTGTTTGTCTTCTATTTAAAAGTCATTTGCAGCCAAATCTATCTTTATATTATACATCGGGATGGAGATATTATAATTTTAAGCCAAACCTATAAATTATTTGATGTGTGTTGTTTTCTTGTTTGATTTTTCAGGAAAATATTATGGAAGGTTCTTTTTCTGATTTATCTTTGCCGAGTGGAATTTGACAAAGCATTTTATCTATGATAAAAAATAATTATAAATTAAAGTAACATAATACATGATTTTCCAAAATTTTTCAAGAGGATTTACACTCTTTCTTTTGTGTCTAGCCAATTTAACTTCTGCACAAAAAGAAAATTATAACGGAATTAAATTCATAAAACCATCCA
The DNA here is from genome assembly GCA_002482845.1 of Saprospiraceae bacterium UBA7687. Lineage (GTDB taxonomy): Bacteria > Bacteroidota > Bacteroidia > Chitinophagales > Saprospiraceae > OLB9. Next base: position 13,407 of record DLGT01000140.1, read on the forward strand.
AATGTTCAATAGAAGCGAAGGCTACACAAATTGAACCATCTGATTTTAAACATGAAATGACCGAATTTGGTCAAGTCATATTTTCCGATAATTATATTGATGACAAATCAGTACGAAAATGTGGATTTATTTCAAAGACGGGGGGATTTATTCTCCCTAAGATTTTTAATTCCATAAATATATGGGATAAAACCCCAAATTTGGCTTTTGTCAAACTCAATCCGACTTACTCGATTTATGACATTCAGCGTCAAAAGTGGTTAAGATCATTCGACCAAATCTCAATCCCGGCTCAGGACCTAAATTATTTTATAGTAAGTAAAAATGAAGATTATTTTCTATTGGATAAAGAATGCAACGAAGTTTTGCATAAATCTGGTTACGAATTAACTACTTTGGTTACTAACGATTTAATTATTGTTAAAAATAAAATGACCAAATTATATGGTGTTTTTAGTTTAGAAAAGAAGAAATTTATAATCGATGATAAATTTACTTTAATAAATAAGCCAGATAAATTTGATGCATTTATTGTTTCAAATCATAAACTTAAGTTACTATATGATTTTATTGGAAATCAAATGACAAAAGAAAAATATCTTGAATATAGTCATTTACACAATACTGATATCTGTGCTCTTCAAACCTTAAATAACGAAATAATTATTTTAAATAGTAATGGGAAAGTCATAGACTCTAAATTACAGGATTCATTATTTAAAACTGCATTTAAATCTTTCAAAGGCCAGAATATTGAAGGGAAAAAGTACTATTCCGAAAAAAGGTTCTCTACAGAAGGTAAAAAGCAATTTTATATAGCAATGAATTCAAATGGGAAATATGGAATTTTAAACAGTCACAAAAAAGATATTGTGCCTTTTGAATATGATTATATTGAAGCAAGGAGCAATATTGTAATTTTAAACAAAGATGAACAATTTGAACTTTTAGATATCACTAAAGATACCATTCAATCAAACAGGAAACTAAATAACGAAAGAATTTTCGAAAGCGTTTGTGGGCTTTTTATGACCAATGGTGAGCTGTATGAACCTATAGGCAGAAAATTAATGTTACCGGATCCAATAAAATACATGAAAAGAATATTACATGATAACAGTTTAAAAGAGTCTTATATTGTTCAAGATAAGACAGGGAAATGGAGTATGTATTCACCAAATAATAAGATTACTACTGTTAAATATGATAAGATTACTTCTTATAGTGAAGCTCAAGCAAATGATTTCCAACCATTAATGTATGTAAATTATTGCGCCAATGGTTTATGGGGATTGTGTGATTTAAAAGGCAATGAGATTATAAAACCAATGTTTGAAGAAATCATTAGAACTGATTTCGATTATTTAGTAGTAAAAAGTAAAAATAAACATGGAATATACAATGTAAAAACGAAGCAATATATTTTTGAGCCTACATATGATTTTATAATGTTTGTCTCTCCATATAAATATTATGCAGAAAAAGATGGCGAGCAGTTATATTTAACTTTTTAGCTGAATAAATACTTTTATTTAAGACAAATTTCACCATGACAAATTTTGCTAAAACCATTTTGGAAGAATATCGGAACGGAAAGCGATATTTTCATGATTTGGACTTAGAAAATGAAAATTTTGATGACCAAGATCTTCAAGATATTATTTTTGAAAATTGTTTTTTATACTCAAGTTTCAGAAGAGCTAACTTAAGGAATTCCAAATTTATAAATGGCAATATCAAAACATGTGACTTTACAGAGGCCAATTTGACAAATGCGTATTTCGAAAATCTTGCAGTAGAAGGAGCACAGTTTGCAAGAGCAAATTTTGAAGGAATTTATTTTGATAATAATTGGGCTTATGGTCAAATTGTTACTAAAGCGCACTTTGATGAATTCATAAAGGATTATGAATGAAAAGCAAGTTTTGGAGCCAAATCTTAATGATTTATGCATATTTGACAGTAAATATTAAATATTTCAGCCAAAAGTATAATGTTAATTCGATTTAGGCAATTTGCAACTTCGAGACGATATTTTATAGAGTAGAACCTAACTCAAAAACAAAGAGCAAACCATCTTATACCATACCTTTTTCGGGTTAGTTCCTGGTATTTGTATGGACGAATTGCAAATTCTATATGTACGAGATCGAAGTTACAAACTTCGACCATCAAGTGATTGTCAAAAACTTATTCAAAATTAACCTCCATGAAATCATAGATTTTTCAGTACTCCGTGTTTTAATGGATGGTATGGAAAAGGTTTAACTATACTTTTGTTGATCTTTATTTTCATAATAAAAAATCAAGCATGAAAACTTATCAGTTATTGTCTTTCATTTTATGGACGATTTTATTACAAATTTATGCAACGAATATACACAGTCAAAATGCTGAAGTAACCAATGGGCTCAAAACATTTAAAGTACTTCATAATGTCAATAGTGTATCGTTAGCAGATACTGCCATTGGCATTAGTAATTTAATGACTGGTAATGCTGCACTGCACTCACAAATATACGGTACGTTTAATAATCTCAATAAAATGGGGAATGGTAATGCATTTGGGACTTATAATAAAGTAAAGGGTAATACTATAAATTCAAGTGTAGGTAATTATAATTTTTTGGATGGAATAGGATCAGGACCAAAGTTTGGGTCTTACAATTATCTGAACAGTAACTCTGGTAATTTTTTTGGTACTTATAATTATCTTACAGGAACATCTAATGATGAGATTAACGGCGTTTTTACCAAAATAGATAATAGTGGAAGTGGAGCACATTATGCTATCAACACTGAGCTATCTGGTAATGGTATCGGTTTGCAAACTGGCATCGAACAAGAAATATCCAATAATGGGACTGCAACGCATAGAGGCATTCGAAATGTTTTAAGTGGTAACGCTTCGATGGGAACGGGTACTGCTGCTCAATACGGGATAGATCAGGAAATATCTAACTCAGGAAATGGGGAACACCTTGGTATTTATAATCTACTGAATGGCATAGGGTCAGGGCTGCATATTGGTATCAAAAACGATATTGTTGGCCCTGGTGAAGGCATGCAAGGAGGAATCTTTAATTCCATTAATAGTAGTAGTGCTAGTCAAAAATTTGGGATAAGCAATAGCTTAATAGGGACAGGTAATGGTAGTGCATATGGAAGTGAGAATAATATTTTAAATACTGGAGATGGTCTACATATTGGAAATAAGAATAGCTTAAATGGATCAGGGAATGGTACACATTATGCAGTTCATAATACGCTTTTTGGAAATGGTACTGGCGAGCAATATGGGAATTACCTCTCCATCTCTAATACCGGCAATGCAACGCATCATGGAATGAAAAATGTACTCTCTGGTACGGGTTCAGGCATTCATTATGGAATTGAAAATGAAATGAATGGATCTGGATCTGGGATTCATTATGGGATAAACAATGAACTTACAGGAATGGGGACTGGCAATCAATATGGCATAAATCAAATCATCTCAAATTCTGGTCCTGGGCATCATTACGGCGTTTATACTACTTTAACTGGAGCTGGCGCTGGCAATCATTTTGGGACTTCTAATGTTTTAGGTGGTAGTGGTACTGGTACACATTTTGGAACCTACAATAGTTTGGCTGTTGCTTCTCCTTCTGCACTCAAAGGTGTATTTAATACTATAGCAGGCAATGGTTCAGGTCAGCATACTGCCACTGAAAATTTGCTGACTGGTGCTGGTATTGGCGAACAGTTAGGCACAAGTACAGAAATTTCTAACACAGGAAATGGAGTCCACAAAACAGTCAAAAATATCTTAAATGGAAGTGGTTCTGGAGTACATACTGGTGTGGAAAATACCCTGAGCGGTGTGGGGACAGGTATCCAAATAGGAAGTAATAACACCATTACGAATACGGGCAGCGCGCCACATTATGGAACCATGAATGAATTGTCTGGTAATGGCACAGGTATCCAATATGGCACCTATACGGATATCAATACTGGAATGGCCGCAGCCCAATTTGGTAATTATAACAATTTACTTGCTGGCCTAAATAATAATATGGTCATCACAGGAATGTTAAATAATCTAGACCATCATGGCTCTGGATTGTCAAAAGGCGTTTATAATTTTATCAACCACATTGGTACAGGACAAAGTATTGCTACACATAATCAAATTAATGCCTTGAGTGCCAATAAGCAAGTAGGTACAAAAAATGAGATATATGGAGAGGCAAGTGCTACGGGAATACACATGGCCATTGAAAATACTATTAATACGGAGGCAGGAGAAAATTATGGTATGTTCAGCCAGATGGAAGGATCTTCTAATGCAGCCCAAATTGGTGTCCTGCACAATATTAATGTCGTAGGGAATGGTACACATTATGGTATTCAAAACAATATAGTAAACAATGGAAATGGTGACCATAGAGGCACTTTTAATTATCTATCTGGATCTGGTACTGGCATACATTATGGTACTTTCAATAGCATCAATAGCATCGGAAGTGGGGATAAGTATGGCACTTACAACGTTATATTCGGCACATCTACGATGGGTAAAAATATAGCAGGTTTTTTTAATGCTGGAGGAGGGAGTGAAGCTTATGCCGCCATCTTTGCCAAAGGAAAAATAATTATGAATGATTTTAATACTGACAGTGATCTCCAAGTAAAATCGCAGTTATTTGACAATATGTTGTTGGTAGATGCAAGCCAAAACAGAATTGGCATTAGGACAGCCAATCCACAAGATGTTTTACATGTGAATTCATCTGCATCAGAAAGTGCTTTTCATGTAGAAGTAGGAGGGAATACTAAATTTAGGGTACATTCCAATGGAAGTATTTCTATAGGGTCAAATAATACTGGTGTTAGTGCCAATGATGCTTATTTTGACAATCAAGTTGGATTCGGAGTGGATGCGCCTACCTATCGGATTGAACTAGAAAATAATACTGCAAATGGACAGGGTAGAGGAAGGGCATTTGCTTGGGATGTTTATTCTGACCAAAGGGTGAAAAAGGAAGTTAAATCGCTCACTTATGGTTTGACAGAATTGATGAAAATGAATCCTGTCAGTTATCATCATCATGCTAGCTCGTTTGAAAATGGTGCACTTACCATCAAAAATGAATACGCCAAAGCTATAGGTTTCATAGCGCAAGAAATGTATGACATCATACCTGAAGTGGTTTCCAAACCAAAAGATGAGCAGGTGGATCTTTGGTCGATGGATTATGAAAAAATAATACCAGTTCTCGTAAATTCCATAAAGGAACAACAAAAACAAATCATGGCACAACAGGAGAAAGTAAAAGATCTAGAACTGACTTTGAAATCGTATGACGCTAAATTAGAAGCTTTAGAAGCTAAATTAGAAGCAAGACTTAAAGAAAATTGATGGTAGAAATGCAAAATATTTATCTTTGTAAAATAAAACACAAATTTTGATCAAGCTTTGTATTACGGACGATCATAAAATGGTGCTAGAAGGACTTCAACTCCTGTTGAATACCCATCCTGATATCCACATTGTACAATTATGTAATTCAGCCAATAGTTTATTAACCTATTTAAAAGTAGAGCAACCTGACGTTATTTTATTGGATATCAATATGCCTGAATTGAATGGTATAGAAGCCTGCAAAATCATCAAAAAGGAATATTCAAGTATCAAAATTATTGCCTTGTCCATGATCGCCGAGATTAACTTGGTCAAATTAATGTTGAAAAACGGAGCAGTAGGATACTTACATAAAAATGCTGGTCAAGATGAGATCATTTCAGCTATTCATGATGTAGTGAATGGCAAACGATATTTGAGTTCTGAAATCAATGATTTACTTCTTCTTGCACAAAATAACATCCCGAAAATTTACAACTCACCATTTCCTAAACTTAGCAGACGTGAAGAAGAAATTCTCACTTTTATCCTTGATGAACTTACTACCAAAGAAATTTCGGATAAACTTTTTATTAGCTTTGGGACAGTAGAGACACATAGACGCAATATTATGATAAAACTAGGTGTAAAGAATACAGCAGGATTGGTCAGAGTAGCCTTAGAGTATGATATTATTAATAAAGATCATTGAATTTTATGAAAGCTAGACTATTTCATACGATTACCATTTGGAATGCACTTAAAAAGAAGTTAATTTGTGCCATGCTGCTCTTCATACCATTATTCTCAGATGGTCAAATAGAAGCATTGATTAACAAATATGAGGAAACAGAAGATGTAAAAGAATCCAATAAGGTCATAACGGAGATTGTTGAAAAATGTGAATTTAATACTACTTGTACCAAACCATTGGAAGCACGGATATTTGCTCATCCTACTACGGACAAAAAAATTAGCAATGCATTCCAATATGCTAGTACTTGGGCAAATAAGGGTTATTATTCCATTGGGCAGACTTATTTCCAAGTTGGAATTCTAATGACAACCAAAATGAAAGCTGACCATCCTATGTTAGGAAGGTTTTACAATTCTATAGCTAGTAGTTATGCTTTTGAAAATAAGCTGGATTCTGCTATGATGTATGCCGATTTAGCTATGCAACATTTCAGACAGCATGACATGACAAAATATTACTGGATGCCCTACCATACCAAATACTTGGTTTATTTGAGTTTAAAAGATTTTGAAAGAGCAGATGAAAATTTGATTAAAGCTTTTGACTTCGTAGATCCCGCTAACAGGATGGACAAAGGTTTTTTATTACACACACTCATTATGGCCAAAAAAAACCGAGGGCCTAAAGTAGATTTTGAAAAATACATAGATGAATATATAAAGTTTAAAAAGGCGGGAAAATCCACACAGCCTTTTGATGCCGAACACATAGGATTGATGTCATTTTTTGATACAAAAGAAGAAGCGATCAAGGTATTAGAACAAAGACTTAAACAACTAGAAAAAGTAAAAGAAGTAGACCCATCTACGACTCGAATGGCATTAGCCGAAAATTATACTAGTATAAACGAACACGCAAAAGCTATTGCACTGTTGAAACAAGCCAAATCAGAACCAAGTGCTGCCAATAATAAATCTTTACATTGGCAGATGTACGAAACCTATAAAAAAGCTGGAATGCACCAAGAAGCATATACATCTTTGGAAAGTTATATTCAAATCTTAGATTCCACGTACAATCAAATTCTCGAGAATAACATAGCCGAAAGTGAAGTGAAATTCAAAACACATGAGCAACAACAAGAAATTGAAATAAGAGATGCTAAACTAAAAAATGCAAATTTTATTAGAAATGTCATTATTGTATCATTCTTGATAGCGGCATGTTTAGGTCTTCTATTTTTTTATTTATTCAAAAAAAAGAAACAATACCAAACCTTATTGATGGAGAAAGAGATCACTATTCAACAACAACAAATAGAGGAACTAAATCAGAAAAATAAGCTATTGTCATTGTCATCTATGATAGAAGGTCAGGAAGCAGAACGATTGAGAATTGCGCAAGATTTACACGATGGTTTGGGTGGTTTGCTTACCACTGTGAAAGCACATTTTAATGCGATCCAAAAGGAAATCGATCAAATTAGTGCACTAAACATGTACGCCAAAACCAATCAACTCATTGACGAAGCATGTGGTGAAGTAAGAAGAATAGCCCACAATATGGTGCCTCACTCTCTTACCATAAGTGGTCTCACAGGTGCATTAGAAGATTTGAAACTTTCTTTGAGTGCAAAAGGATTAGTATGTGAATTGGAAATATTTAACTTTGATGAAACTAAACTCACAGATGATAAAAAGATCATGTTATATCGTATTTTTCAAGAGCTTACTACCAATGCTGTCAAACACGCAGAAGCAAGCCATGTCATGATGCAAATTTTTAGCCATGAATCAGAATTGCATCTTATGGTAGAAGACAATGGAAAAGGGTTGGATGTAAAGAATATGGTAACAAATAAAGGGATGGGTATAAAAAGCATCGAATCTAGGGTGAATTTTTTAGGTGGAACAATTAATTATGACGCCACAATTGGCAAAGGAACTACCGTCAATCTAGTAATACCAACATAATTTAGGATCATAAATTTAATTAACTACAAACATATTTGTATATAGGTATTATCGGGTTATTGTACAAGTGGATAGTAATCATGATCTATATAGATGTAGCTGAAGTTTTATCGGAGACAATAGCAATTTATGCATTTTAAGGGGTCTCAACTTTGATCGTATTTATGGGCTTTAAACTTCGATGATTATTTATTTGTTTATCTGTCTTATACAAAACAATAACATGAACCATAGCCTTAACATTTTATCTATCTTGCTTCTAATGTCTTCTACTTTGTTAGCTCAAAACAAATGGAAAGAAGCAAAATTCGAAACTTATCATCAAATCACTAATCCAAATGATGGGAAAATACTTGGCTATGGACATAATTCCGGTGTGAAAATCCTTACTGTCAATGATTTAGCATTTAAAGATTTAAATAAGAATGGCAAACTTGATAAATACGAAGATTGGAGATTGTCAACTGCTGAGAGAGCTAATGATCTGGCTTCTAAATTGAGTGTGGAAGAGATCGCAGGTTTGATGCTATATTCTTCTCATCAATCTGTTCCCGCACGATCGGGAGGCTATTTTGCTGGTACCTATGGAGGCAAGCCATTCAAAGAAGGCGAAATAGATCCGAGTCAACTTACAGACCAACAGATCAAATTTTTGAAAGAAGATCACCTAAGACATGTTTTGGTGACCACCGTCTCATCACCTGAGATTGCAGCAAAGTGGAATAACAATCTTCAGTCTTATTGTGAATCTATAGGCTTTGGTATCCCTGCAAATAATAGTTCAGATCCACGACATGGTACCAAGGCAAGTGCAGAATATGATGCTGCTGCAGGAGGTGAAATCTCTATGTGGCCTAGTTCGTTGGGTTTGGCTGCCACATTCGATCCATCATTGGTCAAACGTTTTGGAGAGATAGCAGCACAGGAATACAGAGCACTTGGTATTACCACTGCTTTATCTCCGCAAGTGGACATGGCTACTGAGCCACGTTGGGGTAGGTACAATGGTACTTTTGGCGAAAGCCCAAAGTTATCAGCTGCAATGGGTCAAGCATATTGCGAAGGTTTTCAATCTGATAATTGGGGATTAAAAAGTGTGAATGCTATGGTCAAACATTGGCCTGGTGGTGGTTCTGGAGAAGCGGGCAGAGATGCTCATTATGGCAGTGGTAAATTTGCAGTATATCCCGGCAACAATTTTTCGGAGCATCTTATTCCATTTATTGATGGAGCATTTAAACTAAAAAGTAAAACCCAGATGGCTTCTGCGGTCATGCCATATTATACCATTTCTTGGAATCAGGATCCAAAAAACAATGAAAATGTAGGTAATAGTTATAATAAATACCTGATCACAGATTTACTAAGAGTGAAGTACAAATACAATGGGGTAGTATGTACAGATTGGGGCATCACTGGTGATCAAAAACATCTTGATCAATTTATAGATGGCCGATCTTGGGGAGTAGATAAGCTCACGGTAGCAGAGAGACATTATAAAATATTAATGGCAGGTGTAGATCAATTTGGTGGTAATAATGATGCAAAACCTATTATCGAAGCCTATTACATGGGTGTGAAAGAAATCGGTGAGCAGAAAATGAGGGCAAGAATGGAAGAATCCGCAGTAAGATTATTGACAAATATATTTAATGTAGGTCTTTTCGAAAATCCATATGTCAATCCTGCTGAAACAAAAACGCTGGTAGGTAAGCCTGAGTTTATGGAAGAAGGATATAAAGCTCAACTTAAATCTATTGTATTGTTAAAAAATAAAAATCAAGCCTTACCGATAAAGAGCAAAAAAACGGTGTATGTTCCTAAACGGTTTGTTCCGGCAGGTAGAAATTTCTTGGGTGCTCCTTCTCCGGAAAGCGAAGATTATCCCGTCAATATGAATGTTGTGAAAAAATATTACAACATCACAGATAATCCAGATGAAGCTGACTTCGCTTTGGTATGTATAGAAAGTCCAAAAACATCTATAGGTTATGACAAAAAGGATTTGGAACAAGGTGGTAATGGTTATATTCCTATCAGTTTGCAATATGGCACATACACAGCAACAGAAGCCAGGTCAGTAAGTATTGCAGGTGGTGATCCGCTCGAGTCTTTTACCAATCGCAGCTATAAAAATAAAACGACGATTGCTTCTAATCATACTGATGCCAAGCTAGTGCAAGACACCCATCGTAAAATGAAAGGCAAGCCAGTCATCGTATCTGTCCTTACCAATAATCCTATGGTTTTTAGTGAAATAGAACCTTATGCTGATGCTATATTAATCAATTATGGCGTACAAGACCAAGCGATTTTAGAAACCATCATGGGTAATGCTGAGCCTTCAGCAAGGCTTCCTATGCAGATGCCACAAGATATGATCACTGTCGAAAACCAAGCAGAAGATAAGCCATACGACGTAAAACCTTACAAAGACGAAAAAGGAAATGTGTATGATTTTGGTTTTGGATTAAATTGGAAAGGCGTAATCATGAAAAGTAAAGAATTCTAAATTTTACAAGTAGAAAAGAGGGTTTTCTTGGGTGAAGAAACTGGTAGTTTTTATGAAGACAGCTAGGGTAATATAAGGGTTACAGCAGAAGGTTACGGTGTTTACAGATATGATGGCACAAATTTCACACAATTCACAACTGAAAATGGTTTAACATCAAATGTTGTACTAAGTATCATGGAAGATGATAAAGGACAAATATGGTTCGGTACTTGGCAAGGCCTTTGCATTTTTAATGGTAAAAAATTTGTGAATGCTAATATCAAGGAAGCTTGGACGAATTAATGGTAGATATTGCAAAAGTTTAATCTACATGGAAGTAGCTATGCCTTACTAATTTTAAAACAAATCTATCATACTAAAAGCTGAATAATATTAGCCCTAGTGTAGATTTATTGAAAAGCTCTATTACACTTATTTACAATTCATTTACATTGTTTTACACTTTTATTTGCCCTTTAATTTATTTTAATCTTTTATTTGCGGTTTAATTTAAACTTCAAAATATAGTCATTAAAAAAATATGCATAAAATAATCATCGTATCAATTTTAATAAGTTTTTCGATTGATGCATTCGGACAACACAAAGAAGAAATAAACTTGACAGGCTGTCGTTAGCAACAATTACAGAAGTTTTAATTATTAATTTTTATAAAAAAACATTCATATATGAAATATCCATTAATCATCTTGTTTGTCCTGACCATACAACCATTATTTAGTCAGGAAATTACCTTAAGTGACGACTATAAAAAAGAGACCATTGAAAAACTGTCCTTGTTAATACAGGACTTTTACATATATCCTGATGTCGCAAAGAAAACGAGTGAACATCTATATAAACAATATGAAGCTGGCTATTTTGATCAATGTAAAGATAATGAAACATTTGCGACCGTCCTTACGGAGTCAGTACAAAGTGTGAATAAAGATAAGCATATGAAGATAATGTCAAATGCATCATATATAGCTCCTGAAAATACCCTAGAAGCAAAAGCAGCGCATCGAATGGGTCAAATTAATAATTACAGAAGCATCAATCACGGCTTTAGAGAATTGAAGATGTTGGAAGGAAATGTGGCCTATCTGGATTTAAGGATGTTTGCTCCTATAGACAGAGCAAAAGAAATGGTAGATGCCTATATGAAATTGTTGTCGCTGTCTGATGCTGTAATAATTGATTTAACGCACAATGGTGGTGGGGATCCATCCATGGTTCAGTATCTTTGCAGCTATTTCTTTGATAAAAAACTACACTTAAATAGTCTTTATTATCGAGAAGGCGATAGAACGCAAGAATATTGGACTTTAGAAGAAGTAGGTGGTAAAAAATTGGTCGAAATACCTTTATTCATCATGATAGGTGAGGAAACATTCTCAGGAGCTGAAGAATTTGCCTATAATATGCAGACCCAAAAAAGAGCAACCTTAATAGGACAAACGTCTGCCGGAGGGGCGAATCCAGGAGGGACAAGAGGAATTAACGAGCATTTGTCTGTTTTTATACCAACAGGCAGGGCCATTAATCCAATTACTAACACCAATTGGGAAGGAGTAGGCGTTCAACCAGAAATCCAAACTAAAAAAGAAGAAACATTAGAACAAGTGTGTATACTAGCCCAAAAAGCGGCAGATCTTCTGAGAAAAAATAAACTTGAAACGTATATTCAATTGCAGCAAAATCTGAATCAACATCTTGAACATTATAAACAAGGAGAATCCGAAATGAATATAAGTGCCAGTATAAAAAACTTAGTGGATTCTGGACTTTTTGGCGAATGGGATATCAACACGTTAGGGTATTTGTACTTGATGGAACTGAAGAAACCAGAAATAGGTTTATGTATTTTAAAATCCAATACCATTCATTTTCCTAAATCTCCCAATGTATATGATAGCTATGGAGAAGCTTTAAAAATAAATGGAGATTTAACGTCCGCATTAGAAAGTTATCAAAAAGCCGTAGATTTAGCAACAGAAAACAATGACCAAAATCTTACTTATTACAAAGAGACGCTTCAAAAGATTAAAGATGAATTGAACTCGGGTAAATAACATTTGTTTGTTAAGTAAAAACTCATCATATACGTGACGTTCGCGTCGGCAAAATACAAACTGGAATCATGTACAAAACATCTTACAACAATAATAAAACAAACCATATGACAAACATCGAAAGTAAGAAAGTATCCATCGTAAGATATTTAATGTTAATTATGTTCTCATTTCAATTGTCTTCATGCAATGGACAAGTCAAAGAAAAATCTGCCAATGATCCCGTAGAAATAGTGACAAAGAATCCATTGATATACAAGAATAACACAACATTCCCACAAATTCACACCAATCTCAATGGCATGGTTAGAGAGTTTGTAAGGTCTATGTATCAAGATACGAAAGGGAACTATTGGTTTGGAACAAATGGGGATGGGATTATACGCTACGATGGTAAAACACTTGAAAAAATCACCATTGCAGGAATCATTCCACATCCAAGAATTACAGGAATAATTGAAGATAAATCAGGAAATATATGGTTTGGAACTGATGGACTCATAAAATATGATGGCGAGAAATTTACTACATACTCAGAGAAAGATGGCCTACCGGATGGTGAAATTTTTGGATTGACAATTGACAAAAGTGGTCTTATGTGGATTGGATCAACGGCTGGAATTAGTCTTTTTGATGGCAAAAAGTTTACACCTTTTTTATTGCCAGATATAAAAGTTGAAGATTCCAAACCAAGGCTTTCTGATAAATTGGTGTTTAATATTAAGGAAGACAAAAGTGGAACGATGTGGTTTGCCACCGATGGAAATGGAATTTTTAAATACAAGAACGGGAAGTTTACCCATTTGACATCAAAAAATGGACTTACAGATGATAATGCCGGTTTTTATGAAGACAAAAAAGGAAATATTTGGATTGGAACATTGTTTGGAGGAGTAAGTAAATTTGATGGAACATCTTTCACTAATTTTACAAAAGATGGCATAATCAAAGGAGAAGAAGCCGGTGGGTTTTTGGAAGATAGAAAAGGGAATATATGGTTTACGGCAGAAAATGTTGGAGTATATAAATATGATGGGACAAAATTCACCCTATACACTACTAAAGACGGATTAACTGCAAATCTTGTGCTTAGCATCTATGAAGATAACAAAGGTCAACTTTGGTTCGGTACTTGGCAAGGCCTTTGCATTTTTGATGGTGAAAAATTTGTGAATGCTAATATCAAGGAAGCTTGGACGATGTAAAAGGAGATAAAAGGACAGGACTAATAAAACCTTTTGAACATTACGATACTTTAAATAAATAAAAAAATGGTAAAGTTAGGATACACAATTTTATACGTCGCAGATGTCTCTAAATCGATTGAATTTTATGAATCTGCATTTGGTTTTCAAAGAAAATTTATAACACCTGAAAATGACTACGGTGAGTTACTTACAGGTGAAACCACGATTTCGTTTGCTTCCCTAGAATTGGCTAACTCAAACTTGCGTAGTGGATTTATAGTCAGTAAACAAGCCAACAAACCTTTTGGAATTGAACTCGGATTGGTAACAGAAAATGTACTTCAAGTTATGGAAAAGGCCATAGAACTAGGTGCAATCATCATTGAACAGCCAAAGGAAAAACCATGGGGCCAAACTGTAGGATATATCCAAGATTTAGATGGCTTTTTATTAGAAATATGTACGCCCGTGAACTAGTAAATGTAGGGGCAAGAGAGATAAACAATAGTTTGATGGAAGAAGTAATTTTAAACCATTACAGTTACGAAGTAGTTGTTTATCTTTATCATCTAGTAACTCCCAAATCCCTTACCTTACATAAATGTCCAAAATAATAAGTTCAAATCATTTAGATCCTTAATGGATATCAATTGTTTTAAGCGGTAATCAGATAGATTCATTATTCTTTTTGGTAAATATACCTACAAAATGGGCTTAACTACCTTGAAAAAACACCCCAATATGCCCAAAACGGAGTCAAAATAACCCTATTTTTGCCCTTAAATACCACTCCAATTTGTAGGTAATTATCCAGCATCCAGATTTAGAGCTGAGATATGGAAGTGTGTTTCAATTTTTAAATATTGGGCAACGGGTTTTGTAAGTATCCGTCAACTACAAAATATTGGGCAAAGCGTTTTGTAAGTATCCGTCAAGCAAAAAATCCTAGTTGCCGCAGAATGGAGTAACTTATCCAACATTTAATACACCCTGACGCTGATGTAGGTAAAGTTTCCATCAAATATAATTTGGCACCCCAAAATGGAGCCTAATATAATTGGGTATTTATAGTGATTTTCAGTCAAGCTATAGTAGATTGGTAGGATAGCGGAGTGTAAAGTTTGACGCTAATTGAAGAGATTTGGAATAGGTTAGGGGAGTTAGCTGATAGGTGAATTAGAAAACATTATTTTCGGCAATCACTAGCTTAATTATTAATGTTTTCGATTTTTTAGGACTTTTATTTTAAAGAATGATTTAGAAGGAAATGATGAATTAGTATTTTTAGAAACATTTTCTGTTTTATAGTTTGGAAAGACCATAAGTGTGTTGTAGGTTTGTTTTAGAATTAAATAAGTTATTCACAATACAACAAAAACAGAATGAAATGATAAAATTTAGAGTTTTAATATTAATGATTGTAACTATTCTGATTAGTTGCAACTCAGAAAAATCGAAAAACAATCTCCAAAAAGAGAATATAAATCAAACAAATATTGAATCGGATACTTTAAGAAAGTATTTAAAATCATTTAATCCAGAATTACCAACAATAGGACTTTTGATGTATAACGGAGTTTTGCAAAGCGAAGTAATTGCATCATCTGATGTTTTTGCAAAACCTACAGAAGCTGGGAAACAACTTTTTAACGTTATTTCAATAGCAGAAACTGAAAATCCAATAACAACGGAAGAAGGAATGCATTTTGTTCCCGATTATACTTTTGAGAATTGTCCAAAACTTACCGCTCTTTTTGTACCAAGTGCATACGATATGTATGCTCAAGTCCGCAACGAAAAAATTGTAGATTTTATAAAAGAGAAGAATAAGGAAACTAAATATATTGTGAGCAATTGTGCAGGAGCGCAATTAATCGGAAAATCAGGAATTGCGGACGGACACAAAATTGTTACTTGGATTGGCGGAGGAAAACAATTACAAAAGGATTATCCGAATTTAAAAGTGCAAAACGACAGCTTAGTAACTTTTATTGAGGACGGTAAATTTCTTTCTTCAAATGGGAATTTAGCGAGTTATATTTCTGCATTGAATTTAGTTGAAAAAATGACCAGCCCTGAACATAGAAAATTTGTTGAAAGCTACCTATATCTAGACAGACTTCAAAATTGGAATGAATAAGCAATGTAAGCAACATTGTACAATTGTAATGCAGGCTAAAGTACTAAATTGAATATGAACATATGGTTTATTGGATAGTGGAGTTTTTCTATTCATACACTATGTTTATTTATACCGTAGGTACCCATTATAAATTAAACGAAATAACAAATGGAAGCAAAAAAAACAGAATGACGCGGTTAATGACATTGTAGAAATGATGGTCAAGGTAATCGGAAATGGATCTAGAGAAATAGACACAACAGAAGCAATTTCCAGCATTGCAAGACTAGCGGGAAGTTTTTTATTCAGGTCATTTGGGTTTAAGATAAATGATGCAAAACCTGGAACAGCTATTCTATCTGAAGAAGCAAATATAAAAGGACCACAACTAGTTAATATTACTTATGCCGTAATTCAAAATTTTGGAATACAAATTGACAATAATAAAATGTCCAATGGAAATCAGAAATATGCAGAAAGCAATTTTGTAGACGTAATTGGTAAAATGCAAGTACCTGCTTTAGAAATAATGAAAAAAAATGGGTTAAACTATGAACAAATGTCACAATGTGCTGCTATTGCAACTGCATTTATTATCCAACAAAGTAATAACATTATTCCTGAAGAAGGATTGGGAACAGCAATTTACCATTTTATTGAAGGTTCAAAAACAAATCCACCTGATTTCGATTACACAGGAAGGAATAAACTGGGGAAACAAGAAGTAGAGAAAAGTGTTGGTCAAGCAAAACCTTGGTGGAAAATATGGTAGAAATTACGACATATAAGAATTTTGCATTATTCATTCTGCCCAACAGACAACATGTCTCTCCTAGTGAGCAACCCGATTGTCGCAGTACCGTTAAAGCTGCACAAGTTATGCCACTGCGATACGATATTTTATAGATTTTTAATTTATAAGTCTCTAAACCAATACATAACAACTGTAATCTTCCCATCAATCCTCTACATTTAAAAACGAAGAAGACTGCAATATCAACGAACTTCCAGATTTTAATTCTATTTTTTTGATCGTAGCATTGCTATTGAGAACAGGGAAATGTGGTGCCAATGAAGGAATTATCACCTTACTTTCGGCTGAAGGGATGGCATTGTTGGACCAATTGGATGGGTTTTCCCAAGTGGTATTTACTGTTCCTGTCCATATCGAAGATGAGATGTCATCTTCAGGATTGATGAGATTATTGGCTTGATAATAAACCAAGACACCACTTTCATTTTGAGGAATGTTTTTTCCCCAAGGTAAGACATTCGTAGTGGGTAGATTATTTCCTGACGGTACACCATTCACTGCTTTTTGTCTTCCTACGCAAATCACACCTAAACCAGTTTTGTACACGCCAAATAATTCTATATTGTCACCACCTGCTTGGGTAATAGTATCCCAAACACCAACGACCAAAGATGAATATTTCGGTACTTTTAAATCTGCCCCATACACCCGCACAAAATTATTCCAGCAACTTTTGCCACCATAAGCTGGTTTGACCATTTTTTGATAAGCATTGGCAGTTGTGATGGTCCTACGACCAGTCGCCATGACGCAAAGATCTCCACTACTCGATACTTTGATATTATTTCTTGCCAATCTTGTGGTGTTGACATTTGGCCATCCACTATTGGGATTTGGCCATCCATCTAGGTTAGGATCAGGATGGAGCGAACCCAGACTGCCCGTTCCTTCCGCATATTCTGCCATGTAGGTGGAATTGGTCAGTACACCATCTTCTAAAGCTAATTTTCCCAACCATGTGATGTGAATATTACCACTTGTACCTGTAAATCCGTTTTGAAATCCATAGGTAGCAGGGTCGGAAGCAACGGTATTTCCTTCCCAAAAGTTTTCGACATTATTACCATGACATCTAGCGCCTACAGCTAGTCTATCATTGGCATAATCAATGGCTAAAGCATCGACATATTGATCTGGACTCGAGTTAACATACATCCCTGAAGGTGTTATTTCATGGTATAATCTTGACCACCATTTTAGGGTGCCATCAGATGTCATACTGATCACAGCTGGCTCAAAATCTGGATTGTTGTCTGGAAGTTTACTTTGGAAGTTAAGGCCAATATATAGATCATTATTTCTTTTGTCTACTACGATGGATGTACCACCATATACAGGGTTACTACCAGTCGAATAACCAGTATAACCAGGTGAAGTAGTAGTAGGGCTAGCTGGGTCACAAGGTCCATTAAATAAAATATCTAGGGGCCATTTGCCTTTTTTGGTACCACCATTTCCATCAGCATAGATAAGGTTGTAATCTTCGCTACTCCATGATCTTAATTCACATCTTCCCCAAGTTTTTAAGACGATACCGCTGTGATTGACATTAGCAATACCTTGTGGATGGGATGATGCAGGTGTCCCTCTCCATTCTGATCCACTTTCGAGCCAGTGACTACGCCAGTTTTCTACGACTGTCCTTTGACCTACATCATTTAGACAATATACGGCGCTCCAATTGGGTCCATAATGTTCGCCCATAATAAAAAACGTTTTACCATCATTGGTTACATCCCACGGATGATAATCTTTGATGCCAGATTGAGCAGGGACCGCATAATGCCAAACCAAAGCAGTAGGTGGACCATCTACAAAATTATTGTTTAGTTTAGCCAATAAATATCCACCATTATTGGCGTAAGGCGCAGCGGTATTACAGCTTATAAATAAATCGCCTGTAGCCGTGTGCGATGGCGTTGTAGTTTTGATAAATCTAACATCTTCTACAGCGCCACGGGGAAAATGTACCACTCGGAGTACAGACTGAAGGTCATCAGAAAGGTGTAAAATAAATCCATACCTATTGGTTCCTTGGGTATTTGGGATCGTCCCTGTATAGGTTAGTTGTGTAGTAGGCACTCCAGCAGGAATCCATGTTAAACTATCTGTATATCCTGTTACTAAAAAGCTACCATCCGTAATTTGAGTGATATCATAGAATGTCTCTTTGCCCAAATTACCTGCATAAGTAACGATATTAGTTTGCGCTTTGATGGATGATAATGAAATGATAAAAGAAGAAAAGAGATATAAAAAAATGAATGTAAGTGATTTATAATAAGATGGTTTGGCAAACATAAAAATCTATTTGGGTTTTGAATTACTTTGATTAAACGATTATGAAAAGTAATACCCGAAATTATGGAATTGGAACAACCACATTGTTGATGCTTGCAGGACACATACTGTTATAAAGTAATGGATAAGAACCTTCTCACCCACACTCATTCTTACAGCCCACCTTCTCATAAGAAAGCACATTGCCATAGCTATCCGTATGTATGTGGCAGCAATCTGTAAAAATGGTTTTTAGTTTTTGTCGAGCGCGTTGTACCCTTGACTTTGCAGCAGCGTAGGAGATATTTAGTTGGGCAGCTAGTTGGGTTTGAGAGAGACCATTGATATCAGTGAGTGTTAATGCTTCTTGATATTTCAGTGGAAGTTGTGCGATAAATGGCGTTATACAGCTTTCTAGTCCTTGTTCAGATGGTAGGTTAGACTCTATAATATCTGACTGGAGGTCAGCTACATCGTCCATGGATTTATGTTTTCGATAGTAATCAACAATTGTATTTCGGGTCAATTGGAAAATCCAAGCCTTCAGTTTTGATGAATCTTTGATGGTGTGTAAATGAAGGTGTATCTTTATAAAAACGTCTTGTAAAACATCTTTTGCGATAGCCTTATCTTTGACTTTACTCAGGATAAAGTGCTCTAGTTCTTGGTGGAACTGATGGTATAAGGTTTCGGTAATGGCTGACATATCTGCTTTTTGTATAGTATATGACGCAATAATAAGGTTTTGGATGCAAAACACAAAATTTAGACTCGTACAAGGGCAATCATAATTTAACTAAAAGATTACACCATTTACTGTCAGCATTGTTATTGTAAATAGAGCAAACGAAAATACAAAGTACCCAAATGCAATAAGCCTACCTCTCTTTAAGTTTGTCTCTTTTCTCTGTTGTCTTAAAATTTTTGACTTAGGAAAAACAAAGTATAATGTTAAATAAAAAGGTAAACTAATTATGCTAAATATTAAATATCGCAAAAATTTAGGGTATTGAGAAATATTTTCAAAATGATTCCATCCAAAACCAGCTGCTAAAGTCATGTAATGAAAAATCAAAATCATTAAAAAAGCACTAAGTGTCATGAAATAAGCGATATCAGCCGTATTCCCTTTATTATAGTAACTATACAAATAGACCAATAATTTAAGTATTAAATTCCTCATTTGTTAATGCATAGTGTTAATTTCAGTGAAAGAAATCGAGTGGAGGTTTCCATCTTCATCGTTTTATTATTTAAAGGCGCCACAATAGTATGGTTTTAGAAGGAAAAATACGAAAGAAAAGGTTAGATTTATTTTATCATCAACACATTAACCCATCAACCCATCAACCCATTAACCCATCAACACATTAACTCATTGACCCACTTTTGCATCTTTTTTTCACATCAACGTCTATTCCTTACAAACGATGTTGTTTGGATTTAAAATATAGCATAATGTTAAAGAAAAATTTGTTATTGATTTTCGGATTATTGGGTTTGGTATCTTTGATGGCAGAGAGTGGTCCTAAAAAAAGCAATTTATTATCTATGTTGGGATTAAA
Source organism: Saprospiraceae bacterium UBA7687 (assembly GCA_002482845.1). Taxonomy (GTDB): domain Bacteria; phylum Bacteroidota; class Bacteroidia; order Chitinophagales; family Saprospiraceae; genus OLB9. Next base: position 33,999 of record DLGT01000140.1, read on the forward strand.
TGAAAATACTTCTTGCTGTGATGTAACTGTTTGTTGTCAAGGTGCTGATACTAGTTGTTGTGACTTGAGCACATGTTGTACAACTTCTAGTAATTGCTGTGCGCCTACAACAAGTTGTTGTAAATCAGATGCAACAGACCAATCCAACACTGCGGCTACTGAGGGCAAAGTAAGTCATTGCAGCACGCAGTGTAAGTAGTTCATCATTTAGACTCAAATGTACTGCAAAGAGAAGGGTAGTCAGGTTTAGATCTGATTGCCCTTTCTTTTTATTTTAACAGAATGACAAAAACATAATAAGCTGGAATCACCATTTATAAATATAATAAACACGATGTGAATATCTAAAAGTTTGTCATTTCAAAAGTATTATTTAAATTGCATCCGTTTTCAAATTCATTCTGAAAGATACATTATTTTAACTTTAGAAATTCAAACCAAATGATGAAATTGACAAAAAGAATTATTTTACTGTGGGCAATCATTACCACTCCATTTTTCTCATTAGCTCAATTACCTTGCGGGACTGAAGACCCAATATCTACCATAAGATTTTCACCTGATGCTTTAGCTGAAGAGTGGCAAAACTTGAACAGCGGTACTCGTCAATTACCAAGAAAGTTTATGGTAGCGGCACATATTATTCGTAGTAATGCTGGAACATCGGGTATAAGCAGTGCAGCCGTCATTGAAGCTATCAAAACAATGAATGAACACTATGAACTTGCAAAAATTGAGTTTGAGTTGTGTGGTGACATAAGATACATAGATGATAATACGTACCTAGAGACAACAAATTCAGAATCAAGTGGTCTTGTGACAAAGTACAATGTAGCAAATGTCATAAATATTTACTTTATTCCTAAAGTTTTAAGTAGTACAGGCGCACAGCTTTGTGGAAATGCCACTTTACCGAGCGGAAATATAAATCTGCGACGAATTTTTATGGCAAATTCATGTGCTGTAAATGGGTCAACATTGTCTCATGAAATGGGTCATTTTTTCGGACTACTGCATACGCATTCTACAACAGATGGCATAGAATATGTAGAACGAATCAATTGTCACAATCGAGGTGATGGCTTTTGCGATACACCCGCAGATCCTGAGCTAGATGGAGACAATGTTGAAAATTGTGTTTATATAGGTAATGCAAAGGATCCACAGGGAGTCAGGTATATGCCTGATCCTTCTAATTTTATGAGTTATGCGCCAAAATCATGTAGGTATAATTTTACTTCTGAGCAAATAGCCTTCCTCAGCTTGGTGGCAAACAGTAATAATGATTACATATATGAGTCATGCGATATAGGAGACATTTTGTTGTCAAGCAATGCGTCTGAAGAAATACTATTGGAAGATTTCTCTACCTTCGACATTCCTTTTTCTGTTGATGGCAATCAATTCGAAAAAGCCCAAGAAGTTAGTTATGAAGTGACTGTTCTTAATAGCCATTCAAACATAGAAAAAGTTATAAAGTCAGGTGTCTTTTTCATCGCTGAAGGAACAACAAAACAAGATCAAAAATTCAGTTTCGATGTATCCAATGATATCATAAATGCAAGTACCATTACTATCAAAATTGATTCAAAAAATCTAGTAGCTGAAATCAACGAAAAGAATAACAATTTAACGTATTACTTAAGGCATGACTATACTATAAATAGATCATCATTTCTATTTCCGAATCCCACAAATGACGTGCTTACATTTTATATCAGTAATAACAAAAAAAGTAAACTAACAACAAGCGTTGTTGATCTCAGTGGTAAATTAGTGATGCAAACCACCATTGACAAAAAAGATAAGAGCCATATGTCCACAATTAATGTTTCAGAATTGAGTCAAGGCATGTACTTCCTTATCATAGAACTTGATAGCAAGACGAAAGATGTTTTGAAATTTGTAAAACTTTAGGTAGTGTATTTTGGTGAAAGTGATGACAATGATTTTGGGAAACCAGGTGATATATATAGATCTGTAGGTTTTATTATTTTACATGGAACTTCACATAATGCAGGATTCAAACATGATTCGCCACCCTTAGGTGAAGGATACTGTGCAGATGCACCAGTAATTCAAGGAAGGTTACGTTGTCCTAGTTCAGATTGTTCGTTAAGAACATTTGAGAAAATAATAATTGACACGAAAAAAGATTATAATTATATGATAATTCAAACAAATGAACGATATGGGTATGGTCGGAATTAAATTTGAAAATAGTATTTTTTTAATTTTGGTATTGGCGGCGTTAGGTTGTAATCGAGATCAGGATAAAAATTATTATTGTACTTATGAATCTGCGTTTCACCCTTACATATTGAAAACAGATTTTGATACTACAAACTGCAGATTCAACTGGGTTAGTGATTTTGAGGGAGAAACAGTAATTAATTCTGACTATTGCCCAAATCAAATCATTCAGAAATTTTTTTGGGGTCCAAGACAACCACCAAAGAATCACAATGATTGGTCATTTAAGCCTTTTTCAAACTATCAGTATGATATTGATTTTGTAAGAAATAGGATGGATGAAAAGTATAGAGAAGACCCTATATATTTTGTTAAATTTGATTATTATAATGGCAAAAAATTTATTTCTACCGCATATGAGACTAGAAAACTAGGTATTACTTTTGAATCAAATTATTTTTGTGACTCTCTAGTTTTTGTTGTTCAAACTGTATTTAGAAACCAATATGACACTTCCATGATTGATATGCATTACCATAGTAAACTCCTACAAAACTCTATTATAGACATAAAGTAATGGCATCACACAAACAGACCTAGGTAACACCGATATAGGCCCTTGCAGGCGCGAGTTTGCAACTCGTACCCCCTGCAGCATATCATCTGGCCAATGTCCTTGATCCACCATTCGTCCTACTCAACAAAGTATCCTTCAGAGAAGGTCTAAAAATTTCAGCTGCCAATAGCCTACCTGGCTACACCCCGATGGTCGAAGTCTGTGACTTCGATCCAATGTAACAAGTATTTATAATTAGTGAGTCGGTGATCTATAAAAAAATGTAACCCATATTAGCGCAAGTTTGTTACTTTTGCCTTTGACCTACCATCTTTCAACGATATTTTTACTAATTTCCCTGCTATTCCTAAATTTTAAATTCGAATAGCAGGGAATTATATTTATTCCTTCACAATCGACTCCTTCCCGACGATATTTCCATCCTTATCAACGATAGTCATGATATAGTGGCCAGCAGTAAGAGATGTCACATTAGCCCTACCATTAATCAATGATGTTTTCAGCATTTCTTGACCTAATGTATTGTATATAGCAAATGTTTACCCATCACCTTCTAAACCTTTAATATTGATTTCAGTGAAGATAGGATTTGGATTTAATTGGCACTTATTTCATTATTAAATTTTATACATAGAAAATATTTTTATATATTTGCAATTGTAGAATATTATATAATAAAAATCATAAAAAATGAACAAATTTTACCAAACTCTAGTGATTATTGTACTACTAACAAGTGCGATGAATGCTCAAACAATTACCCTACTAAAAGACCTAAATCCTGGAAACGGTAATTCTTATACATCTGGAAGTAAAAACGTTATTGAGTTTAATGGGATGCTTTTATTTGCAGCCACAACGACTTCGACTGGCATCGAACTTTTCAAGTACGAAGGAACTGAAGTAACACTATTAAAAGATATTAATCCTGGAGCTGAAAGCTCATTTTGTGATAACTTCTATTTTTTGAATGGTAAAATTCTATTTACTGCTTTCAATAGTACCAATGGCAAAGAATGGTGGTCTACGGATGGCACAGAAGCAGGTACTAAACTTGTAAAAGACATAGTAGTTGGTGGTGGAAGCGGTGTATATTCGTTTGATTCTCCGTCTGACCAATATTTTATGGTAGATAACGGACAGATATATTTTTCAGGTGGACCATCCAATAATGTAGAACTTTATAAAACAGATGGCACTGAAGCTGGCACCGTTTTGGTTAAAAATATTGGAGTTGATGATTTTACACCCACTTCGAGTTATCCTAATTATTATGTAAAATTTAAAAATGAGATTTATTTTTCGTGCGATCAAGGATTATACAAAACTAACGGTACAGCCGCAGGAACTGTTTTAGTTTCACCTTCACCATCATTTTTTGATGACTTTCAACATTTATTCAATTTTAAGGATGAAGTAATTATTCTTTTTGGTGGGGATAATTTATGGAAGAGTGACGGAACTACAGCAGGAACTACTTTAATCAAAAACTTCTCTGCTACATCAAGAAATTGGGGTGGACTAAAATTTAGCAAAGTAGGAAATTATGTACTGTTCCCAGCAACTGAAGCTGCAACAGGGTCAGAGTTATGGCGTACTGATGGAACATTAGAAGGTACAGAAATCGTTGTAGACCTTTTCTTTGGCAATGATGGTTACGCACCACAAAATACGGTGGTCCTTAATGACAAGTTATATTACAAAGGAGAAGCAAGTAGCAAAGGTATTGAATTATATATGTCAGACGGCACGGAAGAAGGTACATTATTAGTAAAAGAGTTCGCGCCAGGTAGCCAAGGTGGATTTTCTTTACCCACGGAAATAATAACAGATGGCAAAAGTATTTTTATGAATGCAGGTCGTCCGTTTAGCAAACAACTGTGGGTTTCAGATGGTACTACAGCGGGAACAAAAGAAATTATAATAAATACTATAGATGAATCATTCCCATTGAATTTATATAAATTTCAGAATAAATTGTTCCTGTTCGCTAAAAAATCAAATACAGGATACGAACCATACATCATTGAATTTGAAAGTGATCCAGTTGATGGCGATGGAGATGGTTTCGCTTCAGATGTAGATTGTAATGATTCTGATGCAACTATATTTCCTGGTGCCCCAGAAGTATGTGATAACAAGGATAATAATTGCAATAATATGATAGATGAAGGGTTGCCTAAGTTTACATATTACCAAGATTCGGATAACGATACTTTTGGGGCATTAAGTACACCACTCAATACTTGTATTACGCCAGCACCTACCGGCTTTGTTTCAAATAGTACAGATTGTAACGATACTAACCCAAATATCAACCCATCAGCAACAGATATTGCAAATAATGGTATCGATGAAGATTGTAATGGAACGGACTTTGTTTCTTCAGTATATGATATCTATGCTTCCAAAATTAAAATATTTCCAAACCCAACGTCCTCATTTATTTACATATCATCTACAGAAGATATCCATAATGTAGTATCTATTTTTACAACAACAGGCGTAAAAATTAAAGACATATCAATAGAATCAAGCATTGATCTATCGGAATTAAATGAAGGCATTTATTTTCTACAATTTAACGTCAAAGGTTTAGGCTTACCGGTTTATAAAAAAATGGTCATTCAAAAATAAAACCTTTCAAAAAATTGTCCATTGGACAAGTAAAAGCCCAATGTAAATTAACGCTACATTGGGCTTTTCATTTCTAAATGTAGCTGGAGCCTCCAGCTACAGAAACTTACTATACACTTTACACTATACAATTATGTCCAATCATAAACCCAAAGATCATATAAGACCCATGAGTGAAAGTCATTAGTGTTCATAGTTTTTGACATCAAAAATACACTCCCGCAAAATACAAAACTAAATCTGTATGGGTAATTGTGTGTCGCTTTAATGGCATCCGCCATTCAAGAATTATGTACAGTTATGAGATCTGAAACTGTGTTAATAAAAGCTATTATCAACTGCTAATTCCAGTAGAAGGCAATAATACCGTTTTCCGCACTATCCAATATCCAACAATCAAATTTGGTACCCAACAAAGCCAGGCTACGATTAAATACGCAGTCACAAAATCACCCAAAATAGCAATCAATATAGGAAGCCAAATCCTTAAAGTCACCGCTGCAAAAGTCGCTGCATAACTGTATATCATCATCTTTTGATGCTGCGCCACTTGCCCTTTATGAATGGTCAGGTAGGCAGCTAATGTTGTATAAAACCATATCAAAGCCAAACATATAAATCCTAAGGATGCCACCCATCCACCTGTCGCAAAAAAAGCAATACCCAAAGCTGCAATCGCACTTACAAGCACAGAAATGATATATACCTTGCCAATTATTCTGTGGAGATTTATATTCTTTTTCCTAAGTTGATCGCTAAACTGAAGCCATCCAATCAATAATGCCAAACCACCTAAAATAATGTGTGTATAGAAACCTACATTCCAAATTGTATTACCTAATAGTTCGGTCGACTTCGTACTTAAAAGGCCAAAGGTTTTATCTACAAAAAAATAGATGACAGGATACAAACCGATGGCAATTGCCAATAAAACCAACAAAACCCATAAAATTCTATTTCTCATATTTGATCGACACAAATTATTATTTATTGCTACTTCTGATTTGTAACAAAACCCTTTCTATCACCCATGATCAACAGCCAGAAACATGTTCCTATCTCTCCTATGGAAGCGGGTAAAGAAAAGTACGAAGATAAACCTAATTCGTAATAGTTTACCAACAATATGCCGCCAAAAAGATTTATCATATATCCGATAGAGCCAGCTATCAATAAAATACCCAATGATTTTGGCAAAAAACCAGACTTATAAACCAGTAAACCAAAAGGAAATAGCCATGATCCCCAAAAAATAGAAACTATGTTGATGCCATTGTTAAATTGCTTTAAATGGAAAAATACTTGAGCAGTAAGACTTGTCTCATTAATTAAACCAGACAATACCGGATCAGACAATAAGTCCAAAATATCGAGTTTGTGCGTAATGCTCATCAGTGATATGGGAATACTCATCAAAGCCAACAAAACCATTGCTTGTGCCATGATTTTATGTACAGGTTTTAGGACCTGATACAATAACAAAGGTAGGACCATAAAAGCAAGATAGCATAATATATTGGCCACAATGTCTAGCCTGAATAAAAACAGATTTTTTCTGATGTTATCTATGGTTATGGTAGGCGCTAAATTATTGATGAGCTCATTAGGAACATACATTAGTGAAAATACGCCTGTTAAGACCACAATAAAATAAGATAAGCCGGCTAAATGGGTAAGGGTCTTTCGTTGCATGGTTTTTAGTTGGGTGTTTGTTTTGGCCATTTGTAGGCTGTGTAAGAAATGAAAAGGGTAAGGATGATTTCAATTATGGCAAAATAGATATAAAATCCATGTGTCGCGACATCCAAAGAAACAGCAATCATTGTCAACAAACATGTGAAAAAAAGACTAATAGCGAAGTTTAACACTCTATTTATCACAGGCTTTAAAAATATAGAAAGGGAAATCATCAATGCAGGAACTGACATCATAACCGCAGCCATCAATACTTTATTCGGATTGTCTAACATGCTTTTGCCTTGGATCAGCGCTTCGATTTTACCTGTGGAGTACAATTCAAAATAGTCGCAATAAATATAACAGAACATCAGAGTTACCCACAAGCATGCAAGTTTTATTTTAATGTCAATTGGGTGATGCTGCAATATTGATTGATTTTCTGTATTCATATCCTTAGTGACGAACAATCATTAAAAAAGGTTGTAAACGCGCCTTGTGTTCTTGGGTCTTATGTCAATCCCTATTTGGGCCACTATTTATTGTAATAGCTATTTTTGTCTCATTTTCAGGCAGTTCACTTTTTGAGTTTACTTTAACAATGGCACATTAAGATATTCTAAAGTTCTAATTAAAGCGCTCAAAACCCTTTTTTACCTAGTTAGAATCTATCTATAATACCCTAAGAACTTACAACAATTGCCTTTAATCTCTTATGAAGAGCCTGTAATCTTTCTTTGAGTGTCTATTATCTCTTAACCACTACCTAAAATCTCTTATCATGTACCTAAGATCTTTCTACAAGTGGCTTACATCTTAAAATGGGTTATCGTTAGCTTTTAATGGGTACCAAAGATCTTTTATGAACTGCCTACAATCTCTTGCTGACTCTTCACAATCTCTTGCTGACTCTTTACAATCTCTTCCTTACTCTTCACAATCTCTTCCTGACTCTTTACAATCTCTTCCTGACTCTTTACAATCTCTTAATGACTACCTCCTATCTTTCTACAGGCTGTCATTATCTCTTTACAGGTGGCTGCGATCTCTTTTTAGGTACTTATAATCTTTAAAGAAGTGTTTAATGGCTTCCATCAAGAGCCTTCAATCTGTTTCTCACAACCTAAAACCTTTCTGCATGTAATAAGATTCTTTTATTGACAACCAAAAAAGCTTTCATTGATAGTCAGTAAGTCTTATTGACAACTTAATAATCCTTCGCAGAGACTCCTTAAGCTTCATTAACTAGTATAAAAGCTTAAATTAGTTACCTTTTCACCTTAATCCATATTGATCTTTACGATATCGATATTGATTTTTACGATATCAATATGGAAATAGTCTACATCGATATGCATAAAGTATAAATCAATATTAAAAAAGTCTATATCAATGTTAATATTTTCTATATCAATATCGATTTAGAAAATATCGATATCGATTTATAGCACATTAATATGGATTTAGTATACATCCATATCGATTTATTGAATATCCAATTCCATATAGTCTACATTGATGTTAAAAGAGTATACATGAATATCAATTTTGTCAACATCTATGTTGAATTAGAAAAATATTAGTGTTTTCTCATAAAAAGGAGGTGACAGTTTCTACGAAGCTTATAATTTATCATCCAACCATAATTTAAAGTCATTGACTCGCTCTCTACTTACCACACGTACATCGCCTTCTAAAAACCTTGTACCCACTGCCAATCTGCCATTAAAATAGGTGTTAACTTTACCTATGGAAGAAAATTGAATGATTACTTTTCTATTAATTCGAAAAAAGTCTTTGGGTGGAAGTAATGTTTCTAACTGATCTAATGTATAATCGATAGGGAATCTTTGGCCACTATTGGTAATTAAAAATGACATACTATCTTTAGTTTCAAAATGATGAATTTGATCAGTAGCCACCGTCTCAATGTTTTGTCCAAGTTTGACCATAAATCTAGTTTTGAAGTTTTTAGTTACATGCTGATAAGTTTGCTTCATATTTTCAACAGCGATATTTTGTTGACTATTATGCTGGCCATCAAATTTATCTAATGCAAATATGATATCAGATAAATTGATAGGTTTTAAGAGATAGTCAATGCTGTTTTGTTTAAAAGCTTTGATAGCGTAATGGTCATAGGCAGTGGTAAAGATGACAGGTATTTTAATGGGGAATCCAGAAAAGATCTCAAAACTGTTGCCATCTGCCAAATGAATATCAAAAAACATTAAATCTGTTGTTATTCCATCTTCAAAGGCCTGAATAGCAGCCTTTACAGTATCCAGATATTTGACTACTTCTATATTCCTATTTGTCTTGTGAAGCAAGGATGTCAGATGTTCCGCAGAAAGGGTTTCGTCTTCTATGATGATGACTTTCATACTTTGAGATTATGTTACAATTGGATTTTAAATAGGGCCTACTACTTTGATGTATGTTGTTGGTGATGGTTTAAAAGTGGCAAGATAACTCTAAATACTTGTCCATCATCAGATATAGTTACCTTTTCATCTGTAAAATAGGCATACCTTGATTGTATATTTTTTAATCCCATATTTGAACTCAAAGTTTTATTTAGTCTTGGTAATATTTTGTTTTCAATTATTATTTTTTGTGCCTCCGTATAAATATTGACATCTAAGGGTGATGCCTTTGAAGCTTCATTATGCTGAATGGTATTTTCTACTAACATCTGAAGACACATAGGTGGAAGCATGACGTTTTTATTAAGATCTTCTACATTGATATGGAATGATATTTTGTTTTCAAACCTGATTTTCAATAAATATATATAATGGTTTAGAAAAACTAATTCTTCACTTAATGTCACTAATTCAGCAGATTTATTTTCTAAAACATAACGGTAGACTTTTGATAATTCATTAATGAAATCTACCGCTTTTTCTTGGTCTTTATATACCAATGAAGTCAAAACACTCAAGTTGTTAAACAAAAAATGTGGGTTCAATTGGCTTGCCAAGTTTTTCATCTGAGCTTGCATGCTTTCTGTTTTATATTTTTCTACTTCCAATAAACTATCTTTTAAAGCACTGAAAAATTGTCTGCTGATAAGAATTGCTAATACTACGAAGGTAATGCTGAGTGCTGGTACAAACGTCTCTGCCATCTTACGATTGATGATACGACCGTCTCCGAATTTGATTTGATGGACAATATACATGAGTACAAAAAGCGTTATGGTGGTAAATAGCGTATTATAAAATATTTGTAAAATAAGTCTACGTTTAGGTCGTTTTATCCACGGGATACTTTTATTTAGCTGTTGATCGATAAATATATTACCAAACCATAATATCAGAATTATGATAATAATGAAGAACAAGTCCCAATGCCAAAATTCTTCTAAACGAAAAAATGCTAACTTAAACAGGAGGGCAACGCCTACTGTAAAAATTATAATCCAGAGCAATCTTTTATTCTTCAAAATAGAAACATTTTTTGATTGTTTATCGAAGTGAAAATACTAAGTTATTGAGTCAAACATAGTGCCTAGAAAGACGGACTTTAGAAGCCCTTCCTTTTAGGATCAACATTCCTGACACTAGACATATTGCCAAAACAAAGATACCTAAAAAAGTAATCGTTGATTTGGTAAATAAAGGATTACTGTTTTCTACCATCACCCAAGTTCCGTTTTCTACGTTTAAATTTGCTTCGTGTTTACTTGCAAAAGATAACAAAAATTGTTTTTGTGGAATACCATTTAAAGTGATGATGACCTCACATATACTATTGGAAATGTCGGCGAAAATGGCATTTTTGATGTGCATCGACTTTAAAGGCATAGGAATCGCTGACAATTCAGCAAATAAAGTGGTTTCGTGTCCCAAATTTACTTGCGGATGAAGAAGTTTTATCGTATCACCATTTATCACTAAAAAACTTTTATTCTGAAAATGGCGGATTACCAGTTTCTGAAATTCATCAGGTGTTTTGTAAGCACCTTTTTGATAAGAATATTCGATTTCGCTTTCAAAAGCTGATAGGGCGCTTTTGATAGCTAAGAACGATTTTCCACCCTGCTCGTATATCATCAGACTGGACAAATCTGGTTGATGGGCTCGTACGACCAGTGCATTGAAAATCAACAAGATAAATGATAAATATTTCCAAAAAACTTGCAAACTACTTGACATATGCACCAGCTAAACTATTGATAAAACTATTAGTACCTGCTTTTGCCACATGGTAATGATATCCCCTGATGCTATCGTAATGACCTCGGCTTGCATCTAAGTCTGTATCTTCTACGCCAGCTGTATTTTGATTTTCATATATCCCAAATCCATCTAGTGCATACCCAATCATAGCTGCATGACCATCCGTCTGTATGATCTTAGTCGATTTTCCAGTGGCTGCATGGTAATGGTAACCTGCACCGATATTTATGTGTCCACCAGCATCATCAAATGGAGCTAATGTATAAGCTCCCAATATGGCACTTACTGGTGCTGGTGCATCAAATACTACACCATTAAAAGCAATGCCACGTATAGAAGGTACTGCCATCGGACCAGCGCCAAAACTAACAGGAGATGTCAATTTTACAGGCGTCACGGGAATGTAAATTGTCTTTGTCAAAGTAGATACATAGGAAGGGAGACACTCCACACAGTAATTTTTGTATTGTACACCTACATTGGGATTGGCAGCGGCTTGACAGTCAGCTTGGGTTAGTGTTTTTGTGATAGCTCCAGTACTTGTATTGTACATTTGCCAAGTGGTGTTATTATAGAAAGTAGCAAGATTTTTGATGAAAGCACCATCTACATCATACACTTGACCACCTTCTAGCCAGATACCACCTTTTGATGCATCATCTGAAATATTAGATGGACACCAAGGTCCCATATCGTGATCAGGTGGTGTACTTTTAGTTACTATTTTGTAACAATCTACAGTGGCTCCAGTGGATAGTGTTTTGGACACAATGCTGATGGGTTCCGCAAGACCACCAGATAAAAAATTTGTACCATCCACTTTTACCACTGTATCTGTGGTATTAGGAGCTGCCGTGTCATCTTTGCTGCAAGCTAAAAGTACAAGTAAAGTAAGTTGGAATAAAATGAATCTAAATGTCATTGTTTAAATATTTTGAATGAAAAAATTATATATTTAGTGTGCATCACATCTGAATGTCTTTTCAAGAATAAAAAAAATACTCGTTTCTATGGAATGTATAATCACTCAGCTTTGACTTTATCTAATACTTTATCATAGGTACATTTAGGTGTAAGCGTGTATATATCAAGTTTATTTGTAACTCTGTATTGTATCTATTAAAAGGTTTTGATTCTGAATAATGAAATTTTATTCATAATGATTTTACTTGAATTTGGTGAATAAATTATCAAATTTTCGATTTATACTTATATAAGTACTTTTTACTAAAATTGTACTTTGTATACAACATTTGGAAACAGTCCTAACTGGTATGTGGTCCTGATACTTGAGGTTTGTTGGTCGTATTTCTGAGAAAAAACATTGTCATTATTAGTTACATTCTGTACATCAAGCGACAAAGTCTGTGACAATTTTCTTTTTTTGCTATTGAAGATAAAATTGAGCTTGACATCCATTCTTAAATAGTCGTCATAAAAACCAGAATAGGCTTCCGAATTTAAAACTTCTCTTCCAGATGTCTGAGATGCAGTAAGATCGATAGGAGTGTAAGCCCTACCACCAGCATTCGTCAGTTTAAAGTCTACACTGATTCTGTTTCTTTTGGTTTTCCCAATGCTCCATTCTTTTCCCGCTAAGATATTATATACATACTGTCCATTAAATGCGGTGTTGCGCTCTACGCCATCGCTTCCAGTATATTTTGAGCTATAGAGTGACGAAGTGAAGAGACCGTAATAATCATTGCTAAAGAACTTTTCAATAGTAAGTTCGACCCCATAGTTTTGTCCTGTCCCCGCATTAGTCAATAAATCTTCCAATTCGGTTTTGAAACTGGCTCCCGTATTCAACATAGAATAGCTACTCGAAAAAGTATTGACAGGTACGTCAAATAAATATTGGTAGTACAATTCTGCTTTAATCCGCCAATCCTTAAAAGGATTTACATCATATCCCACCACAAAATGATGACTTTTGGTAAAATCCAATGCTTTATTATTATATAATAAAGTACCATCCGCATTTTGAGTCTGAAGAAAATATACATTGATTGGTTGCATCTGAGCATGTAGTCCATAACCAAAGTTCAGACTTGATTTAGTATTCAAATCATATTTGAGAGCTAATCTTGGTTCTATGGCTTTGGATGAATTTAAGAAAAAGTACTGCCCATGTAATCCCGCATTCAGTGTCCACCGATCATTAAAACTATACTTCAAGTGTGCAAATCCCTGTGTCAGACTAGTGTAGCTATCATAATCCCATATTTGTGTCCATTCATCACTGATGTTTCTTTTCGTTCTGTAATATAAGTTCAAACCAATGAATTCATTCTGCATACCTACCTTCAGAAAAGCTTTTGAATTAATTTTGGAATTGTAAGTAGTACCAATATTGTATCCAGTTTTAGCGACATTGCTTTCTTCTTGTTCATATGATGTCTCTGTTACACGATCAGTAGCATAGTTGATTTGATCCGTTTTGCTGTAATTTACACCGATGATGGATGACAAATAAGATTTTTCTGTCAGCTGTTTGAAGTGATTCACACCTACGATACCAATTTTACTCGCCAGATCATTGCCATCCTTACCACCGAAAAGTGAACCTGCATTATCGCCAGAAATATTGATATCGCTGGTTGCCAATATACCAAAAGTGGTAAATCTGCCTAGCTTTGTATTGCCACTATTTACCTTGAAGGATAGATCCTGATAACTTGGTGTAGCGGTCGTGCCTATATCCACACCTACCGCTTGTGCTACACCAGCAAGTGCGTATCTATAACCAACAAGATATGATGCATTATTTTTTTTGCTAATAGGGCCTTCAGTAGTCACTTCGAGACCTGTGATGACGCCTGCTTGCACGGTAGTTTCTCTTTTTTGTGTATTCCCACTCCTAAATCCGAGATCAAACACACCCGACAAGGCATTCCCATACTCCGAAGGAAAAGCAGATGTGAAAAAATCAGAACTCTTTAATAGATTGGTATTCAAAGCACTGACTGCTCCACCTGTTGTTCCAACCGTAGCAAAATGGTTGGGATTGGTGACATTCATGCCATCAATGCGCCACAAAACGCCTACAGGAGAATTACCTCGTATCACGATGTCATTACGAGAATCATCAGGCGCACTCACTCCAGCAAAGTTGGCTGCTAATCTTGCGGGATCGCCCCTGCCACCCGCATATCTATTGACTTCTTCCATAGAAAAAGTACGGGCACTGATCGTGGCTAGGTCATTGATGGTTTTATTTTTACTGTATGCCTTCACCACTACTTCGTCTAGTATCTTTAGGTCTTCTTCCATGGCTATATCCAGAATCACTTCTTTACCGGAAGTGACTACCACATTAGGTATCATAACATTTTTGTAGCCAAGGTAAGTAACTTTAATTTCATATCTCTGCGGCGCAAGGTCAGTCAAAACATATTGGCCGTTTTCATCTGTCGCTGTACCTTTATTTTCTGATCCATTTATAATCTGAATAGAAGCACCAATAAGTGCTGATTGTGAGAGTTTATCTACAACCAGACCCCGAATATTTTGTAAATTGTTTTGTGCTAAAAGTAGTAGTGGTGAGAAACATAAAAGAAAAATAGCTGATAGTATAAACTGTTTACCTTGCATTGTTTTGATTATATTGATCGCGAAAGTAACATGGTAGTCATCCATTCAAATGTAAGCAATTGGTTGAGTTGTTAAAAATTCAAGTTGAGTTGTAGAAATAAATATTTTTTGCAATGGTGGTCTTTGATTTTGATCTTTATAAAGATAAGAAATCAATCCTTTTGATCTTTGAGGGAATCGTATAGATCTATTAAGTAATTTTATAATTGGTTCAACTCGTTTATGATAACAATCATAGTTAAGAAATCTATAAAAAGTTGTTCGTAATTATGCGAAGCAATATATTGTTCGTACATTTGCGAATAATTAATTTTAGAACTTTAATAGATGACACTTTTAAGCTTGTCTAAAGGTTCATTCCAGTTTCAGTTTTACAGCGAATGTATATTTAAAGTAGTTTTTGTATGAAGTTTCGTCTTACCATAGCATTTGGTTTATTTCTAATTACTCACATGGCATTTGGCCAGTTCATTACAGGTGTAGTGACAGATATCATGGGAAAACCATTAGTAGGTGCGAACATTTCTTGGGAAGGTACTGAAAAGGGTACTGTGACAGATGCCAAAGGAACATTCTCTATCACCGACATTCCCGATAGTATTCGTATTCTGAAGATATCTTATATTGGATTTATGACGGAGAAACTAAATGTACAAGCAATCAAGCATTGGAGAATTCAGCTCATGGAAGACGCCACTTTAGATGAGGTTAATATCACTGCCAAAGGTTCTGCGACTAGATTTGCAGATGATGTAGCCAAGGTAGAAGTACTTGGTGTTCGTGAGATCCAACGTGCTGCTTGTTGTAGTCTAGCAGGATGTTTTTCTACCAATAGCAATGTAGATGCCAATGTTACCAATGTCGTTACGGATGCCAAAGAATTGCGGATTTTGGGTTTGTCAGGAGTCTACAACCAAGTACTTGTGGATGGAATGCCTTTGATACAAGGATTGGCTTATCCTTATGGGCCAGGTAGTTTTCCAGGTACGATGATCGAAAAAATATTTGTTACCAAAGGAGCTAATTCTGTCCTTCAAGGTTTCGAAAGTATTAGCGGACAGATCAATATGGAATTTCATAAAGCTGAAACTGCACCAAAATTATTCCTAAATGTATTCGGAAATTCATTCGGAGAGACGCAATACAATGCCAATTATATGGTCAAAAAAGCAGGATGGAGCAATCTGACTGTGGGGCATTTGACCTTACCCGCTAGGATTATTGATAGAGACAAAGACGGATTTAGAGATATCGTTCAGACCAACCGAGTTTCTTTTTACAATAGATGGTCTTATGACAATCCCGAAAAACCGAAATGGCGCACCGTCATCGCCGCTAGATATTTGAATGAAAATCGTGAAGGTGGACTCACTAATTTTGATCGAAACATACACCTTGGTACTTCGACCGTTTATGGTCAGAATGTACGTATCAATCATGGCGAATTGTACACCAAAACCAATTACATCTTGAATGACAAAGCTTCTTTGATATTGCTGAATAGCGCATTTGCTCAACATCAAGACAGCTATTTTGGTGTCAAAAAGTACGAAGGCAAGCAGTTTAATTTGACATCAAGTCTCTATATTGATTATTATTATGGTACACAAAACCACAATCTCAAAATAGGTATTAGTCATCGACATAATAAATTACAGGAAGATGTTAGTTTTGTAGAACAATTGCCATTGTTAGATTATGCAGGTAGATACTTGACAAATTATGACATACCAGGTGTCTTTGTGGAAAACAAATGGACGGTATCTAAATTTACATTTTTGACAGGATTGCGTATGGATCACTTCGGCAGTTTTGGTTGGAAAGTAACACCTAGATTACTAGTAAGGGCTGATTTATCTCCCGCTACAGACATTAGATTTTCAATAGGAAAAGGATATAGAATAGCTCATGTTTTTGCAGAAAACGCCAACCTGCTAGCGAGCAACAGAATACTCAGATTATCCAATGAACTTGCACCAGAAGAAGCCATCAATACAGGACTGAATTTTGTACAAACTTTTCACATAAAAGAGATCAATATTACCTTGTCGGGAGACGCTTATTTGACCTATTTTCAAAACCAAATCTTCCCTGATTTTGACAAAGAAGTTAATACTGCTATCGTGGATAATTTCTTTGGGCAAAGTGTATCCAAGAGTTTTCAGTTGGAGAATAAGTGGATATTCTCGCCACAATTTGATGCAAAAGTAGCTTATAATTACCTAGAAGTATATCGTGAAGTAGAAGGCATTAAACAAGATTTACCTTTTGTACCTACCCACAAATGGAGCGCTAACACTTCTTATTCTGTTCCAAATGATGAGTGGCAATTTGACTTAACTTATAGATGGATAGGCAGTAAAAAAATACCTTCCACGTTCAATTATCCTATCCAGTATCAAGTCCCCGATGCCTCTGAGCCTTATCAGCAACTTGACTTTCAGATCACACGTAGATGGAAAGACGTACAAATTTATGGTGGTATTGAGAATATCTTTGATTTCAGGCAAGAATTTCCCATTTTAGGATATGATCAGCCTTTCGGCCAATATTTTGATCCCGCTTTCAATTGGGGTCCAATAAAGGGTAGGGAGTTTTATCTTGGTGTTCGGTATAGCATCAAATAAACTTTTTATCTTATACACCTAATCGTTAGACCTTAAACCTTAAACACTTACACTTTAAACACTTACACCTTAAACATTAATAATTAGAAACCCTAAAAAAAAATATTAACATGCAAACAGATAATGAAATCAAAGAAATGGTAAGGCAAAAATACAGTGAAATAGCCTTACAAGACAAAGAAACCAATGCTTCCTCATGTTGTGGTGCAGGTGGTTGTAGTACAGAAGTGTACAACATCATGAGTGAAGACTATGTCGAACTAGAAGGTTATGCCAAAGATGCAGATTTAGGTCTTGGTTGTGGTCTTCCCACTGTTTTTGCCAAGATAAAAGAAGGAGACACTGTTATTGACTTAGGAAGTGGAGCAGGAAATGACTGCTTTATAGCAAGAGCAGAGACAGGTCCATCAGGCAAAGTGATTGGCATTGATTTTACACCAGCCATGATCGATAAAGCAAGGGAGAATGCTGACAAAATGGGCTATAATAACGTAGAATTTCGTCAAGGAGACATCGAGAAGATGCCAATCGGTGGCAATATGGCTGATGTTGTCGTTAGCAATTGTGTGCTGAATTTGGTACCGAACAAAAAAGCTGTTTTTGCTGAAATCTTTAGAGTATTGAAGCCAGGTGGACATTTTAGTATTTCTGATATTGTACTCACAGGTAATCTTCCTGAAAAACTCCAATCAGCAGCTGAAATGTACGCAGGATGTGTAGCAGGAGCTATCCATATGGATGAATACTTGAGTTACATACACGAAGTTGGTTTTCAGAATATTACCGTACAAAAGAATAAACCTATCATCATTCCTGAAGATATTTTATCAGGTTATTTGACAGAAGAAGAAGTGAAAGAATATCTTGACACAGAGACATCAATCAGAAGCATCACGGTATATGCAGAGAAAATGGAGAAACCATCATCATGTACACCAGGTGGTGGATGTTGCTAAAATGCAATGATGGAAGAAATATTATCCTTAAATCTTTTTAGGTTTTTGGATAATATTTTTAAAATATCAATTATACCAATTACATATGCCTAATAAAACTTATAAAATATATAGCCATCTCCCAACGTTTATTTTATGAATAGCCGTCTATACCATTAAATATATTCAAATAATAAAGAAATAAAATATGAGAAAGCGTTTTGTAAGCATTTATTTTTTCATTTCCTTAGTTTTAATGGTAGCTGGATGCAGCAAGGAAGATGATTGTTCCCAAAGTAATGATTTGAAAGGAGAATGGATTTGGGTGGAATCAGTTGGCGGTATAGGTGGATGGACATTAACTCCAGAAAGTCAAAATGTCACTAAAAAACTTGTCATTGATGACGCGACCTTTAGCGAATTCGTAAATGATTCTCTTATTTTTAAGTCTACCTATACCCTTGGAATTTCAGAAAAAGTGCTTATAGGTACGACAGAAAAAACATTTATTCAATTTGAAACAGGAAATCAAAAGGCCATACTTATAAATGGGGCAGATCTTGAACTTATTGATCAGTGTTATGATTGTTATTCGCATCGATATAGAAGGAAATAGCAATTGTATTTCACAGTATTTATAGGTAGGAATAAAAAATGCCAAGCAGAATCTTGATTTTGCTTGGCATTTTTTTATAAAATGAATATTTTATTAAAACTGATGTGTAATATTTAGAGTGGTTTTCCCACCTAATACATCTGTTGCATCGACATCGATGGTATACTTCTTTGTGCCAACTTCAGTAATTTTAACACTACCGGATGCTAGTTCAACTGAACTTTGAGATACAGGTGACAATTTTTGAGTAATTATATCTCCATAGGCAATATTTTCATCTAAACTAAAGAAATCTTTAATTGGATAAGTTCCACCAAGTTTACCACCATCTTCCAATGATACAGTAAAACTAATAATTTTTTGCTCGTTACAATCGTCAGATACACTAGCCAACTGAAATAAATACGTATTGCTTGTTACAATAAATTGTGCTATAGATAATCTTTGTTTTGCACCATTTACTGTCATTTCTCCGCTTAAGACAGGAAAATTGGTACATGCTTTACTTGTGTCTTCATCGTCCTTAGAACAGCTTGAATTAAAGCCAACGAATAAAGTTACCATCAAAAGAATAGAAAATAATGAATGATTTTTCATGAAATTTTAATTTGTATGTTATGTAATATTAATACGACACAAAGGTAGTTTTATTATTAATATTCTATAGAATAAATGAAAATATATTGTGTGAATTTGTTTTAGATTGATAATACTTTCTCTTATGTGGAAATATAATTTCCCAAATAAATGGTAAAATTGGTTCCATATTTACTATTGAAAATCGCAATTTTGGAAAGTTTATAAAACTTTTTTTATTTTGTTTATGATATGAATAGAGTATTTCATCATTGTTATTAGCTGGCACGGATATAATTAAAGTAATGATATTGTCCATTTTATTATGACAATTTCATAACAATTGTGGTGAACAATATACTTTCATAGGCTGTTTGAAGGCCAATTTTGTGATGGGTAAGTATCCTTATTTTAGCTTAATTTGTCTCTCACAAAATTTATATTCGCACCTAATTAATAATCGTTTAATCAATAAATATGACCTTCCAAATAGAAAGGATAAAAATTAATATAGAGCCATTAAGACAAGAAATTATAAACCATAAAGTCTATGCAGCCATAAAGGATGTAGAAGATTTAAAGATATTTATGAAATTTCACGTTTATGCTGTTTGGGATTTTATGTCCTTACTTAAGGCATTGCAAAATAATTTAACTTGTACCAGTATACCATGGTTTCCCAAAGGATCAGCAGACACAAGGTATTTGATCAATGAAATTGTAGTAGGTGAAGAATCAGATGTTGACTTAGAAGGTAATAGGAAAAGTCATTTTGAATTATATCTCGATGCAATGCAACAATGTGGTGCGGATACGGCACAAATCCAAAAATTTATTAAAGTACTCAAAGAAACGAATGACTTGGACACTTCTTTTAAGTATGCGGAAACGCCTGTAGAAGCTCAAAATTTTGTGAATTTCACCTTTGATATTATAAATAGTCAAAAAGATTATTTGCAATCAGCTATTTTTACTTTTGGAAGAGAAGATTTGATTCCAGGTATGTTTATTTCGATTGTCAATGACATCCACCAAAATTTTCCTGAAAGTATTTCTATCTTTAAATATTATCTCGACAGACATATCGAAGTAGATGGTGATCACCATAGCCACCTAGCGTTGCAAATGACTGAAAACTTATGCGCTCAAAATGATGATTATTGGCAAGAAGCCGAACTCGCGACCATAGATTCCTTAAAAAAGCGTCTAGATTTGTGGAATGGTGCTTATAACGAAATAAATCTTAGAAGGCATAGCTAATTAAACATATTGCTTTATCATAAAAAGTAGTCTTCCTTAAATATTAAGGGTTGTTTCTAAATATTTCTAGCAAACTTGAAGGTTTACTATCTTTGCAATGAAATTTAAGTTGTAGGGTAGCTGTAAGTTATTTGTATCTTTGCCAAAATTTTAAACACAATCATTATGAACAAACCATTTATTTTTCTCACAATCGTCTGTTTATCCTTAGCTTTTCTATCTTGTCAAAACCAAGCCAAAAAAGACAGTGGATCAGATAATCAAACAGAAGTTAAAGATACCACGGTTGTAGATAACGGTCCTTTATGTTTTTTATATGCAGAAAATAAAGATACTACTTATGTTTCACTTATGATCGATGGCACAAAAGTGATTGGAGAAATGACTTGGCAACCATATGAGAAGGATGGCGCAATAGGAACGCTAAGTGGTACAAAGTTGGATTCTGGAGAATTAGAATTGATGTATGCTTATATGATAGAAGGTTCTAACCAAACAGAAACCAAAGTTATGAAAATAGAAGGTGATCGTCTATTAGTAAAAGTAGGTGAATTGTTGGACCCGAATAATGATGGAAATCTAGTTTACAAAGATGTTGCTCAGGCTAGTTATACTGAAATATTGCAAAAGGTAGCTTGTAAATAAATGCATTTTCGATTTTAAACTAAAAGACTGAAATTTTGGTTTAAGTTTTGAAATATTTGGACTTTGGTATCTGTATTTATTGATACAGTTTGTTTAGACTTGATGATATGAAACGTTTATTTCTTTATTTTTCCTTTGTATTTTCAGTGGCTTTTGTGTCTCCTTCAATTGGATCACCAAACGAGACCATGATAAAAAGTGCCCAAGATTTTTTATCATCAAAAGATTATCCCAAAGCACTAGAATTATACCACACAATTGAAAGTGAGCAGTATCAATCGACTGAACTATATAAGAATATGGCCATTGCTTATGCAGGCTTGAATAACGATGCATTGGCTATCTTATATTACGAAAAAGCACTTAAATTATCCCCAAATAACAGCAGTCTAAAGTCTGACTTAGACATCATCGTAAAAAGAAATCCCGAACTTGATGAAGGTGTACCACCATTTATATTATTAAAAGTATGGCAATCTTTTACTACATTATTTAATTTAACCATTTGGTCTGTTTTGAGTCTTTTGTTTTTTGGATTGGCAGGTTTCGTTTTGTACAAGCAATTGCCAATGCCAGGTATGACTAAAAAAAGCTACACTTATTTAGGTATTGCTTTGACCCTTGCGTTTTTATGTATATTAGCATCAAATAGCGCTTATCAAAGGCAATACAACCAAAGCCAAATGATCATCACTGAAACAGCAGTAGTGTTAAAAACTGGTCCAGATGCCGAAAGTCCAGACATCGAAAAGCTTCCATCTGGCTCAAAAGTTGTTGTTAATGAGCAAATTGGCGATTGGGTCCAAGTGCACACCACACTCGGAGATGTAGGATGGATAAAGGTGGACCAAGGCCAGAAAATATAATATGCAAAAAACATTTGCACTGCTTAAACTCCGATTAAGCCAAGGATACAGAATGTTAGACAGCGTAGGTTGGCTTCTAGTTTTTATTTTTCTGTTTACAATCATTGGTGTAGGTCTTCAGTTTTTGCAGACATTAGTCAATCTCCAAGCTTATATGAGTTTGGTATTAAGCTTTTTATTGTTGATTTTTTTAGATTATGCTCGTCCTGACAAATCATTTCTATCCAGTATTTTTCAATCTTACCTTTCGTTAGTGTCTTATTTGTGGGCAGAGTATGTTTTGATCTTATTACCTATCATTTTTTATCAATGTTGGAAAGGTAATTATTTTGTGGGTTTTGGTCTTGTTTTGGTTGCTATCTTAGTTGCGTCTTTATCTCCATTGCATCGTAGGTCTGAATTTACACATGTCAAACAAATGATAAAGTGGATACCAATACATAACTTCGAACTCAGGTTTTTTGCAGAGAAGTTGGGTGTTATGACCTGTGTGTTTATAATAATTGGCTTTTTGTCTATTATTCATATTGGTGTTTTTGTGGTATGGATCGTCTTGTTTTGCTTAACGTTGCCAGAAGTTTTTAAGTGGCATGAAAGTAGAGAAATGATTCATTACAAAGCTAACTTTGTATGGAAGAAAGTACAAAGCTATATGCTGACGGTGGGTAAATTAGTTTTATTACCATCATTGATAGTGATGATACTATTTCCTGAGATGTGGTATTTCTCTATTTATTTAATCTTTTGTTTGTTCACGACTATTTTTCTTACCATTTCATTCAAATATGCCATGTTCACCACAGTATTCAATTCATCCGCAGCATCTAATGTCGTATTATTGTTACTCCTATTGATGTTCCTTCCCGGTGGTGCCTTTATTACTCTAATTTATGCCATCATTCAGTATATTAAAGCTGAAAAAAATATGAAATTGCTTTATGCTTGAAATCAAAAATCTCTCATTTTCTTTCGGTCAGAAGGTCATTTATGATCAACTTAATATGACATTTCCTATTTCTTCTATCACAGGATTGATTGGTAAAAATGGCGTGGGTAAAACAACTTTATTTCGTGTTTTGGCAAAAATCTATCGCAACCAAGGTGTTGAAGTGACTTTTAATGGTCAACCAGTCACGCCAAATATGATTTCTTTTCTGCCAACAGATCCTTATTTTTATCCTTACATGAAAGGTAGTGAATATCTTGATATAGTGGCTAAAGATCCTAGTGAATTAATACAAAGTAGGGTATTTGCGTCACAACTAGATTTGCCTTTGGATGATTTGATTGATAACTATTCTACGGGTATGAGAAAGAAAATTGCATTTGCTGCCATTTTTGCACAGTCAAGACCAATCGTAATTCTTGACGAACCGTACAATGGTGTGGATCTAGAGAGCAATGAAGCGATCAAATACATCATCCAACAATATGGAAAGGATAGGGTAGTGATCCTTTCTTCCCACATTCTATCTACTATCACCGATATCAGTGACAGAATTTACCATCTTCAAGATGCAAAGACCGTTTCATCTCACCCAAAAGAAGGCTTTGAAGCTTTTGCAAAGGCTATGAAAACCCAATTGATGGACAAATTTTCTGATTCTGAATAATTTTTTTCCACTAATTACATATTATAAAAAAATATAATATATCTTTGTCCTTTATTTCGATGTTTTGGTCTAATAAATGTAATGAAGACATCGGAGTAGATATATCTTTGGAAGGATATTTTTTGATTAGGGTATTTATAATTATTTTAAAATGAATAGATTAGCTTCTTTTTTTATATTCAGTTCAGGTGCTGTGTCATCCGTATTGAAGCGTTGTCCTACAGACTATAATAAATATCAAGGTATAGGTGCTACGATATTTTTTACAGGCGTATTGTCTGCTTTGTCTGCAGGGTATGCATTATACACCGTTTTCGAATCTGTGGTAGCTTCTACTGTTTTTGCTATCATATGGGGAATGATGATTTTTAACCTTGACCGATACATCGTATCAGGAATGCGTAAAAAATCAAATTTCCTGAAAGAATTTGCTATGGCAGCACCTAGGATTGTGTTGGCTATTTTTATCGGAATTGTGATTGCCACGCCATTAGAACTCAAACTTTTTGAATCTGAGATTAATGCAGAAATCGGCATGATGCAACAAGAAACCTATAAAGAACAAGATGATCTTCTCAAAAAGAGATACGAAGCTGATATAAAAGTTGTCAATGATGAGATCGAACTTTTAAGAGGCAAACTGACAAAATCTGATCAAGTGCGTACTACTTTATTAGCGGACGCAATTGGCGAAGCTGATGGCACAGGTGGTAGCAAAATCAGAAACATGGGTGCTATCTACAAAATGAAATCATCTGCAGCACAAAGAGCAGAACAAGAATATCAAATGGTTTATGCTGAAATCAACCCTAAACTGGATGAGCAATTAGCAAAATTAGAAACCATCGAGACTGCGCGTAAAGCAGATTTGGAGAACTTAAGTCGTGCATCTTTGACAGGATTTGCTTCTAGACTGAAAGCTTTACACAGATTATCTGCCAAAGAAGAAGCAATCAGAATAGCAGGTTTGTTTATTACAATCTTATTTTTAATCATAGAATGTTCACCAATTTTGGTAAAACTTATTAGCGAACGAACACCTTATGATCAGCGAATAGATTCGGTAGAAACAGAATATCATCTTGCTAATCTTAAAACAACCACTTTATCAAAATTAGCAACAGATAGTCGCATCACATTTGAAAATAAAACAGCAGGGTTCAGAGTCACAGAAATGATCAATGCAGAGAATGAAGTATTTGCACATGCACTGCGGCGAGAGAAAGAAGACCTTATGCAAAGAAAAGAAGGTTGGTTCTCACTCCTTAAGAAGAGACGTATTTTTGATTTTTAAAGTTCATTGAATCTGTTGTGAAATGTATTTGATAATCAAACGTTTCCCTTTAGGGTAGGGTGAAAAACTTTTGATTATCAAACAACAGGTGTTTTCTGAGCGAATTTAATCAAGAGATAAATTAAAAAAGGGCTGATTCCAGATAGGAGTCAGCCCTTTTTTTATAAGATATGAAGTAAACTTTTCATCACTCCTTCACTACAATATTCACCATTCTTTTTAGTACAATAATCACTTTTTGGATCTCTTTACCTTCTACATACTTCTTCACTTGGTCTAGTTCCATCACTTGCGCTTGAATTTCTTCTTGTGTCAACTGAGCAGAAAGCATGATGGTATCCCTTTTTTTACCATTGATAGAGACAGGATATTCTATGGTATCTTGGACTAAATGTTTTGCATCGAAATGCGGGAATTGGGCTTTATGAACAGAACCTTCATGACCCATATTTGCCCACAATTCTTCTGTAATAAAAGGAGCAAATGGTGCCAATAGTATCGTTAATGGCTCAAGTATCTGCCGTTTGTTACATTCCACTCTTTTGAGTTCATTTACACATACCATAAACGCACTCACACATGTATTAAACGAAAATCGCTCTATGTCTTCTGATATTTTTTTGATAGCTGTATGCAAGATTTTGTATTCTTCTGCAGTGGGCGCATCATTTGATAGATTCAGACCTGATTCATTATAATACAAACTCCAATACTTCCTAAGAAACTTCTGCACACCATCTATTCCTTTGGTATCCCAAGGTTTTGATTGTTCTAATGGTCCCAAAAACATTTCATACATCCTGAAACAATCAGCGCCGTATTTGGCAACTACTTCATCAGGATTCTGAACATTGTACTTGGATTTGGACATTTTTTCTTGGACGACATTTACAGTAAAGTATTCTTCACTATTTTCATCTTTTGCCCAATGGTATTTTGTTGAATCTCCAATTACGTTATATTGCTTTCCTGTTTTTTCAAAGTATTCAATAAATTTACCTTTTGTAATTCTATTTTGACCATCCAAGTATTCATTGATATATGCAAGTCTTATTGGACTTCCTACATGTATATTTTGTTTTGCTTCAAAGTCTTTGATATTTCCAATGAGACTACTTTCATCTTCAAATTTTAGATTTTCTGCATAATACCCATAAGCCGTAATCATCCCTTGATTGACCAGTTTTTTGAATGGTTCTATCGTTGGCACGATACCTAGATCATACAAAAACTTGTGCCAAGTTCTAGAATACATCAAATGACCAACAGCATGTTCCGTACCTCCTACATAAAGATCTACATCTTGCCAATAATCAATCGCTTTTTTGGAAGCAAATTCGTTTTCATTTGCCGCATCCATATATCTAAGAAAATACCACGATGATCCAGCAAAACCAGGCATTGTGTCCGTCTCTAGCGCCATATCAGGTATTTGTCCTACCCAATCTTCCGCTCTTGCCAAAGGCGATTTACCACCAGATGCAGGTTGGAAGTTTTCTAATTCAGGCAAAGTCAATGGCAACTGATCTTCACGTAATGCATGTGCTACACCTTCTTTATCATAAGCTATTGGAAATGGCTCTCCCCAATATCTTTGTCTAGAATAGTTGGCATCACGAAGTTTGTAATTGATTTTTTTACTTCCAATTCCTAATTTTTCGATTCTATCAAACATCTCTGCGATGGCATCTTTCACTTCCATACCATTTAGGAAATCAGAATTGATGATTTTGCCTACTTTGTCATTTAGTGTTGCACCAGGATAGTCACTTTTATCCACCACGTCTACGATTTCTAAACCGAATTTTCCTGCAAAAACCTTATCTCTATCATCATCACTAGGTACTGCCATGATGGCGCCTGTACCATAATCTTTAAGTACATATTCCCCGAGCCAGATAGGAATATGTTTATTTGTAAACGGATTTAAAGCGTAGGCACCTGTAAAAACACCTGTGACTTCTTTTACTTCTGCCATTCTATCTATTTCTGATCTACTGCCTACATACTCGAGATATTTTTCTACGGCATCTTTTTGGTCTGCAGTGGTCAGTTGTGGCACGAGATCGTGTTCAGGTGCTAGAACCATATAAGTAGCACCGAAAATTGTATCAGGTCTAGTCGTAAATATTTCCAATTTTTTGTCATGACCTACGATATCAAAAAACATCTGTGCACCTTCCGACCTTCCTATCCAGTTGCGTTGCATCGCTTTTAGTGCGTCAGACCATTGCAAGGTGTCGAGATCATTAAGCAATCGCTCTGCATATGCTGTGATACGAAGTGACCATTGCATCATAGCTCTTTTTTCTACAGGATGCCCGCCACGTTCAGAAAAACCATCTTTGACTTCATCATTGGCGAGGACAGTTCCAAGCGCTTCACACCAGTTGACATAACCAGTCTTTCTGTAGGCTAGTCTATAGTTCATCAGGATGTCATCCTTTTGTTTTGCTGTTTTTTGTTTCCATTCGTCGCTAGTAAAAATCTCATCTTGTGTATTTGCAGCTTTGACATTTTTATTTCCTTCTGCTTCAAAAGTGGCTATCAGCTGATCTATATGGACAGCTTTGTCTTGACCTTGGTCATAATAATGGTGAAATAATTGCAAAAATATCCATTGTGTCCACTTGTAATAACTTGGATCTGAAGTTTTTACCTCGCGACTCCAATCAAAACTAAACCCAATATTATCCAACTGTTCTCTGTATCTTACAATGTTTTCATCGGTAGACACCGCAGGATGTACGCCGGTTTGGATGGCATATTGTTCAGCAGGAAGTCCGAATGCATCATATCCCATAGGGTGCAATACATTAAATCCATTCAACCTTTTGTATCGAGCAAAAATATCCGAAGCGATATACCCGAGCGGATGACCCACATGAAGACCTGCACCAGAAGGGTAGGGAAACATATCGAGTACGTAGAACTTAGGTTGGGTAGAGTCATTGGATATTTTATATAACTGAGTATCTACCCAATTTTTTCTCCATTTTGACTCAATATTTTCCGGATGGTATTGCATAAGAAATTATATTTTAAAAGACGTAGGTATTAATTTAAAATGCAAAATTAAATATTTTTTTTGAAGCAAGTACTTTTTTGGATTTTGTTGGTGGGAAATTAGTATTCTATCTACCAAATGGATGTTGGGATGGCAATAGTTTTTGAACTTTTGTACCCTAAAAATCTTTCTTTATTTTTATTTTCTCCAAATTGATTCATTAAAATATTACCTATTTGTATCCATTAAGACATTATAATATATAAATGATTTGATTAATTTATATACTTTTGCGGCTGCTAAATAAATTTTTCATGTCGAAAAGAATAATTCTTACCATAATTTCTGGTATTTTTATGTGTGTGTCTGCGATGGCTCAGAATGGAACCATAAGGGGAAATGTGTACGAAAAAGAAACAGGAAACCCTATCGTTTACTGTAATGTGCAGATAGAAGGCACCAAATTGGGTGCTACTACAGACCTTGATGGTTTTTACGTTATCTCTAATGTGCCGCCAGGAGAATACAAATTAGTTGCAACTTATGTTGGTTTTGATAGTATTTCTGCATTTGTTAAAGTGAGAACGTCTTCTGTAGTTTATCAGGCATTGACGATGGTTGAAAATTCCATACAACTTGGTGAAGTAAGCATTTCTGCTGCAAAAGAAGTTTCCAGAACAACTGTAAATATTTCTCAAGTATCCGTATCTCCAAAACAGATTAAGTCTTTACCTTCCGTAGGTGGTGAAGCGGATATTGTTCAGTATCTTCAGGTAATCCCAGGTATTGTATCCACAGGTGATCAAGGTGGTCAAATATACATACGTGGTGGATCGCCAGTGCAAAACAAGATACTCCTTGATGGGCTAAATATTTTTAACCCATTCCACTCTATAGGTTTTTATTCTGTTTTCGAGACAGAACTTATCAAAAACGTTGATGTACTTACAGGCGGTTTTGGTGCAGAATATGGAGGTAGGACATCAGCTATCGTTGACATCAAGACAAGAGAAGGGAATAAAACTAGAACGAGTGGATTTCTAAGTGGCGGCCCATTTATGGTCAAAGCCTTAGTGGAAGGCCCAATCTCTAAGTTTAAAGAAGGTGGATCTTCTGTTTCATATGTGTTGACTGCAAAAAAATCATTAATAGAAGAGACATCTAAATCATTGTACGCTTACGCAGCGGAGAATGACTCTATTGGGTTACCATTCAAATTTCAAGATTTCTATGGTAAAGTTTCTATTAATACATCTAACGGAAGTAGAATTAATTTGTTTGGTTTCAACTTTAATGATGCTTACCAAAATCCTTTACTTGCAACTATTGATTGGAAAAACTCAGGTGGTGGTGTCAATTTTAGTTTGATACCATCTGGCAGTAATATATTAGTAAGTGGTTTGGTAGGTTTTTCTACTTATAATGTAGGTATCAAAGAATTGGATGCTGAACCACGTACATCGGATATTGATGAATTGACAGCAAATATTGACTTTACATTTTTTGGAGAGAAGAGTGAAGTGAAATATGGTTTAGAGATAAAAAGTATTCGTACTGATTTTGAATTCGTAAATCCATTTGGCAATCGTCTAAAACAAGAGCAAAACACCACAGAGCTTGGTTTTTATGGTAAATATAGACAAATCTTAGGTAAATTGATCATCGAGCCTTCTGCAAGAATTCAATATTATGCTGCCTTAGGAGAAACGACTTTTGAACCAAGACTTGGTTTAAAGTATAATATTAATGATAATTTGAGATTCAAGGCTGCTGCAGGTAGATATACCCAAAACTTGTTAAGCACATCCAATGAAAGAGACGTTGTCAATCTTTTTAATGGTTTCTTGACTGGGCCTGAGGGACAAGTACAAGGGTTTGATGGACAAAATATTAAAAACAAAATTCAAACTTCACGTCATTTAGTAGGAGGATTTGAATATGACTTAACCAAAAATATTCAGATAAATATAGAAGGTTACTATAAAGATTTCCCCCAGATTATTGTAGTCAATCGTAACAAAGTAGGAGTCGAACAAGCGGATTATGCCATCGAAACAGGTGAAGCTTATGGTGTGGATTTTTCAATTAAATATGACTTAAAACGACTTTATTTATGGGCTACTTATTCTCATGGATATGTTAATAGGAATGATGGCGAACAAGTTTACCCTACTGTATTTGACAGAAGACATAATGTGAATATGCTTGCTACGTACGATCTTGATAAAGATGCATCATGGCAAATAAGTGCGAGATGGAATATGGGATCAGGATTTCCATTTACAAAAACAAAGGGTTTCTATAATTACCAAGATTATCAAGGTGGTGTCGGCACAGAATATGAAACGAATAATCCAAATAATATAGGCGTCTTGTATTCAGATACCCGTAATGGAGGTAGACTTCCATACTATCATAGACTAGATCTGTCTGTGACTAAAAAGATTAAATTTTCTAAACATACAGGAGTAGAACTAAACGTTAGTGTCACAAATGCTTACGATAGACCTAATATTTTCTATTTTGATAGATTGAATTACGAAAGGGTAGACCAATTGCCTATCTTGCCAAGTGCAAGCGCAAAATTTTATTTCTAATTGTTTGGATATTCAGATTATTGTTTTACCTTTGCGCCCGTTAAAAACCTGACGACTGTTATACGGTGTACTCAGGTTTGGTTATTCATATAAAAAATAAAAATTTTAACAATGGCAGTAAAAATGAGATTGTCTAGAAAAGGACGTGCAAAAGCACCATTTTACCACATAGTAATTGCAGATGCAAGATCTCCTAGAGATGGTAAATTTATCGAAAAAATTGGTACATACAATCCTATGACTAAGCCAGCAACTATTGAAATTGATAGAAATGCAGCTTACGATTGGTTGACTAAAGGTGCACAACCTACAGACACTGTAAAAGCGATTCTAAGATTCAAAGGTGTATATTACAAAAAACACCTTATGCGTGGTGTGAAAAAAGGCGCTATGACTGTAGAGCAGGCTGACACACTATGGCAACAATGGATTGATGCTAAAGAAGGCAAAATCAGCACAAGAAGAGCTCAAACAGCAGCAGATCTTGAAGCATTCAGAAAATTAGTTTCTGGTGAAGCTAAAAAAGTTAAAGCTCCAGTAGCAGACGAAAGTGCAAACGAAGCAGCAGAAGCATTTAAAGTTACTGAAGATGTAGTAGAAGCTCCCGTAGTAGAAGAAATTGCTCCAGCAGTGGAAGAAGTTGTAGAAGCAGCTCCAGCAGTGGAAGAAGTTGCACCAGTTGTAGAAGAAGCAGTAGCAACAGAAGAAGCAGCTCCAGAAGTTGTAGAAGAAGTTGTTGCGGCAGGAGAAGAAGTAACTCCAGAAGTTGCGACTGAAGAAGCACCAGAAGAAACAAAAACAGAAGAAGAAGCTTAATAAGTTCTTTTTCATAGACATATCATCCATTTATTGGATAGCGAATATCTTAGGATATTCAACCAAAAACCTGATAAAACCGAAAATTTTATCAGGTTTTCTTTTATCATTTAGATTTTAAATTAAATGAATAATTTATAAATAAAATTTAAATGTAATTTTTAAGTTATTGAATACTAGTATTTAATGTAGATTCGTTATTATTTAGTATTAGTCTTCAATATGGTGTTTAAAATTTTTATTTACTTAATTTACAAAAAAAATATTTGAATATGGAAGCTTTATCTGCTAATTACAAAAACCACCTTGATCAGCTCAAAGCTGCTATCCAAGCGTCTGACCTTTTATCTACTTATTTAGAAGATGAATCAGATGAATTGTATAAGGCAATGATTGAAGCCTTCGAGCCACATATTTTGGAATTATATAATCTTGTAGCAGATAAAAATCCATTGCAACTTGTCGCTTTAGAGAAGGAGTTATTGGATCCAGGATTTGAAGGATTATTTCTACCTAAGATTTTGGGTTATTCAGTTTTAAGAGGAGAAATAGATAACAATTATAAATACAAAAGACCACAAGATCACTTTAAGGCAATCCTTAATGCAATTTGTGAGTCCACTAACTTTGACTTAATTAAAACAAGAATAGGCCAAACTGTCCAAATTGGTTTTGCATTGAGTAGCGATATTTGGTTGACCAATTTTATGGAACAACTAACTAATAAAAAAGTCAAATCGTTTCTAAACGTACAAAAAGTAGATAAATTCCGTGATTTAGCTCAAAGGAAAATTGGTTATGAAAGTTACAAAAGACAGTTTCAGAATCAAAACTTCTTGACAGCTGATTTCCCAACTAATATTTCAGAATTAAAAGTACTTGGTTCATCATTGATAACGTTTCTTTCCTATAGAGCAAACTGGAAATTTGATAATACCAATATTCTGCCAGCCTTAGATAAGTTGATTGCTAATGAAAGTTTGCACAATGATCCTGATTTCTTAGAAGTGATCATGATTACAGGTATGTTTTATGATGTGAATGAATCAGCTCAAAAAATTATTTCTTCCATCTTTGATAAATTGAGAAAAGAAGAAGAAAACTTTGAAAATAAGTATTTCCAGCATTTACTTAGAATGTATAAGAGCTCTGTAGAAATCACACCTGATGCAGACAAACGTATGTCTAAAATTATCAATAAAAAGATAAATGATGGTGTATCAGCGTATTATAATCTAATGGATGTAGTACATACTAAGGGATATGTTCATGAAGATACCATTAAACTGGTAAAAGAGTATTATGACCAAAACAAAGGTGTAAGTATAGAAAATGAATGTCTAAGAGAAGGTATATTTGGATATTGTGCTAGTTTCTTAAACAACTTAGATGCTCAGAGCTATACTGAATATTTTGAGATCAACAAAGTATTTGTCTCTTACATCAATACTTTCTTCAACCAGAAATTCAATCAAAACATTAAAGATTTGAGTATGAATTATATCAATACCTTGCTTGCAGTATATACAGATAAGAGAGGTAGAGATTATCAAGATATAAAGAAATTTGTTACCAATACTTTCCTTGACTTAGGGTTTAAATCTGAAAAGGAGCTTGCTGAATTATTTAAAACAAAAAAATAATTAATATTGTCCTAGTCTAAGAAGCACAAGGGTACAAGCATTTTCAGTAGTTATTCCTTGTGCTTCTGCTAGATTTTTTAATATTATATTTTCTGTTCCAGGGTTAAAAATGATCCTTTTAGGTTTTACACTTAAAATGTAATCATAATATGCTTCTTGCAGTTTAGGATTCAGGTATAGGGTCACCGTGTTTATATCTGAATAATCCTTTTTTTCTGTTTCAATGACAGTATTTCCCACTTGTCCTTTTCGATTTCCTATTCCAAAAACGGTATGACCATGTTGTGTCAAAAGTTTTATAGCCATGTTCGAATATCGTTCTTCATTCTCTGAAGCGCCTATCACTAATGTCTGTTTGTTTGGCATATATTTTGTTTAATTAAATGAGTTTATTGAGTGATGAAACACTGATTTTATGCATTTAGTTTTCTGATAAAAATCATTTTTTACAAATTTGTAATAGGTAAATAGCCACTTTGTTAAAACAAGTATTATCTTTACACCCGATTTTAATGACTTTTCATATCTATTTTAAAATAAATATATAAAGTTTTAAAAACGTGGGAATTAGTTTTTTAAAATCTAGTTTCTTTACTTTCAAAGTATTATCTAAAGATCCATGAACGTTAGTATCCGATTTATTTTTATCTTCATATCACTTACTCTTTTTGTAAGTCATAAGTTTAATAGTATTTCGGCGCAATGTAATTTTTCTGAAGGTCCTGTAGGAGAACTTTGTTCTTCTGCAAATTTTATTTGTGGGAGTGATTTAGATGGATTTGTTGGTAGACTACCAGACAGCTTGTCTGTTGAGCAACCTTGGAAAGCTTTATGTAACGCTGAAGGAAATGCAGATAATATCCTTTGGTTTAGTTTTACTGCATGCAGCAGTACTGTTACTCTCAGGATCACCCCTTCTAATTGTACACTCACTTCTACTGGTTACACAGGTATTCAAGCAGGTCTTTTTAGTGGTTGTGACGAATATGGATCTGTAGCTTGTACTAATCATACACTTGGTGATGGTTTAGTAACTCCTTTCAATTTAACTTATACTGGATTTACGCCAGGTGAACCAGTGTTTTTATTTCTTGATGGTTATGCAGGATCGGTTTGCGATTTTGAGATAGAAGTTTTAGAAGGTATAGATACTACTGTAGTAACTCCACCTGATGGATCAATACTAAATGAGGGTTTTGTTACAGGACCAAATCAACTAGATTGCCAAGACCTAAACACGCCACAAAGGTATAATTTGACACCTCCACAGTGTGATATTTCTCTAAACATAACCTGTGGTCAGTCACCTAATAATATTGCGGATAGTATTTGTTATGTTTGGAGTATAAGTCCGAATGTAGGTAGATATTTTGTTGCGGCAGACAGTGTAGGTAGATTTACAGACATTGCTTTCACTGAGCCTGGTACATATACTATTTCAGTACAAGAATATTTTCATCCTTTTTACGGAGGTAGTTGTGCAAATGCTGCATGTGGTGAAATCAATACATGGACTGTTACAGTTTCTTCTCCCGACACTATCCTAAATAACCCACTGTTCATTTGTCCAGGTAATACTTTTGATTTTTGTGGTACAAGTATAAATACTGATACGATTATATACTGTTCAGCTGACCCATGTAACGTAATTATTCAGCCTTTCCAGGTTGGAACAAGCAATGTAAATCAGATGGGCACGCAATATATCTGTGAAGGATCAACTTACAATTTTCAAGGTGTGGATTATCCCAACCCAGGAAATTTCAGTGTAGTTGACATCAATGATTGTACCTTATTACATACATTTAGGGTAGAGATTGTAAATATACAAACAACCATAAGTGCACCTTTAAATGAGCTAGATTGTATTAATACGAGTTTATTACTAACTGGATCTGCGGTCACTAATGGTGTTTTTGGAGTAACTTATCAATGGCAGAATAGTAGTGGGCAACCATTATCTTCTTCATTGGTCTTATCATCGACCTTACCTGATACTTACAATTTCATCGCTTCTGTTAATTTACCTTCGGGCAATTGTACATCAACATCACAAGTATCTATTACTCAAGATATCAAAGAACCGTCTGTTACTGCCTTCAAACCAGTTTTAAAATGTAGGTTACCAAACGACGCGCCAGCAGTTTTGACATTAGTAACAAATGATGCAATACAATCAGCAACATGGCAAACACCTAATGGAGGAAATGCGACAGGATTAAACATCGTTGTTGATTCATTAAATGCTGTGACTGGTCTACCGTACCAGTTTACGGCAATAGGACAAAACGGATGTCGACTGGATACAAGTTTTGTAATTGATTATAATTATCAAGTTGCAGATGTTAATATCACAGGTGAAAACTTAACTTGTTATAAACCAAAGGTAGAGTTAGTCTTAACTTCAAGTCTCTCTTGGGACAGTATCAGATGGGAAAGAGTAGATCCAAACGCAAATATTTTTTACGATAGCAATAATAAACTAATATTAGATAATGTAGATACAGAAGGTTTATTCAGGGCTAACGTTATGGCATCATCTAGTAAATGTTGGAGCTATGGAGAAATGAGAATATTTGATAATAAATTGAGTCCTAGGGCTAGTGTAGCTGCTGATATTGTTTGGAATTGTAATACTAGAAGTCTAACCATATCACCAGAAATAAGTGTAGGTGATGAGTTTCAATATTTCTGGGGTACAACTACAGGGACTATTTTGTCTGACGAGAGATCACCTGAATTAGTTATAGGTAATCCAGGTACATATTTATTAAATGTGTTTAATAGAGATAATGGTTGTCAGACTAATGATACATTGATTGTGCCAAGAGAGCAGAATGTACCTAGGGAAATTATATTGACAGCTGAAGATGTTCTTTGTTTTGGTGAAGATAATGGGGTAATAACTATTGAAGATGTTGATGGTGGATTTGAACCATATCAATATTTCTTTAATGATCAGCCATTAACTAATCTGACTGTTTCGTCACTAGTTCCCGGTAATTATGTCGTTCAAGTCAGAGATAAATTTGATTGTTTTTATGAAACCCAACTTTCAATAGCAGAACCACCTTTGGTAGAGATCCAAACACCAACAGAAATAAACCTAACTTTTGACGAAAATATCTCTTTGATCTTTACTTCTAATTATCCAGATGATGAAATTGTCCAGGTAACTTGGCGCAATAGTAAAGGTGAAGTTATCAGTGAAGATTTTGAATTTGATTATAGTTCTACTTTCTCAGATGTAATAGAAGTGGAAGTGATAACAGAGAAAGGATGTATTGCGGAATCTAGGATAAAAATTAATGTGGATAATGAATTAGATTTTTACATACCAAATGTTTTTTCACCAAACGGTGATGGTAGTAATGACCGGTTTGTTATTTATAAAAACAAAATTCCTGCAAATATAGATAGACTAAGTATCTATGATAGGTACGGAAATATGATGTATGAACAGAAAAATTTTGAATTTGAAGATAATGCTTTAGGGTGGGATGGAACTTACCATAATAATCCTGTGTCAGTTGGTGTGTATGTTTTTGTCATAGAATACACTGATTTTAAAGGCGAAAAGCATGTACTGAAAAAAGATCTTACACTCGTAAGGTAGATTGTATATTTCAGCATTTGCGGATAACCCAGTTTTAGATAATATTAATTTTCGTCTGTTTTTTATAATCTGGTTTTAAAAATCAGATGAAATTAATTTCGTCATTGCAATTTTGGCGATATTGAACTTACATTTCACTTGCAAAGAATTAACAAGTTTTGCGTGCCACAAAGAAGGTTCATATTTATAGCATCTAATTTTAATAATTAAACTTTTCTCATCCATTTTAAGCTAAAAGCAATAAAAAGGAGTATATCATCATCAATAACTTGATTTTTCTTAGATATTTGAAAAAAATAAATATAAAAAAATTATAATATTATAAAAAATTCTATTTTTGCAATGTTTTTATAATACTTCCTTATTATTTTCGTTAAATCGTTAAAGAATCAATACAAAATCATATTATGCTTAATTTAAGTTTCGCTTTATTTCAGACAGCAGTAGACACAGAAGAAGTAGTAACAAAGGCTCAACCGCAAAATATTGTGGATATCATCGTTTCTGGTGGTTGGATGGGTATTTCTATTGTGGTGATACTTTTGGTTTTATCGTTCTTAGCTCTATACATCTTTATTGAGAGATGGTTGACGATTCAAAGAGCGGGTAAAATTGATGAAAATTTTATTAATAACATTAGGGCTTCCGTTGGTTCAGGAAATATAGAAAGCGCAAAGGCTTTGTGCAGATCAACAGATACTCCTGCTGCTAGAATGATTGAGAAAGGTTTAATGAGAATAGGTAAGCCTTTAAAAGACATTGATGCAGCAATTGAAAATGTAGGTAATCTAGAGGTATTTAAGCTTGAGAAAAATTTATCTACCTTGGCTAGTATTTCAGGAGCAGCTCCTATGGTGGGTTTCTTGGGAACAGTGACGGGTATGATTTTGGCATTTTATAACATGTCGACAGCTGATAATGTAAGTCCTGCACTATTAGCGGGAGGTATTTATCAAGCATTGATTACAACAGCATTTGGACTAGTGATTGGTATCTTTTCATTCGTAGGTTATAACTTACTTGTTGCTAATGTAGAGAAAGTTATCTTCCAAATGGAGAAGACCACGATAGACTTTATGGATCTTCTTCAAGAACCAGGTAATTAATTAAAATAGTAAAAAAAGCATCGTGGCAGTAAAAAAAAGAAGTAAGGTAAGCGCTGAGTTTAATATGTCTTCACTGACAGATATAATCTTTCTGTTGCTTATTTTTTTCATGCTAACTTCACAAATGGTTCAGATTAATGTAAAATTACCTGAATCAAATTCAACAACTGTGGCTCCCACTGATTTACCAGTTATGATCACAGTTGATGGTAAAATAACTGTAGTAGGCAAACCTAGCTCGATGGAAAGCTTAGAAGCTGATATAGCGGCAGCTGTCAGAAGAACAGACAATAAAGATAATGCTACCTTAAACATAATTTCTGAAGTAGGAGTACCTTGGGAACAAGTTCATAAATTAATCTCAATTGCAAGTGGTCTTAAAATTAAGGCTATTATTGCAACACAACCAGTAAAAGGATAAATCATGGCTGTAAAGAAAAGGAGTAAAGTAAGTGCAGAGTTTAATATGTCATCTTTGACAGACATTATCTTTTTGTTATTGATATTTTTCATGTTGACATCATCCGTGGTATCACCTAATGCATTGGACCTTATCCTTCCAGGCAAAAAGACAAGTCCACCGCCACCAACAGCTAAGAACAAAACAGTTACTATTGCTGAAGATGGTAATTACACACTAAATGGGGCCCCGATAAGTTTGGATGGAATAGAAAATCAAATGTTAGCTTTAAAGAGAATTGATGGGGCTAAAGCCGCTATTGTTGTATCTATGTATGGCAAATCCAATAATGAAGCTGTCATTGCTGTTTTAAACTTGGCATATGTCAATGAAGTTCGAGCTGTGCTAACCGAACCAAAATAATTACTGCACTTTTGTAATTATCATCCCGCCCTACCAAAAATAACCCAGACAGTAAAATTGGTTATTGTATCAAATAAGATTCTTTAGAACTTATTGGTTTTAATATCAGATTCGTGATTTCCGATGCTCTATTGCATAAGGGTATATTATAAGTTCATATATCCATCTGTAAAGTGTTTATAAATCTGAAAATGGTTAAATAATAATGTTTGAAGTCCTATAATTATGCAATAATAACCAAACGGTTTTGACAAAACGAATTCAATCTGGTTGTTGTGGAGTTTATTATTATAATGTATTTAAATAAAATTAGATTGGTAAATATTATTTCCTACCTAATTTCTTTTATACTGTAAATGAAGTTTTTATCATGTCTAAAATAATTAATAGTAAGGAAGAAGAAGACAAAAAGCGGAGTGCCATCATTAGCGTGGTTTTACATTCGCTTTTATTATTATTGTTTTTTCTACCGCTCATTAAAGTAGAACCGCCAAAAGAAATAGGTGGTATATTAGTTTCATTTGGTGATCCAGATGCAGGATATGATGCATTATTTGAGAATGTAGAAGAAGTATCAACTTCTGAAGAAGCAACTGCAAGTGGTGAAACATCATCAGAGTCTGAAGATGTGAATTCAAAGGATAGGGTAGAAGAAGCACCTATAGCTGCAAAAGAGAAGACTGTTCAGAAAAAAGAGACTCCCAATACCAATAACACTAAAAATCAAGCTGACGTAATAGCTAAAAATAAGGCTGAGGCAGATCGTAAAGCTAAAGAAGCTGCAGCAAAAGCTGATGCAGACAGAGTAGCCAAAGAAAAGGCTGAGTTTGACAATAAAAAGAAAAAATTTTCTGACTTGTTGGGTGGAGGAAAAGGTAATAATAACAATAAAGGAAATCAAGGTACAGAAAAAGGTGATCCTAATGGTAATGTTTTGTCTGGAATGAGTAAAGGGTCAGGAAAAGTAGGTGGTGGATTGAGTGGTCGAGGAGTTGAGTTTGAACCAACGTTTGCAGACAACTCACAGAAAACAGGAAAGGTTTCTTTATCTATTTGTGTAAATAATGACGGAAAGGTGACCAAAGCTGATTTTACCCAAAAGGGATCCACAACATCTGATGCTTACTTGATAGATTTAGCAAGGAAAACAGCATTGAAATATCGATTTTCTAAAAGTGATATAGAAAGTCAATGCGGTACTGTGACCATAGATTTCAAAGTTCAATAATTGCCAAAATACCTTCTTAGGAACCACTCTACAGACAATAAAGCTAATAATAAGAAGAATATCCATTTAAGATTAATAATGGACTGCGTAGAGCTGCTTTCATACAACACTGGTTTAATATTTTCATTGGCCAATACCATATCTCCAAGTTCCTTCATATTTGATGGATAAAACATCTTACCATTATATTTACCACTCAATTCTCTCAATAACCCATGTCGTGCTGTCAAGTCATATTGCTCTAACTGAATAGCTTCTACATTAAATCTACCACCTACTGTCAATACTTTTCCATTGTAAGTAGTACTTGCTGTATATGTATAACTTCCTTGAGCAAACAAATCCGCATTTAGGGAATAATAATTTTGGGTTTTTGAAAATGTGTAATTATATTCTTTATTACTTTCGTCCTTGATGACCAATTTGACATCAGGTTCGTTGATCATTTCATAACTATCATTGTATAATTGAGCATCAAATAAAACTGCTTCATTTTCTTTGTACAAGTTTTTGGAAGTATTCGCTCGAAACTTTCGTTTGTCTGATTTTACAGAAGTAACTTGTATCGTTTTATTGATTAATTCTGTCGTTAAGTCGTAGTTTTTATGTTGTAGATAATCAAAAAGTCTCCATTTCCAGATTCCTTCACCAGCGATCACACTCGTTTTAAGTCCATTTTTTTCGCCAAAAGAGATAAAAGGATAGTTGGTTTTTATCTTTTTAATGTTTTGGTTGAGATAGACATTAGTAGAAGCGCCTGCTTTATATTCACCAAAAGGAGTGACCAAAGGAGGAAAAGTCTTTAGTTTATTCTTTAAATTGTCTGACGTCGTAAAAAGGGTGAAGCCATTATTAAACTCAGCTTGGATTTCTTCACTATTTTTGCTATTTCCATTGATTTGGATGACGTCTTGGCTCTTATTAAATTTGACTAATGAAGTTTGCATGCCTACCACAAATATTCTAGGTATCTTATTTTTATCTAACTGTGCTACAATACCTGAAATATCTGTTGTTTCAGAAGGTAAATTATGTAAAATAACAAGGTTGTATTTTGAAATATTTTCTTTCAAATCTCCTGGGAAAGCTATATCAACTTCATAATTTTTGTTTGAGGTAATAATGGATTTGAAGGCAGCAAGATCAGGGTGTGGTGCATTGCCAAGTAGTAATATTTTTTGTCTTGCATCAAGCACTTCTATAAAGAACTCTTTTACATTGTTGTTTAGATTATATTCACCATTTACACCTGATAATCTAACTCTATATCGGATAACACCACTTTGATTTGCATCTACTAGAAACGTTTTTGTAGTAAAAAAAGAGTTTGTACCTATAGATATATTTTCTTGGGCAATTTTTTTAGATTGACCGTTTGTCACCATTTCTAAGGTTAAATTGGTCGTATTACCTATACAATTGAATGCGGATACATCGACTTGGATAGAAAATTTATCACCCAAATATGCAATTTTGTTGTGCAACACATTGAGAAAGTACAGATCTTTTTTTTGTGTAGTATCTCCAAGCGCCACTGTATATAAAGGTGCGTTAAACTTAGTATCAGTATAGAGCGGATTGTTTCCTTCATTAAAAATACCATCTGTACCCATAATGACAGCACCTAGGTTTTGGTCTGAATAATTGTCTGTGATGTATTGGAATAGTTTTGAAATATTGGTCGTCTTAGCATTAAAACTGTCCACTTTTTCAGGAGCAACATCAGATCCGAAGTGGATATGCTTTACATCATATTTGCCTTCGAAAGCTTTATCGAGTGCTTGTAAATTAGATTGATAAAGGTCAATTGTTTCAGGTTTTTCTCCTTCTTTTATTGATTCTGAATTATCAGTTGCAATTAGGATAAGTGGCGTTTTGGTGTCTTCTTCTATCGTCTTTACAAATGGAGACAATAAAAGCAATGCTATAAAAGTGACAGAAAGAGCTCTTAAAAGACCAAGACCTTTTGTGAATAATGGTGTATATTCAGAAAATCTTTTGTCTCTGAAATACATGAGTAATGCGTATCCAACACCAAGTGCCAAACAAAAAAACACATACCACCAAGGATAAGAAAAACTAAATGTATTAATCACACGTTAATAATTAAGTCGCAAATATTAAAAAATAAAGTCCATTAGACAAGTTAAACAAGGAAGTTTAAGATATTATTAAATAAATTTGCAATGTTTAGGTACTTAAAACGTTAGAATAATAAAAAAGATTTGAAGAAATCGATTAAAATGATGATCGATTTTGTGAATATTGATATTTCAGACTGTTTAAAAAATAAAATTTTATAATGAAGCAATATATTATTTATTTAGTGTTGTTTTTAACTTCTTCTATTGCGCAGGCGTCGTATGTGCTAGTGCCTATGGAGCATGATAAACAAACCAACCACCTTAAAGCTTACGGAATCGCCTACTGGGTGATCAATCAAAATGTGGAAGCTTATTGGTTGCTTAATTATCGTGGTGGAAGTTTTGCTTTTGCTTATTCCAAAACTATAGAAGCAGAATGTAAGGTCAGGGGTGTAAGTTACCAAGTCATATCACATGCACAGTGGATTTCTATCAGAAACCAAATCAGCAATCCAGAAGTCAATCAAGAAGCTATAAAGCTAGAGAAAGCGCCCAAAATAGCGGTTTATACGCCAGATTTTAACCCCAAAGGTAATCGTATTCAGCCGTGGGATGATGCTGTGACCTTAGTATTGACCTATGCTGAGATACCGTTTGATAAGGTGTATGATAGACAAGTTTTGGAAGGGAAGTTAGCTGAGTATGACTGGCTGCATTTACATCACGAAGATTTTACAGGACAATATGGTAAGTTTTTCCAGAGTCAAGGAGGTACGCCATGGTATAAACTCAATCAACAGAAAACAGAAGAAATCGCAAAATCATTAGGTTATGCCAAGGTTTCTCATCTAAAATTGGATGTGGCCAAAAGAATCAAAGAATATGTAGAAGGTGGTGGTTTTATGTTTGCCATGTGTTCGGCAACAGATACATATGATATTGCACTAGCAGCTGAAGGTTTGGACATTTGTGCAGAAATGTATGATGGGGATGGTTTTGACCCTAATGCACAATCCAAACTTGACTTTACTAAAACATTCGCTTTCAGAGACTTTGAACTGAACCTTAATCCTTTGCAATATGAGCACTCAGACATTGATAGTAAAAATAGGAATGTGGCACCCGAAGTGGATTACTTCACGCTTTTTGAATTCTCCGCTAAGTGGGACCCAATTCCGACCATGTTATGTCAAAATCATACCTTAACACTTAAAGGATTTATGGGACAAGCTACAGCATTTAAAAAGTCCCTTGTAAAACCTGATGTGTTGATTCTAGGCGAGACAAAATCTGCTAATGAGGTAAGATATCTTCATGGTTCCCATGGCTTCGGTACGTGGACATTCTATGGTGGTCATGATCCAGAGGATTATCAGCATTTTGTGAATGATCCAGAGACAGATCTTAATTTACATCCCAATAGTCCTGGATATAGATTGATCTTAAACAATATTCTGTTTCCAGCTGCACAAAAGAAAAAGAGAAAGACATAGATGCAAAATATATTTTAGTGTTACTATATAACAAAAAAGCCTTCCAAAACTAATTGGAAGGCTTTTTTTATCTTAATTAATTTTACCAACAATTATATTTTTATAAACCGTTTTGTTGTTAAAGCATCTACATTATTCTTAAGCAAATATTCTCCAACGAATAATTGAGATACATCTGC
The DNA here is from genome assembly GCA_002482845.1 of Saprospiraceae bacterium UBA7687. Taxonomy (GTDB): domain Bacteria; phylum Bacteroidota; class Bacteroidia; order Chitinophagales; family Saprospiraceae; genus OLB9. The sequence continues at coordinate 77,888 of DLGT01000140.1, forward strand.
CGTAAACACTTGTGTATCTTCACTCTTTTGGGTTTGTACAGTTTTGATGATTTTGCCTTGAAGGTCATAAATGCTCCATGTGATATCACCTTTATATTCAGCATTCATTCGCCATTGCAAGGTATTGCTCAATGGGTTAATTAGAATATCAATCGTGTTAGGAGTTAAAGAAGTAGTGGCAGAACTACTTGTGCCATCTGATATTTTAAATATTCTACCTGAGCTGAGACTTGCTACATACAATTCACCAGAAATATCTTCTCCGAATGTAGCATAATGGAAATTTTGCAAATCAGCAAGATCGTCATTTTGCCAGTTTCCATTCGAGTTTTTGTATAAAGCCCAAAATCTTCCTGTACAATAGTCTGCATAAACATACTTACCAAACAAACCAGGATTTTGTGACCCACGATATACATATCCACCAGTGATAGAGCATCCTACATCAGATTTATTGTCATAGACATGAATAGGTGCAACAAAAGGAGTACCATTGTCACACTTGCTAAAATCATACTCTTGTAAACCTTCATAACATTTCCAACCATAATTTAATCCACCTTGACCTGCAGGTTCTATGTTTACTTCTTCCCATTTATTTTGTCCTACATCTGCTATCCACATATCATTGGTCTCACGATCAAAACTGAATCTCCAAGGATTTCTCCAGCCCATAGACCAAATTTCTTGAAGGGTATCTACATTGTCTTTATATGGATTATCAGCAGGTATAAGGTATGGTACATCTTCGGTGTTTACATCAATACGCAAAATTTTACCTAACATGTTTTTAGGGTTTTGAGCTCTATTGCCAGGATCGCCACCACTACCACCATCACCCATCCCTATGTACAAATATCCATCCTTTCCAAAGTTGATTTCTCCACCATTATGGTTATCAAAAGGTTGGACGACTGTAAAAAGGATTTTCTCCGTGCTAGGATCTGCTAAGTTTTCATTATTTGTACTTCTTGAAAACCTTGAGATTACGGTATTTCCATTATTATTGGTATAGTTTACATAGAAATATCCGTTAATGGTGTATTCAGGATGAAAACAAAGCCCCAACAAACCTCTTTCGTTTGATGTCGAACTTACTTTATTATCAATATCTATAAATGGGGTAGGAAGTACTGATCCAGTTTCATCTATGATCCTTATTTTTCCATCTTTTTCTGTGATAAATAATCTTTTGTCATCAGGTACACCTGTGTTGGAAATGTCAACAGGTTTATTAAATCCAGAAGCTACATCTTTTAGCGTGAATAACTGAGCTTTGACATTACTAGTAATAATGGATACACAAAGAAGTAAAAGTAAATTTTTAAAATACATATGATCTAATTTGAGGTGAAAATAAAGTAATTTGGAGTAAATAAAATGATACCACTAATAATAAGGATGACTTTATTAATAATGGTAGGTTTTCAATGGTAAATATTGATTGGAATCAAATTATTAACAGCCTAAGAAGATTTTTGTTTTTAAAGGCTTTGATTATAGTAATATGGGAGAAATAAAAAAAAGAGTGTAAAAAACACTTGTTCCTTACACTCTTTTATTAGATATTTATAAACTCAGATTAAAGCACTGTATCTACATTTGTATACTCTAGCCCGAAAGCATCAGCAACACCTTGATAAACTACTTTACCATTGACAATATTTAATCCTAATTTCAATTCATTATTTTCGCGACAAGCTTTTTGCCATCCTTTTTCAGCTAACTGAAGTGCATAAGGCAATGTTGCATTTGTAAGCGCTAGGGTAGAAGTGTAAGGCACTGCGCCAGGCATATTTGCTACGCAATAATGTACCACATCATCTATAATAAAGGTAGGGTCGTCATGTGTAGTAGGTCTACAAGTTTCTATACATCCTCCTTGGTCTACAGCTACATCTACTATTACTGTACCGGGACGCATATCTTTAAGCATCTCCTTCGTGATAAGATTTGGTGCTTTTGCTCCTGGTATTAATACTGCTCCTACGATTAAGTCGTGGTTTACGATAAGTCTTCTGATGTTCATCTCGTTTGAGAACATAGTGATGACATTGGCAGGCATGACATCATTCAGATATCTTAATCTCTTTAAACTTACATCCAAGATAGTTACGGTAGCGCCAAGACCAGCAGCCATTTTAGCAGCTTGCGTTCCTACGACACCACCTCCCAAGACTAGTACTTTTCCTGGAGAAACACCAGGTACACCACCTAATAATACACCTCTACCTCTTTGTGGCTTTTCTAGGTATTTTGCACCTTGTTGAATGGCCATTCTACCTGCAACTTCTGACATTGGCACTAGAAGTGGTAATGATCTATCTGATGACTCCACAGTTTCGTATGCGCAACAAATAGCGTTGCTTTTGATCATAGCCATAGTTAATGGTTCGTATGATGCAAAATGGAAGTAAGTAAATAATAATTGATTAGGTTTAATGAGGCTATACTCTTTTTCTATAGGTTCTTTTACTTTTATAATCATCTCTGCTATACCATAAATATCTTCTATAGTAGGCAATATTTTTGCACCGGCATTGATGTATTCTTCGTTTGTAAAACCTGATCCTTCTCCTGCATTACTTTGGATATAGACCGTATGTCCTCTTTTGGTAAATTCTAGTGTGCCTCCAGGTGTGAGTGCAACACGGTTTTCATTTGTTTTGATTTCTGTTGGAACTCCAATGATCATTTGAAAGGGTATTTATTGATATTGTGTAAATAAATTTAAAATCAGTGCGAAAATATAAAGGATTTTCTTAAAAATCATTATTTATACTAATAATATTCTAAAAATCAACTTGCTCCATCCGTTAATCAATATATGTCGTTTTCTGATGGTGTAATAATACTTTGTTAAAAAATCAAAATATATTGTATTTATTTTGATTTTATGAGTTGCTCACTATATATTTGTTTAAGATTTGATTACATCGTGAAATTATAAAATGTTGTAAGAGACTCATTAAAATAAAATTATATATTTACGTTAACTTAAAATCAATTTATTATGAGAATTAGTATGATCAACACGATTGTCTATTTGTTTTTCGCTTTTGTGTCGTTGGGACAATCTGATGAACCTTCCAAATCAAAACTTGTCTATCGTCCAACAGAAAAAGTAAAAGCCGATCAATTTTTTGATTACTACAAACATAAGGAAGGAGGTATGGATGATATTACAATGATTGCCGCTCCAAAAGGAAGATCTAAATTTTCAAACCTACACCCAAAATTTAGCCAATTTTACAAAGGGATTGAAGTTTATGGATCGACTTATAGTTTACATTTAAAAGATGGTTTTGTACATTATACTACAGGTAAATTATACCATGACATTGATATCGATGTCACACCGACTATAAGTGAAGAAGTCACAAAAAGCAATGCTACACAACATGTTTTAAGAAAATTAAGCAAGGAAAGTGATAAGCCTCTAGGACACGATAAAATGAAATCCGACATTAAAGGATTAGTGGTAATTGATGTTTCATATCCTGCATCATCTGGAAAATATACTTTAGCTTACAAAATAGAAGTCAAAAGTTTAATGAAAGCTATAAAATATGAAGTTATAGCATCAGCTAAAAACAATACCATCATTTTTGACCAAAGTCTAATCAAACATGGCAATGCAAATGGCATTGGTAAGACTTTTTACTACGGAAATCAGAATATTGTAACAGATTCTTTGGCACCCAATAGGTTTGTACTCCGTGATTTGTCAAGGGGAAAGGGTATTACTACTTTTACAAATGCAAGTGGTAGCTCAAATGAATTAATTGTAAATACCAATAATGTGTGGGACAATGATGAAGTAAATGATTTGGTAGCTATTGATGCGCACTATACTACTGCTGCATTTTATGATATGATGGTGGAGCATTTTGGGTATTCAGGTGTTGATGGTGAAGGTGGCTCAATGAATCCTGTCATTCATGTAGGTGGTGAAGACGACTATCTTAACGCCTATTGGGATGGCGAAAATGCTTATTTTGGCCATGGTAACTGTCATAATGGTCCTTTGACGACACTTTCAGTAGTGGCCCATGAGTTTACACATGGCGTGACACAATACAATTCTAATTTGATATACAATGAAGAGTCTGGCGCATTGAATGAATCTCTGAGCGATATCTTCGGAAAGTCATTAGAGTATTTTGTAGATAAAGAAAATTTTAGTTGGGACTTAGGGCCTGAATTTGCATTGAGCAAGTTTGCTAGTACTTTTAGATCTATGTCAGACCCCAATATGCAAGGTAATCCCAAAAGATATAAAGGCCTATTTTGGGAAGATGGAGCAGATGTTCATTTTAACAGTGGCGTTTTAAATCATTGGTTTTATTTATTGGTAGAAGGTGTGACAGGAGATAGTGAAGGTATTCCATATGCAGTAAATAAGGTAGACATAGACGAAGTACTTCAGGTATTGTTTTTGTGTCAAACATCCTATCTTACGCCATCATCAGATTATCCAGCTATGTATGAGTTTACCATGCTTGCTTGTGAAGATCTATATGGGGCAAGTTCACCTCAATATGCATCTATGCAAGAAGCATGGAAAGCAGTGGGATTGCCTGTGGAAACTAACACCGAAGATATATTAGATTTACAACTATCAACAGAAAATTATTATGAAGTTACTTGTATCGCAGATGATTATTATCCATTGAAGATTGTGATAAGAAATGTGGGAACAATACCTGTGGAAGCTGGTGAAGTTATGGAAATTGAAATAGAAGGAGAATCAAAAAACTTTGAGCTAGCTGAAACCCTCAATCCAGGTGAACGGGTTGATTTTGTAGTCGACGATGTAGTTTATCTTAATGAGACCAATATTGAGTTTTATAGTTTAGGTTTATTTTTCTTAGATGAGAATGCTTCTAATAACAATGCGTCATTCATTGTTAACAATTTTGCAGCATCAGTTCCGGAAATTCAAATACTAGGAACACAGGTTGTAAATACGGAATGTGGCTCAACAAATGTAAATCTATTGACATATATCACTAATAATTCATGCCAAGAAGTACCAGCAAACACTGAAATAATACTTAAAATATATGATGGGTCTAATTTGGTCAAAGAGATACAGGAGATAACTAAATCACCCATATTTGCAGGAGAATACTACCCTATATCATTTACGATGGAACCGCAAGATTATTTTTATGATGTGGAGCTTATTTGTGCCATTGATTCTGATGCATCTAATAATATGGACGTTTTATACATTTCAGAAAATAATACTGTGAATGGAGTATTTGCTTTTAATTTTGATGACGATGAGTTTGACAACACCTTTGAGCTTTCTGATGATTTGAGGAATACTAACTATAAAAATGAAACTTACCTTGTCGCAACAGGTAATTTTTTCGGAAGTGCCCCATGTCCTGATCCTGATAGAAACTTTATGGATTTAAATTCTGGATCTGTTAATGTTGCTACATCATGTATTGACCTTACTTCTTTCACTAATCCAAGAATATCTTTTGATATGATTCAACTTAGATCAGGTATTTATGATTTTTTTGAAGATCCATTAGTTTCGTCACAAACATCTATGATGAAACTTTCTTACTACAATGATAATCAAAGTGTTTCCACTTTTATTTACGACCAACCAGAAGACATCCTTACTAATCATAGTTTTTACTTACCTCAGGGTTTTGTGGGCAAACTTGAACTTAGTTTTTATAATAGTTCTGGAGATGGCTACTTTTCTCCTTTTGATACAGAAGGTGTTGATGCTATTTTGATAGACAACCTAATATTAGAAGATGTCAATAATACCACAAATGCTGATCTGTCTAATTTTAAATTACAGCCAAATCCTGTTTCTGATTTTCTAACTTTATATACGGAGCCAACCCATGAAACATTGGCGCAAATTTTTAACGCCCAAGGTCAATTGATGAAAAATATATCCTTATCAATCATGGGGAATGAGCATAAAATATCAGTTGCCGACCTTAATTCTGGTTATTATATCATGAAAATAAATAGCAGTAAAGGAAGTCCAGTAGTTTTACCTTTTGTAAAGATTTGAGTAGTAAATAATTATGATTTTTAAAGCATAGTCTTATCTCTCAGCATTGGAAGGATAAGATGTAAAATAAAAAAACGTGCATTTAGTCAGGAACTAAATGCACGTTTTTATTTAAATTAATCCTTCGATTAGATATGTATATTCTCAACTATTTCTAGACCATAACCAATCAATCCAACACGTTTTTTCTCGTGATTGGTAATAAGTTTTATTTTAGAAATTCCCATTTCTCTGAGTATTTGTGCACCTGTACCGAAATCTCTTTGCTCGTCAGATGTTGCAGGATTATTGTAAGGATTTATATCAAGTGATCTTAATTTATCGAGGATAGAATCTGTTTTTTCGCCATGACGCATAAATAACAAAATACCCTTACCTTCTTTTGCTATCAGTTGAAGAGATTTGGTCAATTGGTCTGCATAACCATCAAATAAAATTCCCAAGATATCGCCTGTTTCTGTACTCGAATGTACCCTCACTAGGGTAGGTTCGTCTGTATGAAACTGGCCAATGGAGAATGCCAAGTGTATATCACCCGTAGTCAATTGTCTGAAGGCTTTAACAGAAAATTTTCCATATGGTGTTTGGATTTCAGTTTCCATTTCTTTGGTGACCAATCTTTCAGTTTGCATTCTGTATGCAACCAAATCTTTGATAGTTATGATTTTAATACCTAAAGATTGTCCTATTTCTATCAATTCTGGCAGTCTTGCCATTGAACCATCTTCGTTTAGGATTTCTACCAATACACCTGCAGGATAGCAACCTGCAAGTCTGGCTAGATCTACAGCAGCTTCTGTGTGTCCTGTTCGTCTGAGTACACCACCTTGTTTTGCGATAAGTGGAAAAATGTGTCCAGGTCTAGCAAAATCATGTGCTTTTATGTCAGGATTTACCAATGCTTTGATACCTGTAGCTCTGTCGTAAGCAGAAATACCTGTGCTGCATCCATGTCCTACTAGATCGATGGAGACGGTAAATGCAGTATTGTGTAAAGCAGTATTTGATTTTACCATCAATTCTAAATCAAGTTCCTTTGCTCTTTCTTCTTCGATGGGTGTACAGATGAGACCACGACCATATTTTGCCATAAAATTGACCATTTCTGGTGTGATTTTTTCTGCGGCACATATGAAGTCACCTTCGTTTTCTCTGTCTTCATCATCTACTACGATAAGTAATTTACCATCTCTTATATCTTGAATAGCTTCTGGAATGGTATGTAATCGGATGTCTTTTTCTACGACAACTTCTGCTAACATGGACTATTATTGTTTGTTTGTGAAAATAGAACTTAAAATCAAGCCATTTTGTTTCCAATCAAAGTTTTGTTTTACAAAGATTTTGGCATTTTGGCTTATTTGTGATCTCAAAAGATCGTTTTTTAGGAGTAAATCAATTTTTTCGGCAAATTGTATTTCATCATCTGCGAGTAGGATTTCTTCTCCGTCTTTGGCTCCGATTGCATTATTTACGACCGTAGTGGTGATGCATGGAATACCCATCGCCATCGCTTCTAATATTTTATTTTGTTGACCAGTTCCAGACCACAATGGCGCTACAAAAATATTCGCTTGGCCATATGCAACTCTTATATCTTCTATCCATCCCGTGATGGAGACCTTATCTGATTGTAATGCTTTGACTCTTGGCGCAGGACTTGTTCCTGCGAGCAAAATAGTTACGGATTGACCACATTTAGGTAAGATGTTATTAACAAGAAATTCTGCTGCTTCTATGTTTGGTAAATATCCCATGTTGCCTACAAAAACGATATCTACTTCTTTAGATTGTGTTTCGAATTCAAAGAATGATGGATCTATCCCATTGTTTAGTATATGTATATCACTAGCTTTAGGGAATGAAAACTGTGCTTTGTCTTGCTCTGAAATAATAGTCAGGTGATCAAACTTATCAGCAATGGTTGCTTCATATCTTATCATACGACTCGCTTCCATATTATAGATGTACTTAGAAAAACCCTTGGCAACGTTAGCCCGACGTTTCATCCCTATGCCAAAAGAATCCATATAGTCTAGTGTCTTTGTGACAGGTATATCTTTACAATATTCCGCCATCCTTGTGAGTTGGCAAAAGATGTGATCTGGTTGAATATTTGCTGTAAGGTCTTGAATGATTTGATGTATTTTGGCACTATAAAACCATGCTATCTGATATGGAATACCTGTAGAAAAAGCCTTGATTAATGAGATGATTCGTTCCAAAGAAGCAATTCGAATGATGTGTAATTCCTTGACCAGTGGTCTTATCTTTTCCAAATCTGATTTTGACGGATCATCATCGACTATACTGATAAGATAAACATCATGATCTTTTGAGATTTCCCTAATCTGATAATAAGCCCGCAATTTATCTCCTTTTTCAAGTGGATAGGGAAATCGAGATGTCAAAAAAAGGATTTTCAATGGATGTTGTTTTATATCTGACAAACTTTACTTTTGGTATTGTAAAGAAATGGCAGGTGTATTACCTAAGTTGTCCTGTAGTGAATAAGCAGTGGCAATTCTATAACTATCTTTGATATTTAATGCCACACCAAAACTAAAGGTTTCATTACTAGGATTGACCCCTAGTCTAAGTTGGAGTTCTTTGATGGCTTGATAAGAAACACCGATTTTATATTCTATATCACGATAAATCAATTTGTCCATTTCTGCAAGTATAAAGACCTTATTTGATGGTTGGTATTTGACCCCTAATCTGAATCTAGTGCCTAGTTCTGTACTTTCATTGATGGTGATATTACCAGGACTAAAGACATGAGTAGCCACACTAAAGTCTTTATTTAATCTCAATTGCATTCCAATTTCAAAAGTGTAGATGTTTTTACTTCCGAACTGACTGATATTCAGTCTTAATAGATCAAACTGACCTCCAAGTGAAATAGCACTACTCAGTTTTTTAGCATAAGCTAGTCCAAATTTCTGTTCACTATAATCACTGTATCCAAAGTTTGATAACAAAAGGCCTACTGTACCAAATTTAAAGGTCTTGGCTCCAGCAAATGAAATATTAGTGAGTTCATCTAGATTAAACCTTCGCTCTGCACTAACATCAAAAGCAAAGTTTTTCACGCCAGTAAGTCCTGCTTGATTTAGATAGATGGATTCTATACCTTCCATGTTTGTACCTGCTCTTCCATAACCCACAAAATTAGCGCCACCTATTGTTGTAAAACCCGATTGGCCCCAAATAATGATGCTTTGGAAGACAAAAAAGAAGATTGTTGATATTTTTAAGGCCATCGTTTGCAGATGCTATTTATATTTCGGTCATAAAAGTACAAAACATCATACTTTTGCCATATTATTTAAGTCCTTATTTTATATTTTATGCAACCGACACCAATTATTGCAGCAAACAAAGAAGCATTTTATATCAGAAATGCCACGAATCAGGATGCTGTGAAAGTACGTGCCATTATCTTTGATACTTTGATCTCTTATGGATTGCCAGCAGATTCACCAGATACAGATTATGATCTTTATGATATAGAGCAATATTATGGTAGTGATAGATTTTGGGTTTTAGCGGATGTAAATGACCTTGTTTTGGGAAGTTTTGCCTTATTTCATGTGGATGACAAAACAGTTGAGTTGCGTAAAATGTATTTTCATCCCATAATTCGTGGCAAGGGTTTAGCCAATGAAGTTATGTCTTTCGTGTTGGAAGAAGCAGCATCTTTGGGTTATACTATCATAACTTTGGAGACAGCTTCGGTACTGAAGGAAGCTGTAAATCTATATAAAAAGTATGGATTTACACAAAGTTTTGGTACTACACACTCAGGTAGGTGTGATGTCATCATGCAACGGAATGTCCAAAAGTAATATCTAATTGTACTTTGTTAAATTAAATTCAAGCCCGTCAGGCTTGTTTTTTTTTTAGTCATTTTTACCGTAGGTTACACCTACGGTTATTTAAATTAAAGCCTTTTCGGGCTTAGTCTTAATTGATGATTCAAATCTGACATATTATAACTAAGCAGGTTTATGAAATAAAACCCATCCTATATTTTACCTACATTTGATACATCATCAGTTTAAAACTTTCTAGGTTAAGTACTTCTGACTATTTCAGCACAAGCGACATAAATTACATTAAACTATCTCAAAACTGTAACATCCCCTTTTACATTGTTTTTGCAATATATGCCTGAACGGTATGTCATGGTAAAATAATATACTTCAGCAGGTGCTGGATGTCCATTGATCATTCCATCCCAAGCTTCATTGCCTGAAAAGACTTCTTTGCCCCATCTATTTACGACTCGGAGTGATTCTATCCGAAGGTCATCTTCGGAGATCGATTTTGATACAGGTCTAAAAAGATCATTCAGTTTATCTCCATTTGGTGAAAATACATTCGGTACTTCTATGACTGTATTTTCTATCTGATAGGTGTACGTATTGTTTCTACACAATTGGCTATTAAAAATATTTGCACTCAAGAAGCCATTGATTTCACCCAAAATATTAGGGTTGCCACAATTCGTACATGATAACAATCCTTCTGGTATATTAGCACCATTTAAAGTCCAACTGATCGTATCTCCTGCACCAAGTTTAAGATCAAAATTTACATCTCCAATATTATCACATATGGCCAAGTATTCTAGTGAATCGATATTCTGTATGTCCGAATGATTTATAAAGACATTTTTTAAAGTCACACATCCGTTTTGTGAAATGGCCTTGATAAGTAGCGTATCAGAACTTAGTGCATTAATCAGTAGCATAGAGCCAACGACCTCAGCTAAATCTGGCGGACTGAATTCATAGGTATGGTTGGGATCAACAGGTATTGAGTATGTTTCAAAACCACAAATACTTACAATTGGAGCCGTATTAAGAATAGGTTTTTGTAAAAAGCTGATAGTATTAAAGACTGTATCTCTACACCCGAATTCAGTATTGAATATCGTAAGTCTGATAGGGTAACTACCTACACCCAAACTTAAAATCGGACTTTCTTCTTTACTCAAAAGTTTATTGTCTGTAGACCATGTCAATTCATTTGCTCCTAGTGAAAGATTGATGAGTTTGATAGAATCTTCACAAGTGGTGTCTCCAAGAAATGAAGCATTTACTTGACGTATGGCTATGGGTGTGGTGACAACTGTTTCGCATCCTGTTTCTTCTGATTGTAAAACTAAAGAAGCTATGGTAACACCTGATTCAGGAACAAAATTATAAGTGTAGTCAACAGGCGAGACATCATTTCCTAATTCCCCTTGACCAAAGTCCCAAAAGAATGAAGAGACATCAACCTGATCTGTAAGTGAAAATATAATTTTTTCTCCTTTACAAACGACGTTTTTGTCTGATAAGATCTTCCCTTCAGGTCCAACTAAAGAAATGGTTTTTACAGCTGAATCTTCGCATTGGTAAACTGATCTGACCCTAAGTGTGATATTGAAATCTCCTTTTTTAAATGTTTCTACAGGGTTTTGTCTATTGGAAGTTTTGTTGTTTCCGAAACTCCATTCGTAAACAACTATATCAGACGGATCTACAATCGATTGATCACCAAATAATTGGAGCGTTTTGGGAAAACAATAAACAGAATCTTCTAGTCCTGTGATGACGGCTTTGGGATTACCTATGACTTTAAAAGAAACATCATATTCATTTTCACATTTTGTTTCTACTTCTATTATTTTCAAATTCATATAATGTGTACCTGGCTCTAGCCCTGAAAATGTAAATGTATTACTTTGCCCTGTTATCATACTATCAAGTGTCCAGAAATAATTCAGATTAGAGCCTCTGACGGTAAAATCAGATGCTACCATGGTTCCTACATTGGATTCGCATAGGATAAGTGGAAAAGTAATTTTGGATGTAGGTTTGTATATTTCGAAGGTTTTTATTTTTGTACTTTCGCATCCGAGAACATCAGTAACCGTCAATCCAATCTTTATAGAATCTGGGTCATTAAACTCAGTGAAGACATGGCTTATTTCTGGTACATTACTGGTCGGGTTAAAACTCCAAGCAAACTTAACCAACGTGGTATCGTGTGAGGTGATCTCTTTAAAATTTGCTAAAATCGGCGTACAAAATGATGTTCTATCGTGTGTGAAGTCTGCCTGTAATTCCTTGATGATGACTTCTGTATAAGCAGTATCCCTGCATCCATTGACATCCCTAACTTCTAAGCTTATCTTGTGATTTCCTACTGGTAACGTCGTCTCTACAGTATCTTTGTCAGAAATGATATTTCCTTTTTCTAATTCTTTGGGGAAGCTCCATAAGTATCCCATTTTGCAGCCAACGACTTCATCTTCTGAAGGTGTGCTGATTAGTTTGTTTTTTATACCATTACACCAGAATTTATCATTTACAATCCCTGCTTTTATATCACGAAGCATGATGATTACAGTGTCTTGATCTGGCTCACAACCATCGATTTCGTTTTCGGCTATCAAAATAACTTCGTAATCACCTTTGTCAGGGAAGCGGTAATGAAATGTATCTCTACTGATCGTATCACCTTCTATAATCCATGTGATCTTAGTGGCATTGATACTTTTATTTTCAAAGAATACATTGTATTTGTCTACACAGTTGACTTGGTAATCAATCACAGCTTTTGCACCGATAATATTGATAATTTGTGGAAATCCAAATTCATAAAAATGCCCACCATTTTCCATCGTAAGTCCTATTTCGTAAGCGCCAGGATTTTCATTCATTACGCCTCTTACCGCGGGTATTGACTCGCAATGAGAAAGTGTATTGCCGAATTCTATATGAACAGCATCCATCTGACTTGGTATATTAAGGATAGAAAACATAAAGGGTTCATTTACACATATCCTAGGTTCTGCACCTCCAGTACCACTGCACATGGGCGGATCTTGTTCTTCTGGTAATTCATGAACGGTGATCCATGCGCCATAATGATAATCAGCACAACCAATCTCATTAATAACCGTAAGATTCACATAGTATTTTCCTGCTTTTTCGTACATGTGACTAGCACTCCCTATCGTATTTTGATCATATTCTGATGATGTCCCATCTCCCCAATCATAAATCCATTTAACGATTGGCAAAAGTGACTCTGAGTAATCTGTTACTACAAGTAGAAAGGGCTCTTCACCTTCAAAAGCATTTACAGTAAATTGTGCATTCGGTATTTGTATATAGTTTTCACTTTCAAATATTCCAGTACATCCATTGACTGACTCAACTGTGAGTTTCATTTTTAAGGTATCCAAAGTATTATAATAAAAAGTATCTCTTTCTATATCAGAAAAACTAATGGTCTTGGTGGAGCTACCTTCTTCGCTATTCCATTTGTATTTGACATGATTTGGATTGTTTGCTGTATAGACAAATTCTGCGGGTAATGCACAAATAGCATCCGGATCGACCGTAAATCCTGCATCAATGACTTCTGTAGAAATAGTAAAAACAGTATCTTTTATACATCCTGCATTTGTAGTCATTCTGAGACTTATCTCATGTACACCTTCTGTAAGAAATTTAATGCCCATTGGCACCTTATCTCCTGATGTCGGTGGTTCTGCATTGGGACCGAAATTCCAGAAGTGTTCCTTTGCATTACTTGCGTTGGTGAAATTGATGCCTTTATTATTGCAAATGGTGTCATTAAAAGTAAAATTGATATTAGGACTAAAGTTAATCATGGTAGTCTGAGCGATCTTACTATTGCATCCCACATTATTATCGACTTGTAATTCTATTCGATGGGTCCCTTCTGAATTGACTATAAAAGGTAACGGCTGTGTCAATGAAGAAGTTACTACGTCATTCACTCGCCAAGTGTAGGTATAGGTAGGGTCTACAATTCCATTATAGGTGACAAAAATAGACGTAGGCAATACACACGATGGTGAAACAGAATCAATTTTAAACCCAATGTTTTGTTTTCCAGTGGTATTGATCAAGTCTTCAAATGTTTTAGAAGTATTACATTGTGGAATATTGGTAGAAAGATTAAATGTGACATCGTAGTTGGCAACGTCAAAATAAGTATGTGATGGATTCTGAACATCAGAGCCTGCACCGTCTCCAAAATCCCATAAATAACCTGTTATTTGAAGATTGGCAGGAACTTCTGTAATGTCTGTAAATCTTATAGTTATAGGCGCACAGCCTTGATTGGTGTCTACAGTGATTTGTGGTACAAGTTCTGGTAAGATGACTATTTTTACTTCTGCAATGACGACATTATTGTTTTTTAGAGTAGCGAGATACGTACCAGCTACACTGAAAACGTGATTTGGATTTAACTTGTCGGCAGAAGCTCCATCTTTAAAGTCCCATATCGGATTGCTAAGGTTTTGGTCAGGGCTTGTAAATTTGACCAATAAAGGTACACATCCTATGGTGTCACTTGCTATTTGGGCTTGTGCAAATTGGTAACCCATCATAAAAAAGATGCATAAAAGTCTAAGTATATTCTTTAAGTTTATCATAGTTACCACATTTTAAAAGTTGAGTTTAAATAATTTTTTGCCATGACTTCATATTGTTCTCTAGAAAAAAAACAATGTGCACAGAAATGGTGGGACATATAATTGCCAATTTCTGTTTTATAATAATCTCCATTAGAATCCTTTAGATTGCTGATAAATTCACAAGGTATATTTGGTCCGATGTTTGGATCTGCGGGAGTATCACATATAAGGTCTCCTGCAGTGGCACAATTGGATTGATTGACAAATTCAAGACCGAATTTTGCTTCGAAGGTGTGGTAAAGTCCGAAGGTGTGTCCTAACTCGTGCATGAGTCCTTTACCTGATTTTGGTACTATGACAATACATTCATCACTTTTTGTGATACCATTATGTACTGAAAATGAATTTACTCTTTCATCTAAAACCTTGTCTGTGAAATATAGATTTATCCTTCTTTTTTTCTGAAATCTTGATGTGACTAAGCCTACTTCTATGTCATCTTTGATATCGTCAAATGAGTAGTCAACGATAGTATCTATTTTGCAATAATCAAAGGAAATACAGATAGAGGCAAAAGCATCATTGGCAGCTTTGAATAGTGAATCTAGACGTTGCAAGGGCATATTAGTATCTCCAACACTATCCATAGCTATATGTACATAAACAAAAAATGTTCTTTCTACACAAGGTAAGTTTTTGTTCTTTAGATATAATGGATCTTGTCCGAATGTCGAACTCCATAGGATGGTACAAAAAATGGTTAAAAATATGTTTTTCATCATGTCGATAAATTTATGTTTTTTTTAAAGATCGTTTTACAGTCGTGGACAAAATACAATGGGTTTCAACTTTGGTGTATGTGGCTTGTAAAGAATGTAATAAGCACCCAATTCAATTGCTCCAGGATTAGGAATAAAGTCTACAGTCTGGCTTGTCAATACATCAAAACTCAAACTGATATAAAGCCTTTCAGCTGCGTATCCTGTGATAAAATCCAATGATTCTCCCATTCTATGACTTAAACCTACGATGCCTTTCCACTTATTTTTTTTGGCGACACGCCACTCTGAGAGCATTTGAAGATTGACATTGGATTGTTTTTCTGCAAATGAAAGGTAGATCGCAGGTTGGAGAGCAACAACCTTGCTAACTTCTGTTTTGTAGGCAGTATGTAAATTAAATCTACTTCCTAAACTTGCATCGTTTCCACCGAATATTTTGTATGTAGGATTATTCAGATGTATCACAGCAAATCCTGCTTCGAATACATTTTTTTTGTTGATTCTAGATTTGAAATGAACACCAGAATGGATGGAAAGAGCATTTGCATTAAAGTCATTGAGTACTTTTCTATCATTATCAGGTATGCCTAGTAGGGTAGACTCACTACGGTATTGATCAGTATTGGCAGTGAGTGAAAATCTATTGATGGCTGCTCCGATGCTGATGACATTGTTTTGTTTTTTGTCTATGGGAATATGATAAGCCACGTTCAATCCACCACCTGTGGTTTTAAGTGCGAGTGATCCAGTTTTATCATAATTCAAATTAAAACCTGCACCTATCCAATGGTTTTTGTTGATAGGAGATATAAAATTCAGTTCTACACCTGCTACACCATGTTCATATGTCCGTTGATATTGCGTTCTACTAGCTACTTGTAGTTTTAAATAACCACGAAAATCTCCTGTCTGTGCTGGATTAAAAAAATTGGTTACCGTCCTGTAATTTGTAAAGTGGACGTCCTGACTCATCAAGCTGCCGTAGCTCAAGATGGATAATAAAATCAATTTTATAGTGCGCTTCATTTCCGATGTTTAATCTGAGAGTATGTTTAAAATTTTATTGCTTTATAATCAAGATCTTATGAACCTGACTTCAAAATAATTTCATCGTTTAGTTCACTAAACTCTTTAATTCTTTAATTGTCAGAACCATACGCTATTGATTAGCAACTAAGAAAATTTTTAAACATACTCTTAATACAATGTAAACATACTATAAATCAATTAATGATGTATATACTTTTATAAAAAATGGTAAGAAAAAATAAAAGTAAGTATCAAGGCGACAATTTGATAGTTTTTTTAATAAGTAGATGATTTTGTCCATATATAACAATTACAATCCATGTTTTTAACAAATGGATGGCGTGTTAATGAGCAACAGCTTTTAAGATTACAGGGCTACGCCCCTACATAACGACACGCAGGTATTGTTGCTACAAAGATTGCAGGTCTACGTCCTTTGAAATTTTCGATTTATAAGAATGAATTTATCTGAAAGAAGAAAGCAGACTACGAGCGTAGCTCTGACATCTTTGTAGAAAACGATATCAAATGTAATTTTAGGGGCGTAGAATACCTGGTGGATTGTGGAATTGCTGATTTGGGGAATTGGTTGATTTGCGAAATTGCTTTTGAAGTGTAGGCTTCGCATTATTTAGAGTTCTGTTTTAATGGGCTTCCAAAACTTGTTTGGAAGTGGGATGCATGCAAATTTAGGAAGGATACCAAAATGTTTCTTGCAAACAAGTTTGTTAGTCTTATAGGTATTCAATAATGTTTGACAACCAAAAAGGAGCGTAGCTCTGACATCTTTGTAGAAAACGAGAACACACAAGTTTTGAGGGGCGTAGTCCTGACATCTTGGATGTTAACGCTTGCAAAATTTGTTTGTAAATTTATGTTTGATAATCCTGAAGCTGGAAGCTTCGGCTACACTAGCTTGCAAACAAGTTTACAAGTCCAATATGGATCAACGGATAATGGTCACATCTCCATATTTTGAAATAATGGTGCCATCAGTGAGTAAAAGCTGAGCGGAATAAGTGTATACTCCAGGCGTAAGATTTTTGCCTTGGTATTTGCCATCCCATCCTTGAGTAGGCTCATTCGGTGGAAATGAATTGCGGTGAAAGACTTGATTGCCCCACCTGTCATAAACTGATAGGTCTTGTATAATGCTGATACTTGATCCGTAAAAGGTGAACTGACTATTGGGGCCATCAGGACTTATGATGTTAGGGACATGGATGTCTGTGTCTATGCTGATGGTGAGATAGAGATAATGGATGGAATCACAACTTACGTCTGTGGCGAATGTCTCGGTATAAATGCCGGATGTCTCATAGCTTGTATTGTTGATGGGCCACAGGTAAGGTTCATTTGTGATGATGGTGTCTCTGTATTCAAACTCTGGGTGGATGGTCACATCAAGGGTGATGATGGAATCACAACCTTCTTGTGTACGAAGTGTCACGGAGTGTTGGCCGCTTTGGGTGTATGTTTGGTTATTTAGGGTCCAAAGGTATTTTGCACATGCTTCTGCTGTGGTTTCTTGATTATATTCGGGATGGATGGTGAGATCGAGGCGGTAGGTTGAATCACAACCTTGGGCATTGGTGTACACGGCTTGGTACGTGCCTGATTGTGTGTATGCTTCACCTGTGACTGGCCAGAGGTAGGTGCCACAAGCAGATAGTGTGTTTTCGTTTCTATCTGCGGATATAGTAAGGTTAAGATTTATGGTGGAGTCACATCCATTGATATTTTGTAAGCTGAAGTTGTAGATACCACTTTCTGTGATCGTCTGACCTTGATAGACTAGGCTATCACATGCGGTAGTGGTGATGTCTGTGTTGCTTTCTGGATGGATGGTGAGATTGAGTGTGATGGTGGAGTCACAACCGAAAGCTGTTTGTGTTTGGTAAGTATAGACGCCACTTTGGTTATATGCTGTTCCTTGCCAAATGAAGCTACTACAAGCTGTCTCGGTGGTGAATATATTTTGTGATGGATGGATGGTCAGGTTAAGCGTGCTGATGCTGTCGCAGCCGAAGATATTGGTTGCTGTTGTACTATAACTACCACTTTGGTCATACGTTGTGCCGCTCCAAGTGTAGGTGTCACATGCTGTCTGAGTGGTTGTGTTATTGTTATTAGGATGAACAGTGAGATCAAGTGTGGTGGTACTATCACAACCAAACATGTTTTGAGTTTTGTAGCTGTAGGTACCGCTTTCTGTGTATATGTTGCCATTCCAGAGATATGGATCGCAAGAGCTGTATGATATTGCTGCCTGACTTGATGGATGGATGGTGAGCTCGAGTGTCGCGATAGAATCACAATTTAAGACGCTGAGTGTCTGATAGTCATAACTACCTGACTGAGTGTATGTGGTGCCA
This sequence comes from Saprospiraceae bacterium UBA7687, assembly GCA_002482845.1. GTDB lineage: Bacteria > Bacteroidota > Bacteroidia > Chitinophagales > Saprospiraceae > OLB9. The sequence continues at coordinate 96,578 of DLGT01000140.1, forward strand.
TTCCATGTGTAAGCATCACATTGGGTCTCTTGGATGGTCTCGGTGATCGTGGGATGGATGATGAGATTGAGTGTGGTAATGCTGTCGCATCCATAAATATTGGTAGATAGGTATGTGTAAATACCACTTTGGGCATAGGTCTGACCATTCCAAGTGTAGGCTTCACAAGTGGTGAAGTTGATATTTTTTTGGGAAGATGGGTAGATGGTAAGATTTAAGGTCTCTGTGCTATCGCAATTATAGATATTGGTGGTGGTGTAGGTATGTATGCCTGAATTATCGTAGGTGGTACCATTCCATATGATGGAGTCGCAGGCAGACTTTTGTTCTATATTATTTGTGGAATTGTGGATGGTGAGATTTAGCGTTATGGTACTGTCACAACCATATTGATTAGTTGATTGATAATAATAAGTACCACCTTCTTTATATGTATTTCCTTGCCAATTATATACATCACAGAATATCTCATTTTGTGTGATTAGATCTGAATTATTGATTGTTAAGTCGAGTGATATAATACTGTCACAACCTGCTGCATTATCTAGCACATATTGGATATTACTAATACTATTTTTATAAACATTTCCATCTATCCATTGAAGCGAATCGCATGAGACTAGAACTTCAGATGACGTTGTAGCAGCACACATGTTGTACACATAAACAGAACCTGCTTCTTGTATGGTATTTTGCTCATTTTCATCTTCATCTTCCCACCATGCACCAATCAGGAGTTCCTCATCCTGTAAAGCTACACACCGACCAAAATAATCATCGATTAAAGGGTTAGGTGCTACAATTCGTTGAACTAGACTCCAACTGTTATCAGGTTGTCTTTTGTAAGAATAAACAGCTCCTGTAAAATTACCTATGAAATTTCCCCCTGCATCTGTTTTTTCATCTATGGAACTGACGATAGCGTAGTTATCATTAATCGCTACATTGTTACTATACCCCATATCGTCAATTGGATCAGGGGGATCTAACCGCTGGTTAAAATTCCATACCCCTGTGGCATCTCTTATATATATAAAGGTATAACAATTCTGTCTGTAAAAGTTTGTCCATTGGTTATTAGCACTACCTGCTCCAATAATAAGCAAGTTATTATAAACTGAAAGCGTAGCACCAAATTCTCCAAAATTCATTCTCTGGGGATCAACTATTTTCTGGACTTCTTGCCAGATATTATTACTATCTTTTTGATAAATATACACTGCCCCTGATATTTGCATAAAGTTAGTCCCCATTACATCATCATCATCTCCTGGTGCGCCTGCAAAAAGTAATGTGCCTCGTATTTTTATCTTATAGCCAAATACATCATTTGGTCCAGCATGAGACCCAATCAATTTTGCAGTTCGAGTCCAAATCCCGCTTCCGTTTTTTTCATAAATATATACAGCACCTTGAGAACTATTTTCCCCCAAAGCAGTGACAGCACAATGATCGCCGTCAATAGAAACAGAATAACCAAACTCAGAGGTGGGTGTTTCTAATAAACGTTGACTAAGTTGCCAAACATTGTTTGCGATTTTATCATATATATAAGCAACTCCTCGGGTATAGAGTTCATTCCTAAAATCCCCGATAATGATCTGGTCGTCCTTAATATCTATAGAATAGCCAAAGTTTTCCCAATTAACATTTTCAGGAGATTCTAATTTTTGTATTTGTATCCAAATACCGGTTGGATCTTTCTGATAGATATATACAGCATTTTTTATTTGATACTTTTGAACTTCGTAAGCACTTACTATTGCAAAGTCACCAGATATTGCCACATCGTGCCCTAAGCGTGTTTTTGTCATTCTGTCATTAGCAATAATTTTCTGATGGAAATTAAAGTTTTGGCCTTGCAGTGTGAAGAAGGTTGAAATAAGAAGGCAACTCATAAATATAAATATTCTCATCGTATTTATTTATATAAAATAATAAGTATAAAACCGTGGTGTCATTAATTCTGATGAAGTTCTAGACACCACGGCTATGGAATTTTAAAAAAAAAGTTACAATTTAACTAGTTTTATTTGCTTTTTATTAGCAAAAACATCAGTATAACTCAAAATATACAATCCAGCAGGTCGCCTAATGGTTACTTTATTTTCCCCTTGCCGCAACACTCCGTATTGGATCATCTCCCCACTTAGTGTAAAGATATGATAATTTGAAATGCTTTTTGATGCTACAATGGTAAATTCATCAGTTGTATTAGGGTTAGGATAGACTAAAAGTGGATCAGATTTTGAACCTTCCTGTATGCTACGCACTTCTGTTTTATCATTCTCCCAATGTTCACAATCAGGCTTTGGAATATAAATGACCTTAAAGCACCGATCATCACAGTCTTCTCTACAGCTAGGTCCTTCACAGACCCTTACAATTAGCTGTATATCACCATAAAATGGCCCACTTGGGGGTACAGGACTTGGCTGAGTATAGTTAGTTGTACTACTTGGATTGCTATTATCGACTGTTTCATAACAGATAATGGTATTCGGTATAGCAGAATCTACGGATAAATTAAAGGAGAAATCTCCATTTTCATCGCAAGTTACTTCTGGTATATAAACTTCTAAATCGCAATTATTCTCACTATCACAAGGTTTTGGAGGACAAATAACGACTTTAGACGTGCAAGCCATATTTATAGGGGTAAGTGTTAAGGTAATACACTTAGGAGAAAGTATAATCCCATCTAATAATTTTGCCACACCAAAATCTCCTGTGGTTCCGCCCAATGGTATGTCTGGACTTGTTATAACGTAAGATCCCGAAGTCCCTGGCACAAATAACTTAAATTCCCATGTCGTAGGATTAGGACTAACTCCTTCAGTACATTCTATATTATTAATGATGTACCCACCAAATACACAGTTGGTCGGACATGTAGGTGGAGTGATCAATTCTTCGATGATACACCCCGGCAGATATATATAGAGCGTCCAAGGGCCTTCTTGTCTAAGGAATGGTCCTAAAAATATGATAGAATCTCCCACCCCTTCTGAAACAGTATATAACCCATCTTCATCTGGATATGGGTATGTTAACTGCCGATCTATATACCAGCTTTCTCCTAAGACATTACCCAATGTTACTTTCACAAAGTAGTAATCATCTGATAATTCTTGTGTAGTACTATTATCGTGACAATCGCCTGTTAAAATTTCATATTCATAATCTTCATAATATTCTTTGCAAACTGTTATAGTATCACTCATCAAGATAGGAAGTAATAATGTGTCCAATCTAAAATATGCCTTCGCAAAATAAGAAAGACAATCTTCTTCACCAAAGCTTTCAAAAGGCACTTCAAAACAAAAAATGCCATTCAGACTAGTAATATTTAAATTCTCACTACCTATACCACATATAATTAAGGAATCCAAAACCCAACCTTCACAGATTTCTGGGTATTTAAGTTCTCCACAGATAGTAGCCACATCTCCATCACATGAACGGTATAGAATACCTAAACCAGAATCTACTACATCACTAAAAAGTGAAACTGAACCTAAAATATCCAAACATCCATTACATAGGCTATCATAGTTTGAAATATATGACATTAAACTATCTAGATTTGAATTATTATAATATGATTTACAGATTTCAATACTATTGCTACACACCATTGGTAATTCAATGTCATCAGAACTAAAGTATGCTTGAACAAAAAATTCCAGACACTCTTCAGCACCAAAACTAGTTATTGGAATATTGAAACAAAAAACTCCAGTATTCGTATCTATAACTAAAGAATCAATTTCAAAATCTGGAAAGACTAAAGAATCAAGTACCCAATCACCGCATAAAGTGGGATATGTAAATTGGCCGCAAATCATTGTTGTAGTGCTATCACAATGGTCGTAACAAGGATCTCCCAATTCGACGTATCCAAGTGTACTTCCTTTACAACTTTCACAGATGCCATCTATGTAGGCATAACCATTGTGCGCACTTTGACCACAATCACTCATAACTATCTCAAGCGTTGCTATTTGTCCAATTTCTGTTGGTGGTATTTTAATACGATGGCAAGACCAATCAAGCACATCCATTAAGTTGTTACTACCACAACTTGGTTGAGCATATAAGCTATCACATTGTAAAATGTCTGCATCAAAACATAATTCACTTAAAGGAGCAAGGTCACAAGAAATATTAAAAAAGGGCTGTTGGTTTCCGTGACCAGATGGATTTTCTAATGCTATTGAAAACCAAACTGTAAAGTCTCGGTTTTCTTCTGTTACCTTAAATCTTTTAACTAATTTATTCACTCCAAAATCGCCATTACATATAAATCCTGATAAGTTATGGTTATAGAGATCATTTAATTTTAATGATTTATTCCCGAATTTTACTTTTTGTAAACCAGTAACAATGTCGGTTCCCGAACTTACAATTTCAAATTCTCTTGTTGTGGGTAATGTTCTTGGAATATAGGTCGATGGGGAAGAATTCCAACTTGGGGAACACGTTAAACTTCCTGCATCAAATGTAGTTGAAAACCCATAATAGAAATCAAAATCATCTTCGAATCCACCATTGTCGCATATGGAGGTGTCTGTCATCATAATATGCTGACTTGGCTGTGGAAAAAAGAGTTTTTTGTATTCTGCCATATTAGCATGGATGAATGCATTCTTTTCAGCATCGGCAGCTCTAGCCTTTATCTCGTCTTCTGTCACAACGTGATGGACATCACAAGTATGACCATACAATTCTTTTGCTTTATTCATGTCTATGTCTTTTTTGAGGAAGCTCGTAACATGATTATTCATCCTTACTTGAAAAGCTACTTTATCGGCTTCTTGAGCGTAGGATGTATGGTATAAAACCCCTAGTAATAAATATATAAAGATCAATTTTTTCATGATTGATGTTTTTTGGTAATTAAGAAAAAAAATTAGAAAAACAACATTGGTGCGCAGCTGATCTTCTTTAATTTAGTGCTCTGTCAAGAAAAAGAACTTAATGAAATGCTGTTCTTTTTNNTGTAACTGCGACAAAGCCACTTAGAGTATAGTGCTCTGTCAAGATAAATTACTTAATAAAATGGGGCTCTTTTTTCAAATCTCTGCGTTAAAAATACTCGTCGTAGCTCCTGCTATGCCTGCGTTTTTTGCCTTGACCTTTGAAAAAATAACTCGCATTATTATTTAACTTATTATCTTGACAGAGCACTAGGGGGAACACACTGAATGGATTGAAATGAATTAATTAATTGACATGTGGTTATTGTTTTGAGATTTTTGAGTTGTGGTTTGGTCTTGAATACAAACATAATGTATATTTTTTATAAACTTTGTTAATTTTTAATTTTTTCTGCCAAATTCTCTCCACATGGATTTTTTCTAGCAATTCTAAAAGCAATCAATAATCTATAGCTAACTAAATTTTAATGAGTTTCTTTTAATTGGTAACTCTCTTTAATTTAGTTGCTCAATAGTGTTGCATTCTTCCGATAAGTGGTGCGCTTATCGGGACATAAATAAAACTCAAAATTACGGATGTAAAATTTAGTGGTCAAGCGTATTTATACGTGTATGTGTGGGGATTGCTTGATTTGGTGATTTGGTGGATTTGCGGAATTGCTTTTGAAGTGTAGGCTTCGCATTATTTAGAGATCAGTTTTAATGACACTTAATACTCATCCCCTAACCCCTTCTCACGCTAAAGCAGTGAAACGATTTTAAAAAAGAAGGGGGACTATGCACGTTGAGCTTCGCATTATTTAGAAATCAGTTTTAATGGGTTTCCAAAACTTGTCAAGCATTTGCGTGATTCATTTGGAAGTGGGTTGCATGTAAATTCAGGAAGGATACCAAAATGATGCTTGCAAACAAGTTTACAAGTCCAATAGGTGAACAATAATGTTTAACAACAAAAAAGGAGCGTAGCTCTGACATCTTTGTAGAACAAGAAAGTAAACGTAATAAGAGGGGCGTAGCCCTGACATCTTGGATTGTCCTATATTAAGAATGAATGTATTATTCTGCAAAGTTTGAAAGTATTATACGGTAAGGTGCTTTATAAGAAAGCTATGGATGCATTCGGGTATTAATCCTATGAATACTCCATCATAGCAAGTCTTTTTCATTTTTGCTTGCACTTTTTGGCGCTATTGCAGTTCAGAAGAATACCCGAGATAGCCAATCACCTCAATAACTATACAACCTTACAGAAACAACTATCTTTTTGTGAAAGAATGGTTTTGATTCGTAAATATAGTTTATCTTCCTTAAGATCAATCTGAATCTAGCATAATGGATAATCCTAGATTCAGATTGAATATTATGATCTTTTATGTTTGAATCTACTCCGAAAAGTCATCGAGTTAAAGAGTATTAAAAATATTAGTTTTTATTTCATTGATAATCAGGCGTTTCCCTTTAGAGTGAAGGGTAAAAAACGGTTGATTATCAAATATTGAGCGTTTTCGGACTGGACTCATGTTTTAAAAGAATAAACTAGTCCTAAATATAATGTGATTCCACAGGTTGTCTGAGATCACTATTCCTTTATCATCTTCAGTCTTATCTGCAATAAGATGATAGTTTACATCAAAATTTAAACCAGTGTTTTCTAGGATATTAAAACGATATCCCAACCCAGGACTGACAGCCCATCCATTGGTGACTCTTTTATTTATGAATTCATTATTATCATAATAACTGCCATTGAGGGTGAAGCTATATCCAACGCCTAATTTCAAATAAATAGAAGAACGGTTTTGATTATAATTTTTAATATCATAACTAGATTCTAAAGTTATTGGTATTTTTTGCCATTGTGGAATCGAAGTATTTTTTCCATTTACACCCAGATAATGTGTAGAAACTCCTACCATAATTGATGGATTGAGTTGATGATAGATAGAGATTCCTAAGTCTGTTATGGAATAATCTCCAGCACCTAGACCAAAATGGACCATCGGTTTTACTTTGCTGGTATTATATGATTTTTCACTGACTTTCAAATTATTATCTTGACAGATCAAGACCATAGGAAGTAGTAACATACATAAAAATAATCTTGATTTTTGCATTACATTTAACATTTTGAAAGGTTTTATTAGATTGTAAAATATGATGATTAAGGTATGATGACAATAGATTTAGAAATACTCCATGATCTTGAAGAAGCCTTTACATGATAGGTTCCACTAGATAGCTTTAGATCTTTTATTAGGATAGATTCATCCCAATTCTCTTCTATATTAGTGCATATTTTTTTGTAAACCACTACACCATTGGAAGAAATTAATTCTAATAAGATAGTGTCAGCCACGTTGGTAAATTGTGCTTTAATATCTAAGGTAGTAGATGTAGGATTGGGTGATAATACAAAAGATACTATTTTTTCATCATCTGAATTTGCATTGATCGACCCTTCATTTATCACCAGCATTTCATTTGTTTTTAACTTAGTTAATGTTTGGATGATACCTGATGGCCAGACTACTTCTAATGTATCTACCAATGTGCCATCTTTCAAGCCGAAGTGTAGAATGCTACTATTTTGACCACAATATCCTGACACAGAACCTAGTGTTCTTAGTTGTTTTACTTTAACACCATCCATTATTGAACTTAGATAGACTTTGGCACCATGACCAGAAGCATTAGAAATACTGCCCTTTAATTTTATTTTTAGCCATCGATAGCCGTTTCCTTCATTGATCCATATATCATTATTTGCAAATGGAGATTGACTATTATTTTGGCAGTTTGCTACTACTAAGTCTTGAAATCCATCATTATTGATATCTCCCCACGCTGTACCAAACGAACAAGGTGTTTGATACTCTGCCATACTAGTCTGGTCTTTGGTAAAGTTTCCTAAACCATTATTTAAATACAAATAGTTTTTAATGATACCATTACAAAAACCATTCGTAACTACTAGGTCTAGATCTCCATCATTATCATAATCCGAAAATGATGATGAAAACGAACAACCATTATCTGACTCATATACACCTGTACGTTTGGTAAATGTACCGTCTCCATTATTGATATAAAGACGATTTGCTTGACCAACAAAATAACCAGAATTACAGATAAATACGTCCATCCATCCGTCATTATTTACGTCTCCCCAACTTGCACCCATACTACCTGACGCTTCCAGCAACAAATCTCCAGCAGCTGTTATTTTGATAAAACTACCACTTCCTTCATTTCTGAAAAGTTCGTTTCTAGTTTGATTCTCATTACAGATAAACAAATCTACATCACCGTCTTGATCATAATCTACCCATGTGGCATGGCGACTATGATTGGTTGCTTGTACCAAAGGGTGGTTGGTTAGTAAGCTAAGTGTACCAGCATTGTTTTTAAATAATAAATTTCGATTGTCTGATGTACTATTTCCACTATTACATACATAAAGATCTAAGTATCCATCATTATCATAATCTCCCCAAGTTGCTGATTCTGAGTAAGAATTTGGATTCATTTGTGTAATATCAAATCCATTATTTGTTGTACCTCTATAAAGTGTGTTTTTTCTATGATACCATGTGGATACGTAGATGTCAGATAGTCCATCATTATCCATATCGCCGACGGTAGCACCTACAGACGGTTCGCTTATTTGATTCGTTAATTGTGGTTGTAATTCGAATGTCAGATCACCTTTATTGTAATAAATAAGATCACTTGCCCCAGCAGAATTTCCTTGGGTGATGAGTAGGTCTTCTAATCCATCAACATTAAAATCAGCAAAATTTACACTTCTGCTATCTAATGGGGTATTTACTATAGTCCCAGTGGTAAGTTTTTTAAAAGTGGTTTGGCTTTGTGCATTTAATACACCCACATAAGCTAAAAGGAGTAGGAATAGTCGAAGATTTGCATACATGTTTTTCTTTTTTATTTGACTTAAAATTTATCCAAAGATAGTACAGTATCTTGCCTGTAGATTTCGGTAAAGATGGAAAACAAGCTTTACATTATAAACTACGATAAAAGATGGAATTCATAGGTTTTTACCTTCATTGTAGGTAGTTGGTAGGTTGATATTCGTTATTCGTCCCAACTTATGTTAAAATCATAAAATAAAAATGCATTTTTGCATTATGAGACGATATTTAAATAGAGATATTATACTTTGGCTTATTTATTCTGTGTATCTACTGATTTTAATATTGCCCAATATGATATTGCCAGAAAATGGTGTACTTCATTGGTATGACAAATTATTGCGTGCTTGTACGATTATTTTGTTTTTATATCCTGCAAAACTAATGGCAGTATATCTAGGTGTACCTTCGTTGATTCGCAAAGTTGTCTATAATCAAGGTAGTTGGATTGTAGTCTTTGGGAAGTTATTGTTATCTATCGTTATAGGTGTTGTTTTATATCGAATGGCTTTATACCTTTATATTTATCCATACATTTATGAACGATCACCAGATGATGGTCAGTTTTTTGCTATTGGAAGGTTTTTATCCAATTTTGCAGACCTTACCGTTCCCATGTTGCTTTTCGGGGCGATATGGATGTATGACGAAAGGCTAAAAGCTGATCAAGAGAAAACTGTTTTAGAACTACAATTTCTAAAGAATCAGACAAGCCCACATTTTTTGTTTAATGCATTGAATAGTATTTTTGCGCTCGTACGTAAAAACGACGAACAAGCAGCGCCTGCCATTATGAAACTCTCAGGTATTTTAAGATATCTGCTGTATGAAACCACTTCGCCAAGGATAGCCATCCAAAAAGAATTGGACGTAATTCACCAATATATAGATATCCAAAAACTTAGGTTTGGTAGCACACTTCAATTGATCATTCATGAAAACAATCATGCTTCCCAATACATGATTTCACCTGGTTTACTCCTTCCCTTGATAGAGAATGCATTCAAATTTGGGTTTAGTGACGAGCTAAACGTTATTTATATAGATATGAAAATTGATGTGATGGAGCATGGACAATTTAGTTTCGAAATTAAAAATCATATATCTGAATCCAATCATACAGAGGTTGGTGGACTAGGTCTTAAGAATCTTAGTAGAAGGCTTCAATTGGAGTATCCAGAAGACCATCAGCTTTTGACCAAAGAAGAAAATGGATATTTTATAGCACAATTACACTTAAGATTACAATAATGGATATTTTAAAATGCATCATAGTAGAAGACGAACCGTTGGCAGCAGAGATCATTGCAGATTATGTATCTTCTGTTCCGTTTTTAGAGCTAAAAGCAAGTTTTACAAATCCTGTTGAAGCTTTACATTGGCTGATGCAAAACCCTACAGATGTGATTTTTTTGGATATCAATATGCCTAAGATCAAGGGGAATGAATTTATCACCGCTGCAAAAGGAGATTTTCAATATATCATCACCACTGCTTATCAGGAATTTGCAGTTGATTCATATCAATGGGGTGTGGTAGATTACTTACTAAAACCAGTTGATTTTGCAAGGTTTATGATTGCTGTAGGCAAATTAAAAACCAAAAATAATGTATCTCCAGCACCATTATTACCATCCAAACAAGATAATAAACTTTATCAATATTTTAATGTCAACAAAAACTATGTAAAGATTTGTGTGAATGATATTTTGTATATAGAAAGTGTCAAAGATTATCTAAAGATTGTCACCATCAATCAATCGATCACCACCAAAGCAAAGATGTCTGACCTTGAACCTATGTATAAACTAAACCAAATTATTAGAATTCATCGTTCATTTATGATCAACTTAAATCATATAGTATCATTCAACCACAATGAAATTTTCATAGCAAATCAGTCTTTCCCCATAGGCAGACAATACAAAGATGCAGTCAATAAAGTTTTAGGTGATTTGGTATAAGGTTTTAGTTATTGCTTCAGTTTGGTAGCATCGCAAACAAAAGGAAACTTATCCTTCCTTACCCAATCAAAAAGTGGTTCCCTAAATCCATCAATACTCCTTCCTCATCCAAGGTGGCACTGATTTTTTATGTTTATCGGATTTGAATTCCATTGGTCCTTTTTTCTTTGCACTTGTTTGTGGTGCTGATCGCTGTGGTTTTCTGATTTCTATTTTAGGTAGGGAAGGAGCCACGGTGATATTTCGCTCTTCAAATTCTGCACCATTCAATTGCTGAATAGCAGTCATAGCTTCTTCGTCATTGGGCATATTGACGAAAGCAAAACCTTTATTTTGTCTTGTAATCTTATCAATAACGATTTTTGCAGATTCGACTTCTCCATATTCTTCGAATAATGCGATTAGATTTTTTTCCGTCCATTTAAAGGGAATGGAACCAACATGTATGTCCATAAAACAAATTTTTTGCAAGGTAAAGATTTTTTATGAATCATGGTAGTCTGCAGGATATTTTACACCAATCTGAAGTCTTATTTCATCTAGAATACGAATAAGTGTCGTACTCATATCAAAACCCATGATCGGACTTTCTGTTTTTCCTTCCTGAAGACAGGATGCTACATGTTCTATTTCGTGGGCATAACCTAGACCTTTTTTACCTACATTTATTTTCATCTCATCTTCTTGGCCCATCTTTATTAGATAATGATCTTGCTCATGAAATCGACCAGGTATAGTGATTTTTCCATCTGTTCCATAGATCTCACATTTAGTATCTGTATGGGTCTGTAGTGTACAGTATAAACTTGCAGTCGCACCATTAGGATAAGTCAATAACATCGTACAACTTTCATCTGCACCAGTAGGCGCTAGCTGTGCTGTAGCTGTAATGGATGATGGTTCTCCCAATATAAGCAACGCCATCATGACTGGATACAAACCAATGTCCAACAGTGATCCACCGGCAAGATGAAGATCAAAAAGCCTACTCTGTGCATCATACACAGCCTTAAAGCCAAAGTCAGCCGAAATGTGTTTCACTTCACCTATCGTACCTTCTTGTATAGTATTGATAAGATCTTGTATAGCAGGCAAAAAAGCCGTCCACATCGCTTCCATCAGAAATACACGATGAACTCGAGCTGTATCGATCATTTTTTGAACTTGGTCGGTATTTACAGCCATAGGTTTTTCGCACAATACAGCTTTGCCATGTTCCAAACATAAAATACTATGTGCCATATGAAAAGCGTGGGGTGTAGCTATATAAATAGCATCTATCTCCGCACAAACAGCAAGATCTTCATAGCTATCAAAGGTAAGAATGTCAGGATATACATCTCTAAATACTTTTTGTTTATCCTTACTTGTGGATGCGACAGCATATAGATATCCACCATCAGAGATGCTTAGGTCAGCAGCAAATTTTTGTGCGATCTTACCACAACCTAAGATGCCCCATTTTATTTTGTTTTGCATGTGTTGAGATGATTTGGTCGTTTGAATATGTGTTTGATTTGTAACGTTGATATGGAATAAATGGTTGTGGATGGTTGGTGTATAATATGAAGATATCAGCATTAGAACTTGTATGTTGCTAAGTTTACTAATTTTTTTACTAACTTTGTTTAGGATTCCTATAATAATAATAATAATATAAAAAGATACTTATAATTGATTTATAAAACTATCAGGATACCTAAAATATGGGATTGCAGATGCAAATTGCAACCATCGTGTTGTAATAAGCACAAGTTGTAAACTTGCCCTAGCAAAGGTTTAGCTATTACGATATTTAATTGGTGAGTTCAACAAAATACTTCTATAATGATTAATTGAATTTATTTTATTTAATAATATTTTTAGCGACCGAAAGTTTAATTAGAACTTTGGTAAAACGCTAGTTATAAAACACTTATTAACATGCAAGAAACATTTTAAATACCGTTCCAGACGACCAATTTCCCCTAGTAATCAACCCAATATTTTCACACCAATTTAGAGGAAGTGGTGTGAAATTCAATATAATTTTTAGTTTTAATTGGTGATATCACGGCAATAAATGATAAATGGGAGCAAAGATTTGAAGGTTTAGGAAAAAAGATTGTAGATATGTTTGATTGGGTAATTACTAACGCCAAGTCAATGACAGAATTCAGACAATATGTGAACAAAATTGAGTCAGGAAAAGATATTATGGATTACGTTGAAGATAGGGTATAATCTATCTACATTTATATGACCTTCGGCGTTAAATTTAACTTTGATACAATTTTCACTGTTAATTTGAGAAGTACTTTCCTTTGTCTTATGGCTAGCTATTAAATGTAATAATCTTTCATTTTCATTAAAAGATATGTTCATATCAGTTGACTTATCAAAAGCCATCTCAATTGAATCTAAAACACTTACGTTAAAGTTGGCTTCTTCAATCACATCTTTGAAAGATTCTACTTCTGTATCAATTTTAGTTTTTAATCCTTCATGTATTTGTACTTCGCCATCATCTGAAGTGTCCACTAAATTTGAATCTAATTGATTATCTAAAAATTTACAAGAATACTTAAATGTTCTCATTTAGATTTTGTTTAATGATTGTTTTATATAAAAAGTTGCAACATTTAAAAACATACGAATAAGTAGAATAAAACAGAAGATTGAAAGTATAAAACCAACAATTTTTATATTGTAAATACCTACTAACAAGTTGGCTATACTTTCTGTGACTAAGTTATCACTTAAAAATGGAAATATTCTAAACAGTATTAGTAAAATAGCAGTAAATATAACAATTTTTTTTTCATAAGACTTAAACTTATTATATTGGCTTAGCATATGTATACCCGTTAAATCAAATTTGTTTAGGTAGTCTTCATAATCAAGTTCTTTATTTACAATAGAACTAAGTAGAAATAGGGTTACTAACCCAATTGACACGATAATAAATACTAAAGTTTTAAATGATGGAAATTGGTTTGTGTAGTGTAAAGAAATTAAAGTTACTAAAGAAATCAATAGGTAGGTCATTATAATCTTAGGAATTAACCATATTATTAAATCATTCTTGGTATACGATAAAAGTTTAGTAATAGGAAAAGTTATTAAATTCCAAAGAAAGTTAAACAAGATGAGTGATAAACTTAATAATAGGGTGAAATTAATATAGTCCATAAAAATTGTAAATTGAAATTATTAAAAGATTAACTGCTTATGACTATTAAGTAATAATGCTATACAAACAAAAAACTTGAAAACATACAATAGTTAGACTTGATTAAGTTTTCAGACAACTTTCTAAGCTCTTCCGAAATGTCTTTAAGTGTTGCATTAATCGTTGCTAGGCTATCATTAAATACACTTAATTTTGGGCCAATAATGACATTGATTGTTTTTTGTTCTTCGGAATTCATTTTTTAAAGACTTTGAATTATTAAAATAATGTCAGAAACAGGTATAGATATAATAAATATTTTAGGAGAAGAAGTTATAATTATTGATTCTTCAAAATTTCATCTAGTTGGTCCTTTGAAAGATATTCTACAATGTCTGCACGAATCACGGCACCTATTAGGTGAAACATTTCAGTTGAAAGAGCTTGAACAGAAAGATTCTGCCCTTTTCCAAATTTTTCAGCAATGCTGCGATAAGTAGTTTCTTTTTTATTGTATTGTTCATTTATAAAATCTAAATCTTCATCAATAGGTATAATTGTAATACTTGTTATTTTGATTTCTTTATCGAATGGTTTTCCAATTAAATGTTCTGTTTGTTCAATTATCCTGATGGCTTGTTCTTTTGTAAATAGTGTCATTTTTGGTATTTATTATGTTATGTGCTATGAATATGTTTTTATATTTTGTCTAAAGATTTTTTATATAAAAAGTTGTGCCTTTTATTACACTTTTGATTTTTGTTTCTAACTTATCGAAATTATTTTAGACAAAATATTAATTAATCCAACATTATCAATTTCAGAAAATACCCCAGCCAAATAAAATATAAATCCCAATAGTACACCTACATAATTTTTATGTTGGCCAAATATGTGAAATAGACAGGGACTAAAAATAAATCCAATAATGTAAATGGATATGCCATCTTTATTTGACAGTTCTACAGAACGTGACACAACAAAACTTTGGAAGATTGTTACTAAAAGGGTATAAATTAACATTAAAATATTCTTCAAACCTTGGTTAGATATTTTTTTGAACACAAAATTAAATAAAAATGCGGATGTATACCCAATTATCCAAGTATAAACAATGCTGAATACAAACAATTTTAAAACAAACAATAACATAACGATTAGACTTTTGCTTTCAAATTAAACATCTTTACACACAAACCAAATAAGAACATTAATATGTAGTAAACTATTGGAACAAGTATCAAATAAATTACTATGAATATAAGCCATTCAAAAAATCCAATTGGGCTGAAGATTAGTCTTAACAATACATAAGATATGTAGAAAGGAATAACCTTTAGTATTTTTGAAATGAAAAGAATTAACTGTGCCATCAGGTTTTGATTTATGTTTTTTTAAAGATTAACATATTAAAGACGTAAAATTATGTAATTTTTAAAACTTTTCTACAACAAACAGTGAAGATAATACAATTTATAATTGATAATTAAAAATTTTATCCTATATTTCTGGTTAAATCTTTGGTGACAAAAGTTTTAATAGTTCAGAAGAGTTCTGGATGTTAATAGATATGATAAATCGTATAATATGGCATGGGTTTGGAATGGATTAAAACAGTATTGGCCAAATAAATTTTCCGCTTCTAAAATAGAAGGGTGGGATGACAAAAGAGATATTGTTAATGTAAATAACTCATTCAAATGTCAAAGCTAATATCTGTATCAAGTCTTTTATTATGCTTTATTCTAATTAGTTTTAATATTAGACAAAGCACTAAAAAATTAAACAATGAATGTCAAATCATTAGCACTGTATTTGATACATTTATGATAATGCACTCAAACGAGTTTAAGTATATGGATTTGGACAGCTTTTATATTTGTCAATTTTCTCCTGTTGAAATTGACTCAGCTCTTGTTATGAAAGAATTACATACTTTAAAATCCTTTGAAGATGTCGTATTGAGAAAAGATAATTTGCTAGATTTAGGTAAGTCTTGTTTAAATATTTCTAATATTAAGTATTTAGATTCAAATGCTGCCCTTGACACATTAATGTTTACAAATTCAACAAATAAGGTTATTTGGGGCATAACAAATTTCAAGAAAAACGCAAATTACGCATATTTAGTTTTTGGAGGATATTTCAGTAAAAAGGCCGTCATTGTTGATCAATACTTGTTAGAGTTTAAAAACGGTGAATATGAAATTATTAGTATTGTTCAATAGTAATGTTGCAATTTGACCTTAAAATCAATCTAAAGTAAAATTTGACAACACATTTAAATAATGTGCTTTTGTATTTGTATTTAATTAAAATGATTATTGAAATAATTATAGCATCGCAATTATAACTGCGATGCTATATTTAAAATTCTTTGAAAACTTTTAATAAAACCTATTTCTTGGAGAAAAAAACATTCACCCAATTTCTTTTCCCACCAAATTACTTTTTACATTTGTGCTCACTTAAATATAAAAAAATCGTTACAACCGTCTGAACTGTTTACTTTAGAAAAAACAATACCATGCTTAAAATCATCACTTCCACTCCAATTTAGTTTTTATCACAACCATTTCTTTTGGGGCAAAAATCAATTTTATAACTAGTCTGAGTAAAGCCAAAAAACTAGCCAAAGAAGAAAATAAAATCATTTTTGTAGATGTTATGGCAGATTGGTGCGCGCCATGCAAAATGATGATAAATGATATGGAGAAAGATGAAAAAGTAGTGGCTTACTTTAATGAAAATTTTATAAATCTGAAAATAAATGAAAGACACGATCGCCATTTTATAAAAACATTTAATATCGGAGCATATCCCACCGTTTTGTTTTTAGATAAGGATGCAAATGAAGTAGAGCGTATGATTGGTTATAAAGATGTCAGCCACGTCTATTTGAATGCAAATAGAATAAATGGGAATAACGCCATGATCCAAAGTTATTCCGATTTGGATAATCTTAAAGAGTTTGACGAACAAAGCTTTATCGACGAATTGTCTACATCATTGGCCCAAATGTCCAAAACTGAGATGAATCAAATGTTAAATTCTTTAGTTAAACTCGGAATGCCTTATTCAAAACCAATATTATATAATTACCCGACATACATCAGCCCAACTATATTTGCTGCCGCCTACAAAGATCTTGATGGGGCCAAAGACAAAAGACTAACAGAAAAGTACATTATTTCTTATATTTTATCCGATGAGACATTCCAGAATACAGTCGAAATGAAAACTAGAAGCAACGAGTTGGCTGAGATCATAGGTATGCAAAGCGTTAAGATTTTGTCATATGCTTTGGCATATAGAGAGTTTAATCTATTCCAACATCTAGGATTAGCCAATGAAAAAACTAAATCAGTGAACGCCAAAAACTTATTAAACAATTACCCCGAAACAAGTGATACAGAACTGCTTACATTAGCATTTACCGAAGTCGTAAAAACAACTGTAAAAGAAGATTTTGACTATTATAAAACGTTACAAAAGACATTCTTAGATATCACAGCAACATCTCAAGAATACACGCATTATGATATCCTGAGCGTCTTACAATATGCAAATGGTCACCATGATCAATATAGCCTTTCCATTGCAAAAGCTAATGAACTTGCTAGAAGTAAAGGCATTAAGTTCTCTCCCTTACTCAAAGATTTGCGTGTTTATTTAGATTGATTTTTACATTTTAGAAACAAGACATTCTCTTTTTTAAGAAATGTAGGCGATTTCAATTTATCTGGGTTACACAGATTATTTAACTTTAATGCTATAATGGTATTAACACCACGCATAATCTGATATCCACAATCTTCAGTCATTTTTTATAAAAACTTCCCACTTTTTGAATATTAGGGCGTAGTTTTTGAATAATCAGGTTACCTTTTTGAATAATCAGGTTACTTTTTTAAATAATTAGGTTACCTTTTTGAATAATCAGGTTACCTTTTTGAATAATCAGGTTACTTTTTTAAATAATCAGGTTACCTTTTTGAATAATCAAGTTACTTTTTTGAATAATCAGGTATAAAACTTTCATAATCAAGATTATTTTTTGGAATTTACTGCTTAACTTTTGCAATATTTATGATCATTTTTGCATTTTCTATGATCGAGAAAGAAGCTTTTTTTATGTTCTAGACGTTTACATTCTGAAAACTTAATACTATCTTATGTTATACTTACATTCAGCACCTATTTTTGCAGCCCGCGGTATCAAAAGACCATACAGTTTTTTAATAAAAGCAGGATTTACACATCATGCGGCAAAAATTATTTTAAATGGTAACACCCGCATTTTTAGACTAGACCACATCGAGGACCTTTGCCGCGTCCTTGTCTGCGAACCCAATGATCTCTTAGCTTGGAAGCCCGACCAGAATGTCCAATATGCTGCCCACAATCCACTAGAAAAGCTTAGAGTTTATGGAAATGAACGCACACTCAATGAAACACTCGCCAGCATGCCATTTTCTGAACTCAAAAAAGTAACTAAAGACTTTTTGAATCTCGGGAAGGAAGAGCCATTAGACTAAAAGTGTAAGATCTTGGAAGTTTTGGTTGTGTCCTTTCTATAGTTACTTGTCTCTATTTTTTAAATTGTTGTCATGAGTTACGTTTTGACACAGAACTACTTTAAGATTTGTATGTTTGACGATGAAATGGTCTATTTTGTCCGATTCTTGAAATGATTTTTTATCTATTTGCGTTGAACGCACCATACCAACAAAACAAACATTATGAATATCAAAAAAAATCTTTTTGTCTTTTCTATTTTAGGTAGCATTGCCATCATGTCTTCCTGTAATTATGCCAAATCTAACCAACAAGTGGTGGTTTCATCTGATTGTGGTATGACTTGGGAAAAAATAAATGCCGGTGACGCAGTCCCAAAAGGCGTAGCCAACCCATGTTATATGAAGGTCGTCATTCCTAATTTCCCCATGCAAGGTGATAGTCGTTTTATCACCAATCTTAAAGACCGAGTAAGGGCTTTTGTGCACATTGACTATGATTATTCTATTACCGACCCCCTAGAATTTATCAAGCAAGCCAAGTTTTTGGGCAAGGCCAATGCCAATGCGGACAGCGACGGTGCTTTGGAGCCATCTGCATTCGAAGGTGCAGAGAACATGGTCATCGATAAACGTATCAGAGATGTCAGTAAGGCACTCTTCCTAAATGAAGATATCGTGGAGCTTGATCAATCTGAAATAGAGAATAAGTTATTGGAAGTGTCCAACAAAGTTCTAGAACCATTGGGTGTTAGTTTGAATTTCATAACCCTTACATTTGATCTCGACGAACAGACAAGACAAGCCATCGATGTATCCACGGCGATGAAGATTTATGAAAGTAAAAACTTATCTGATCTTGGTAAGGCAGTGATTATTCAGAAAGCAGGTGCCGCTAGGGTAGTGGTGGAAGACAATACACCTGCAGCTCATGTCATTCAGGAAGAAGAATAGAGATTATACGTGTTCCAGTATTGTATTTATAAATGCAATACTGGAACATCTTTTTTACACAACTTTTAAGAAGTTGCGACCGAATTGAAAACTATATTTTGAAAAGGAAATCTAAAATTAAATAACAACCATTATATCACACCCATCGTACCGATCAACTTATCCAAAGAAGGGGATTGACTTCCACCTTTTGGTTCTATAGTGATGGCGTAGGTGGCTGTTTGGTCTATAAAGTCCACCGGAATGATGGTGTTTTTATCTGCAAAGACATTGAGCGGCATAGGATCTGCACCGTCTTTTAATGACCATAATTGGAATGCTTGATCTGATGTGATCTCAGGAAGATTTACCAGTTGGAGGAAGTTCTTTTTACTGACGGTATTATGGTGAAGATAGACGGAGATACCTGCATATCCTGCGGTTGGTGTCATATCTATGATCTTATTGTTCGGATCATTGATCTGATTTAACAATGCAAATTGTTGCTCTTGCTGATTGGTGATCGAGTCACAAACTCTTATTTGGCTTTCATACTGTTGGCTAGTCGCTTTGTTTTCAGATAGTTGCAGATAATATAGGGTAAAGCCCAAGATGCCTATCAATGCAAACAGACTTGTCAATAGATTCCATCTCAAACCACTATTGCTTCCCGGGATGTCCTTAGATGCGCTTTGGACCATGGGAGATCTTTTAGGTAAGTTGTCAAATAGTTTGGTACCTACTGATTCAGGCGCTTTTATGCCTGTCAATTGACCATACTTCTCCAGTCCCAGAGAGATCTCATAGATTTCTCTTTTTATTTCTATGTGCTTTTCTTGCATGACTTCGACTTCTCTCATCTCTTCTGGAGAGAGTTGGCCGAGCACATAAAGCTCTAGAATCCCTGATGATATGTATGATTTTATGTCCAAAATTTTAACTCAATAATGATAAAAGATATAATAAATGTTTTTCGTCTTTCAACGTTTCTCTTAATGTTTGGATGGCATCTCTCAACCTTGTTTTAACCGTACCAAGTGGAATTTCCAACTCGTCCGATATTTCTTGTTGCGTATAACCTTCCAAAAACATCTTGTCTAATAATATTTTGTATTTCTCAGGCATATTTTTGATCAATGCCTTGATATCTACATTTTTTTCGGATGACTCTGATGCCATACCGTATTCTGTATTGTCAAATGATGATGTATTTGACGCCATCTCGAATGACTTCAAACGCTTCATATCTATAGCTGTATTCCTGGCTATTTGTGCCATCCAAGTAAATAACGTTGCCTTAGATTCATTATAAGAATCAATGTTATTCCAGATTTTTAAGAAAACAGATTGGAGTACTTCTTCTGATTCTTCTTGCCTTCTTAATATGCGGTGGATAATACCATATATAGCATCAGAATAGTGATGATACAACAACTTGAGGCCGGATTCTTCCCCTTGTTTTATAGATAATATGACAGATTGTAATTCTATGGTCTATGTTTTGATTTATGGGCATTATATTATACCGATATCCAAAGGTAAATATATTTGTCGTAACGGTATAGATAAACTTCTACATTTTTTTAAATTAAGTACATTCACATTATTTATCGAACTACAAATACATATACGGTGGAAGGGGACACCTTGGATTTTATTTTGTATATAAATGTAAGAATAATATAAATAATTATTTTAATAATTTTGTAATGTATTGATAGTTAGTGTTTTGTATAAGGTTCTTTTGTTGTCTATTTCGTGGAAAACCATTAAGGTGTTTGTTGCTGTAACATATCAGCTGATGAGGAATCTTAACTAGATCAGCTCAAAATATCCAAGATTTGGGTTAATTAAAAAGTATACTATAATAGATATAACTAAAATTTCAATTTCAACATTTGAATTCTAAAAAATTAGCGAAATCCGAGAAAATTAGCGTCCTATAATAATATCTACGCATCCCTACATCTCTCATAATTCTAAACCATTCGAAAGCAAATTACAACTTTCTTTCACTTTTTTAATAAAATGTTAAGATTTACAAATCCAAGTCCGACTTCTCTCTCGTATATGATATCAAACCAGTTATAATTTATTTATTCACTCATTATTTTAAATTTCCCAAAATGAAAAATAGGAACCTTTCTTTTATCTTAATTTCCCTTTTGTATAGCTTTACGCTATTATTATTAACATCTTGTGGCGATGCCAAATCAAAACTATCCAAAGTAGAAAGCAGCACCGCTATCCCTGCATTACTGGATAGAAACGAAAAAATCAGATACGGCAAAGAGTGGGATGATGTCAGCAACAACTACCAAACACTCAAGCTTGCCATTCAGAAAAATGAAGCAGACCACGAAGCTAAAATCAAAATGGCCAATCTTTTTATCCGCGAAGCTAGAGTTACTGGCGAACATGGACATTATTATCCTGCAGCACTTGCCATGACCGACAGAATCATCAACAGTACGACGAAAGTCAACAATATGGAGTTTCTTGCTTTGGTGACTAAGGCGGGTGTGCAATTGTCTTTGCACGAATTTAAGGCAGCATTGGAGACAGGTCAGAGAGCTATTCAGCTCAATAACAAAAATGCACAGATATATGGTGTGCTTACAGACTGTTATGTAGAGTTGGGCCAGTATGACAAGGCGGTAGAGATGGCAGACATTATGATATCTATCAAACCTGACTTAAGATCTTACGCAAGAATATCTTATCTCCGCGAGATACATGGACAAATCCCTGAAGCGATCGAAGCTATGAAAATGGCCGTAGAAGCAGGTGTACCAGGTTATGAAGATACTGCTTGGGCGATGTTGACTTTGGGCGAATTGTATGAAAGATATGGCGAAGCAGACAAAGCAAAGTTATTGTATGAAGAGATACTGGCAGAACGACCAGACTATCCTTTTGCGGTAGGCGCATTGGGAGCCATCCATTTAAAAAATAAAGATATTAAAAAAGCAGAAGAAACTACACTCAAAGCAATTGACATCATCCCGGAAGTAGGTTTCTATACACAACTTGCTGAGATTTATAAAATCCAAGGAAGAACCGAAGAAATGACCAAAATTATGGAAGAAGTATTTGTCATGCTCAAAGATGATGAAGAAAGTGGACACAATATGAATCTAGAATATGCCCATATTTATCTAGATCTACTCGAAAAACCTGAACAAGCACTCACGTACGCACAAAAAGAGTTTGACAAAAGACCTGAAAATATCGATGTCAATAGAATGCTTGCCAGAATATACAAAGCTAAATCTGATCAAACCATGACTCAGAAATATGCAGTGGCAGCAAGTGTCACTAACTCCAAACATCCAGAACTAGAGCCTTTAATGGCAAAGATATAAATCAAAAATGTACAGCCTATGTTGGGCGCCCAAGGGTACGGAATAGCTTTATGATTGACTCTTGTTTATTTTTTAATCAAAATTTTTAGTAAGATGAAAACATTATTACCTGTTTGGTCAGGTGGGATGAGTAGTAGGAAATTATGCTCCTTCCTCTTTTTATGGCTTATGGCTGGAATAGTGATGGCATCAAGTCATCGCGAAGCCCCTTTAATTTCTAATGATCCATTGGCAGACAATACAGATTTGTATGCCTTCCGTAGTCCTGATAATCCGAATACCATCACGATTATCGCCAATTACATACCTGGTGAACTACCTTTTGGTGGACCGAATTATTATTCTTTTGGTGAGAATATCAGGTATGAAATCCATGTGGACAATGATGCTTCAAAACCTGGTGACGAAATCGTGTACAGACTCACTTTCAGCAAGGTAAATGAAGATCCAACCACGTTTTTTAACATCAGACTAGGCAAACAAAACCTTAAAACTACCTACACGCTCGAAAGAAGTATGGATGGTGGAGCAAGTTTTGCTGTTATTCTAGCGAATGGTATCGTGCCGCCACCGAATATCGGACCAAGGTCTATCAATTCTGGTGTAGGATTGGGTACCACTTATGATGCATTATTTAATGGTGCTATTGCAACTACTACAACAGGCGAAAAAGTTTTTGCAGGTCCTGTAGATGATCCATTTTTTGTTGATCTAGGTGGTATATTTGATTTAGGTGATTCACCGAGACAAGGTGCTGCTTCGAGAGATGGCTTAGCTAAATACAATGTTCATACCATTGCCATCCAAATACCAATAGCAACCTTACTAAAAGCTGGCGCACCTGCACAACCTACCAATATTTTGGATAGTGATTATGTAATTGGCGTGTGGGCTTCTGCAAGCAGACCTGCTATCAAGACACTTTCTACTAGCAATAATGTAGCGTATGACGGTGATTGGATTCAAGTATCGAGATTGGGTATGCCATTGACCAATGAAGCAGTGATAGCTGTAGGTGACAAAGATCTTTGGAATAGATTGACACCTTATGACGAAATAAGTGAAACCACTTTGGATAAATATTTCTTTAATCCTGAGTTGGCTTTATATATGGATGACGATTTATTCGGAGGTGCAGTACCTGCATTTGCGCCACTTCGTATTCAGACAAAATCATTGGGTGCATTTGACTTTTCTAATGGTGCTGATGGACTTTACGGATTAAAAGGTAACGCTGCTTTGGCTGGTACAGCGCTAGACGATGCAGTTTTTGGAACCCTTTTATTGCCTGGGCCAGGAATGCCTAGATCAGTGGACCTTTGGCCTGCTTTTCACACTGGAGTTCCTAACGTGATTCCTTATCAATTAGCAACAGGAAAAAATGGTAATCCACTAGCTGCTGGAAAACCTTTTGTAAATAACTTCTTACCGAATGGTGGTGATATGTTGAGATTAAATATGGCCGTCCCACCTACACCGAGAGACGATCCTAATTTCAGTTCTTTGGGATTGGTACAAGCAGCGGCTATAGGTCTTACGGTAGCACCATTTAACACGACAACAAATCTTGAATTTATACCAAATATGGATGGATTTCCGAATGGTAGAAGACTTGAAGATGACGTGACAAGAATCGAACTTCAAGCAGTAGCGGGCGTTGTTTTGGCAGCCGTTGGTCTTTGGTATGATGATTATGATCCTGCCACTTCACCTAGTCCAGTGACACCACAATTGTTGAATGTATTGAGTTACACGACTGGTGTCGAAAAGAATGACAGACCGTTTCTAAAAACATTTCCTTACGTAGCGATGCCATGGAGTGGTACCGAAGTAAGACAATAATTTAATCATTATAAAACAATATAACATGAGACTTAAAAGTAATTTTATAGTATCTGTGCTTTCTCTGATATTTCTATTGGTCTTGACCAATTCCTTATTGGCATCTAGCCACAGAGAAGCACCATTGATCTCAAGTGATCCTTTGGCAGATAATGTGGATGTTTATGCATTCCGCAGTCCAGATGATCCGAATACCGTGACATTAATAGCTACGTATGTACCTATGCAATTGCCACACGGTGGACCTAATTATTATTCTTTTGGTAAAAACATAAGATACGAAGTCCATGTGGACAATGACGCATCAAAACCTGGTGACGAAATCGTATATAGATTTACCTTTGATGTCATAAATGAAGATCCAACGACATTTTTTAACATTAGACTAGGTAAACAAAACCAAAAGACAACCTATACACTCGAAAGAAGTATAGATGGTGGTTTGAGCTTTGAGACTATCGTCACCAATGGTGTCGTTCCACCTAATAATATTGGTGATAGATCTATCACAGGTGGTGCAGGATTAAATACCACTTATGGTGCTTTATTTCAAAATGCTATTACTACGGCAACGACTGGAGAAAAGATATTCGCGGGTCCAACAGATGATCCGTTTTTTGTAGATTTAGGTGGTATATTTGATCTAGGTGACGCACCGAGACAAGGTGGTAAAGCAGTTGATGGTTTGGCATGTTATAATGTAAGCGCGATTGCGATCCAAGTACCTATCTCAACATTACTAAAAGATGGCGCACCTACTACACCTACGAATATTTTAGATTCGGATTATGTGATTGGTGTATGGGCTTCTGCAAGCAGACAAGCGGTTACTACTTTGAGCAGTACTGCAGAACCTACTTACTCAGGTGATTGGGTACAAGTGTCAAGACTTGGTATGCCATTGACTAACGAAGCTGTGATTCCGATAGGTGATAAAGATTTTTGGAATAGTATCACACCATATGATGAAATTTCTGAAACAACCTTAGACAAATACTTCTCAAATCCAGAGTTGGCTTTATACATGGACGACGACCTTTTTGGTGGTGCTGTTCCTGCATTTGCTCCTCTGCGTATTCAGACAAAATCATTATTCGCATTTGACTTTACGAATGGTGCCAATGGACTTTACGACTTAAAAGGCAATGCAGTTTTGAATGGTACTGCCTTAGATGATGCTGTTTTTGGAACACTTTTATTGCCTGGTCCAGGAATGCCGAGATCAGTGGATCTTTGGCCTGCATTTCACACAGGCGTTCCTAATGTGATTCCTTACCAATTAGCAACGGGAAAAAATGGTAATCCACTTGCAGCAGGAAAACCATTTGTCAATAACTTCTTACCGAATGGTGGAGACATGTTGAGATTAAACATGGCTGTGCCTGTGACACCTAGAAACGATCCTAACTTCAGTTCATTGGGTCTTATCCAAGCGGCAGCTATTGGTCTTACAGTAGCTCCTTATAATACCACTACTGACCTAGAGTTTATCCCTAATATGGATGGATTTCCAAATGGTAGAAGATTAGAAGATGATGTAACAAGGATAGAATTGCAAGCAGTTGCAGGAGTTGTACTAGCAGCCGTCGGTCTTTGGTATGATGATTACGATCCGTCTTCATCTCCTAGTCCAGTGACACAACAATTATTGAATGTATTGACATATACCACGGGTGTAGAAAAAAATGATCTTGCTTTCCAATCATCATTCCCTTACTTGGCTATGCCGCATAGTGGAACAGGCGATTGTAGTGGAGAGATTATTAATCCAGATTATGTAGAAGATCCAGCACATCAAGTGTTTGTATCATCCAATACACAAAATAAAGTAGGTGTATTTAATTTTTCGGATGAGAATACTTTTTCGCTAAGAACTTTTGATGTGGCAGGTACGGATGCAGATGGTATTCATTATGACAAAGCATCAGATGTACTATACCAATTGGATAGAACCAATAATGTGATAAATGCATACAGTAAAGTAAAAGAAAATCTTGATCTAAATATGTCTCCTTTATTGACGGCAACGTCTACTTCTGACTTTACCAACGGTAGAGAGATCGCAGTTCGTGGTGACAAATTAGTAGTTGCTCAAGATGCGGATGCTTCCAATGGTAGTGTGGATAGATTTATCGTTTATACGATTAGTCCTACGGCTATTACGCTAGATAAAGCTTACAATGTCAGTCAAGCACTTTGGGGTATCCATTTAGATGGCAATACTTTGTATGCGGTAGAAGATTTGTCTGACAAGGTATTAAGATTTGACAATTTCTTTGAATTACCTGCAGGAATGATCACGCCAAACAAAACGGTAACGATCGCAAGTATGACAAGAACACACGGTATTACTTATGATAGAGCAAATGACATCATGATATTGACAGATGTAGCTGCGGCGGCATCTGCTACAGATGGTGCATTCACTGTAATCAATGGATATACCAACAAAGCACTTGATAATGCCATCACAGAAGCTGAGCAGATCATCGTAGAAGGTCCTTTATCTTCATTGGGCAATCCAGTGGATATTGCTTATGACAAACCGAGCAATAGAATTTACATCGCAGAAAGAGCAAAGGATGGAGGTAGACTCTTAGGATTCGATATGCCTACCGCTTCAGGAGATGCAGAGCCTATATTTAATGAAGTATTTGCGGGCGCATCTGCATTGTACTTATCTGGTGAGTTACCAAAAGTAGTTGTAGAACCAGCTTACCAAGTTTTTGTATCATCGAATACACAAAACAAAGTAGGTGTGTACAATTTTGCAGATGACAACACATTTTCATTTAACAGTTTTAATGTAGCTGGAAATGATGCAGACGGTATTTATTATGACAAAGCAACAGATGTACTTTACCAATTGGATAGAACCAATAATGTCATCAATGCTTACAGTCAAGTCGCTGAAAACTTAGCAGCAAACTTATCTCCTGTATTGACAGCTACGTCCACTTCTGACTTTACTAATGGTAGAGAAATAGCAGTTCGTGGTGACAAATTAGTAGTTGCTCAAGATGCGGATGCTTCCAATGGTAGTGTAGACAGATTTATCGTTTATACCATTAGTCCTACGGCTATTACCTTGGATAAAACGTACACTGTCACTCAAGCACTATGGGGTATCCATGTAGATGGTAATACATTGTATGCTGTCGAAGATTTATCTGATAGGGTATTGAGATTTGACAATTTCTTTGACCTAGCAGAAGGTAATATCACGCCTGACCAAGTCGTAGCTATCGAAAGTATGGTACGTACACATGGTATCACTTATGACAGACAAGGTGATGTGATGATTTTAACAGATGTAGCAGCTGCCGCTTCGGCAACAGATGGTGCATTTACGGTCATACGTAATTATAACACAAAAGCATCGGATAATGTCATCACAGAAGCAGAACAAATCATCGTAGAAGGTCCATTGTCTTTGATGGGCAATCCAGTTGATATCGCTTTTGACAGACCGAGCAATAGAATTTATATCGCTGAGAGAGCAAAAGATGGCGGTAGAGTCTTAGGATTTGAGATGCCTACAGCTTCAGGCGATGTGGCACCAATATTTAATGAAGTATTTGCTGGCGCATCGGCTATTTTCCTTGGTAACCAAAGAGTAGTAGACGTAATTCAGCCAGAAATCGTGGTTTTTGACCCTAATTTTACAGATGATATCTTAGTTGCTTCTAGATTATTGGGTAGTAATGAGGTTCCTGCGGTAGTTACCGATGCTATTGGTGTTGCAACAGTAACTTTTAACGATACCTATACAGAAGCAACCTTGAATGTTACTGTTTCCAATCTTTCATCAGCTTTCACAGGATTACATATCCATAATGGTATCGCAGGTGAAAACGGTCCTGTACTGTTTGACTTTACAGGTACATTTGTAGAAGGAAGAAGTACCTCTACATTCACAGTATCTAAGGCAGATGTAGCAGCAATGATCGATGGTGAGTACTATCTTAATGTACATACTGCCAATAATCCGAATGGTGAGTTGAGAGGACAATTAGCACTAGAATCCAGTGAGACATTTGCCGCTATTCTTAATGGTAGCGAAGAAGTTCCTGCTGTCAACACTACAGCCTTGGGTCTTGCAAGTGCTATTTATACGGCAAATACCAATTTATTGGAATTAAATATCCTTGCGACTGATCTTTCAGGTCCTATCACAGGCTTCCATTTGCACAATGGTGCTGCGGGTACTACTGGACCTGTCGTGCAGAATCTAGAATCATTTGTAGTAGGTAGTACAGTTATCGTCAAACTAGATGCAGGTGATTATATTGCCGCATTGAGAAACGGTGACATCTATGTTAATATCCATACCGAGGCTTATCCAAATGGAGAAATTCGTGGACAATTAACACCAAACGATGGATTGTATTTTGATACATGGATGGATGGAAAACAAGAAGTTCCTTCTGTAGATAACGATGCTATTGGACTAGCTATAGGTACCATTTCTTCAGATTTGAATACATTGAGTTATGCATTGCTAGTAGATAATCCTACAGGGCCATTTACAGCGGCACACATACACAAAGCTGCTCTAGGTGTTGGTGGTGGTGTAGTCTTAGATCTTGATGATGATATTTCTGGACCGTTTTTATTTAATGAAGGTATAGCGATCACACCTGAGTTTTTGGCTGATTATCTCAGAGGAGATTTATACTTTAATGTACATACCGCTGCATCTCCAAATGGTGAAGTAAGAGGTCAGTTGTACAGAGTGGCAAGAGATGGATACGTATACGATTTGTGTCAAGAGCAAGAAGTAAATGATCCAGTAAATGCAGGAAATGCAAGTGGTTCAGGTATGTTTGCTTTCAATAGAGATTATGACGAAGCACACCTTATGGCAGTTGTCAATCAATTGAGTTCTACCTTCCAAGGATCGCACATTCACAATGGTGCTGTGGGTACAAATGGTCCAGTTGTCTTTGATTTTACACAAAGATGGGCAAATAGTGGCGCATTTTTCTACGTGACAGATGAGTTTACCGCAGACTTAGCTGCCATTGTACAGAGTAAAAATGCTTATGTCAATGTTCATACCGCAAACAATCCTGGTGGAGAAGTACGTGGTCAATTGGTCAAAGCACCGGATTGTCCATTCTCAAGTGCAGTGGTTGATGTTGATGGTGCGTCATTTGAATTGGAGATATATCCAAATCCAGTCACTACTAATGTACAGATTTCTTTTGATGGAGAGAGTACATTGTATCAAAACAGTGCTTTAGAGATTAGAGACCTGACGGGAAGATTGGTATACACACAGAACAATATATCCAATAATTATGAAGTGGATATGTCCAATGTGCAGTCAGGTGTTTATTTATTGTCATTAAGTAATAAAACTTATAGTAAATCTTTCAGAATTGTAAAACTGTAACATTCAGCTTTGATGTAGTGCTCTGATAAAGATCTGGTACGACTGAAAGTGTTACACACTAAAGGGATTTGAACAACAATTTTGTAAAGTAACCTCCTGGTTTTTTGGGAAATTTGGGTCGTGCTAGAAATAGTGCGGCCCTTTTTAAGTGTAAGGAGAAATGTTAAATATTGACCAATAAAACTAGGCAAATGATAATTTTTATCTCATAAGCACTGCACCTGCTTATTGGGAAATGGGGTCATGCTAGAAATGGTGTGGCCCTTTTTTTATGTAAGGAATTTTCAATAACTCTAGAGTGACCACAAATGCTATCAGTCATAACGCTAGTTCTATCAGTCATAACGCTAGTTCTATCAGTCATGTCGCTAATTCTATCAGTCACGACGCTAATTCTATCAGTCATGTCGCTAATTCTATCAGTCATGACGCCAGTTCTATCAGTCACGACGGTAGTTATATCAGTCACGACGGTAGTTCTATCAGTCATGTCGGTAGTTCTGTCAGTCATGACGGGAGTTATGTTAAAGGAGTCTTAACATTTTATAGTGCAATCGGTCCATATGTTAAAGGAATTGGCCATTCTATTAGAGATGGCTGTCGTTTTGTCAGAAATTATGTAAAAAATCAATTTTCCGGCGCGAGTTCTATCAGTCGTGTCGCGAGTTCTATCAGTCATGTCGCTAGTTCCGTTAAATAAGTCTTAAAATATTGATGATTTTGATGTTTTTTTATGTTAAATTTTGTGGGAATGATTTTAAAGTGGGTGGGCGACTTCGTTAAAAATCCTAGCGTTTTTTTGGAGATGGGTAAAATATTGCTCATTTTAGTCTGTTTTATCAGTTTTTTCGTGGCAATTTGATTCCATAACAGATATTTAATTATTTTATTCTTTTAGTCAAGGTATAAACTTTGATCCCAATTGTGACGAATTACCAATTCCAGTTCATTTATTTGTTTAAATTAAAATAGTTATGTAATATTGCACAAATTAGAAAAACACAATTAAAGTTATAACAACAAATTGATTAATATTCACAACAACATAATTTACAGTATGAGAAATCACATTTTACTAATTCTTTTTGTAGGGCTTTTAAATTCCATTTTACTTAATGGTCAGGTATCTACTCAACTTGCAACAATTACAGAAGGTTCTCCAGTAAATTCTGGTGGGCTTGGTTATTCATTTGATGGGAAAGTGATGCCAAATGGCACCCTTTTATTTACTGGGTCTCCAAACGGATCGAGGAAAGGCATTTGGAAAACTAATGGAACTGTTGCAGGTACTTCAAAGGTAGTGGAAGAAACTAATCAATTTGGAAACGATTGGGATCAAGTAATTTATACAGATGACGGCGTTTTAATTAATGATAATAATACTTGGAGAATTCTAAAACAGGATCAAACAGCATTGAGTGTCATACAAGGTATGCCAAATCTACGATTAAATAACTTAACAAAAAATCAAGATGGTAGCTATTACATGACTTTTACCTCTGGCAATGATATAATACTTTATGCTGCCGAAAAGAATTTAGTTAATATCAAAAATATTGGATCCTTCAATCCAACCGGAAATGCTGTCGTTATGAGTTCAGGAAATTATGGCGCTGTGACTTTCAACGATAATGTTTTCACAAGTGATACCCCGTACATTTATCTCAAAAGCCGAAATGAGTCATTATTATTACTAGACTTCATTAAAGAATATTTCCCAACTGCTACGGATGTAACATCTGGATTTATGTTTAATGAATTTTTATTTGTAAATTTTGCGGAACCAGGCAATTCGGGCAACTATAAAATAATAAATCTGAAAAATAATGAAACTGGTGCAAGTCCATACATTAGAAAAGTGCTTGCATTTCACGATTACAACACTCATGTAATTGTGGTGACTGATCGATATGTATATAAAGTTAACAAAACCAACTTCACGTCAACAGAAATTTTCGATAATGTATTTGCTTTTACACCTATTTTGTTTTCAGGAAATAAACTTTATATCATCGGTAATGAAGGAAATGATGAGAACATTGTTGAAATTAATTTAGATACAAATTTATTTTCAATTTTACCAAATAGTAAAACAGGATCTTCCTTCTACTTCTCAAAATTCTTCCAATTTAAAAATGAGTTCTATTACATTAGTCAAAGCACTCATCAGCTTTTAAATAAGTATAATTTTGTAAATGCTAGTTCAACTGTAGTAGATACACTTTCTTTGCGCACCGGTGCAACTGTCGAACATAGTTTGTTTGAAGTAAATAATAGATTGGTTTTTAGTAAACGATTGGGATTCCTACAACATGAACCTTTTGTTCTTGGTAGCGGGACGTCGTCCACACTAAACGCGTCATTAAAAAAACTCATAGTTTATCCAACTCTTGCTCAAAATGAGATATTTGTAGAAGCGCCAGAAGGAGAATCTTTCTTAAATAGCCAATGCTATATTTCTGATAATGCCGGTAAAATGTATAACATAAATATAACACCAGAAAACAGTTTTGACATTAGCTCACTTCCCAAAGGCAATTATCAAGGTATATTAAGTTCTGAAAAATCAAATTATGTTTTGAGGTTTATCAAAATGTAAATTATTTCAGCTTAAGATAAACCATTTTATTCAATAAATGAAGTAGTCTTCATTAAAAGGAGCGTAGCTCTGCCATCTTTGTAGAAAATGGAAATAGAAGAATGAAGAGGGGCGTAGCCCTGACATCTTAAATAATCCCCAACCTTTTAAGATTACAGGGCTACGCCCCTTGATGTTGGTGTTTGGATATTGTTACTACAAAGATTACAGGACTACGTCCCTTGAAATATTCGATTTATAAGAATGAACTTTTCAGAAAGAAGAAAGCAAATTAGGAGCGTAGCTCTGACATCTTTGTAGAAAATAAAAATAGATGAAATAAGAGGGGCGTAGCCCTGACATCTTGGATGTTCACGTTTGCAATATTTGTGTGTGAAAATTTATTTTTGATATTTCTGAAGCAGGAAGCTTCGGCTACTCTAGAGTTTACAATATACTAAAATACGTAAAGACTGAAGCTTGCCGGCAGCAATTTGCATTTTTGAGCATATCTATAAACCTTATAGGTTTTTAGAAACCTATAAGGTTTGGTTGGGTGCCTAAGATTGCAGGACTATGTACCTATACAAATTACAGTTGTCTGATGTCATTAAAAAAGGAGCGTAGCTCTGACATCTTTGTAGAAAATAAAAATAGATGAAGGAAGAGGGGCGTAGCCCTGACATCTTGGATGTTCAAAGCTTTTTATAGCTGGAAGGTTCTTTCGTTCATCAGCATTCGGAACACTCAGCTTGATGGTCGAAAGGATTACATTGTAATCAAGAAATAAGGTTGCGCCGGCTATAAAATTTTACAAAAAAACATAAGAGACATTTGCATTAATCTATAACTTAGCTGAAAAAGAAAGCTTATCAAAAAATGTCCAATTAAATATTTGACTTATTTGTAGTTCAAGATTTTTTTTCTCAGATTATATGAATAATGTTTCTAGACCAAACCCCAATCATAGTCTTTACATTTTCTCAAAAATTAACTTCATAGACGCGCTATCTAATGACTTCATATCTATTAATTTCAAAGATTTTACCATGTGTAAAGTACTCGTTTTATAATGTTTAAAATGGGGCGTTTGTAAATGTGACTTATACGAAGCGTCATTTTTATAAATTTCTAAAATTCTAACTTGCGTTGGATTATCAACTTGATACATTGGAAAAATGGCAATGACACCTTCTTCCAATTGTACAGATGCTGCTGCTTCTTCCATTAAAATTTTATTGTAATCATCCAAATAATTGGAATCAATTTCTATTTCTGAAATTCTTACCATCATTTTTTCTTGGTCAAGGGAAGGTGGTGATAATTTTGGTGTGCAAGAAACCAATAATAAACCCATTAAATTTGCCCAAATAACTGTTTTAATAAGTTTCATCGTAAATTCATTTTTTTGATTGATTAAGGATAAATGGTTCACCTGGTAATAATACGATTAATCTTTCTGGATTTTTAATTTGGGCTTTTATAATTTCTGGATCACCGTTAAACGGAGTAAAATCTGGAGCATCTACCGTGCCCCAATGAGAGCAAATCAATAAGGCATCTGGATATCTTTCTGCAAGTTGTAAAGCTCCTTTGATGGTGAAATGCCATTCACTATCCGAGATATCAAATAAGATTACATCTGGATCGGGAAGATTTAAATGTTCGGGCATTAGTTTAGAATCTCCTGTGGCCCAAATAGTGCCATCGACAGTGGTCATAAAAAATCCAGCACAATCTTCTTTTTTAAAAAAACGTTTGGCAAATCCTGGATAAGCATTTTGCCATTGGTGATCTGCTGGAGTTATCTTTATATTTATATTTCCAACGATAAACTCATCAGATATTGCATGCCCAAAAGAGTTCCAACCTTCATTTTGCATCAATGAATCTACATAAATGGTACTGTGAAACGCTTTAGTTACTTTTGATAAGTCTTTGCAAGTGGGAATACTGTAATGGTCATTGTCGCTATGGGTGATTAATACGGCATCTAACTCAGGAATATCTGAAGTTGCCACAGGTGCGTCAAATAATACTGGCATATCAAACTCTTTTAACATGGGGTCTATCATGACTCTTGTACCTCTACTATTGATTAAAAATCCAGCATTACCAAGCCACCTGATAGTCGTTTTTTCATCTTTTAAAAATGCTTCCTTACCAAAAGGATAAACACTCTTTGGCTTGGCTTGATATTTTTTAGTTACCTGACTACTATCTGATTGACCAAATAAATTTGTCAAGCCAATCAAAGTAACAAAAAGGAGCGTCAATAATCTGGACATAATCCTATATTTAATTAAAGCCACAAATTTCATCCTTTATTAGCGTTTTCTTTTTATACAAATTACTGATTTAATTATTTAAATAACGGTTTAAGAAAAAATAGTTTAAGAAAAGATGGATTGGTTCTGTAACTTTGTAGCAAAAGTTTTTAGACCATTATGAGTGAAATAAAAAAGATGGAAACCATTTCTCAATTCAATCATGAAAGAGGGCAAGAGACATTACATCCTTTAGTAAGCGTTTTGGATCAATCTAAATCTAAAATATTAAAATTGGAAAAAACATATTCAGAACTATATGTCATTTTTTTGAAAGACATTAAATGTGAAGATATGTATTATGGTCGCAACAAATATGACTATCAATCAGAATCTCTCATTTTTATTGGACCTGGACAAACTTTTGGATTTGATACTTCTGAAAATATATCTATACAACCAAATGGATGGGCTTTAGCTTTCCACCCTGATTTTATCAGCGGCACGTCACTTGGAAATCAAATGCACTTATATCATTTTTTTGGTTACCATATTCATG
The DNA here is from genome assembly GCA_002482845.1 of Saprospiraceae bacterium UBA7687. GTDB lineage: Bacteria > Bacteroidota > Bacteroidia > Chitinophagales > Saprospiraceae > OLB9. Next base: position 132,024 of record DLGT01000140.1, read on the forward strand.
AAGCCTTGCATCTTTCAAAACGAGAGGTAAAATTGGTTTTAAATTGTTTTAAGAAGATTAAATATGAATTAAAAAACACTTTTGACAGCCATACTAAAACCTTGATTTGTACCAATATAAAGTTGTTGCTAAATTACTGCAATAGGTTTTATACGAGACAATTTATCACACGAGAACTGATTAATAAAAATGTGATAAATCAACTAGACCAGGTTTTGTATCAATATTTTGAGTCAGAACACCCACAAGAACTAGGTCTTCCTTCAGTAAGCTATTGCGCAGATATCTTTCACTTATCGTCCAATTATTTTGGTGACCTAATAAAAAAAGAATCTGGTCGATCTGCTCAAGACTATATTCAACAAAAAATAATAGACATTGCAAAACATAGACTCTCTACTAGTAATAAAACAATTAGTGAAGTAGCCTATGAATTAGGATTTAAATATCCGCAACATTTTACGAAGCTATTCAAACTCAAAACAGGTCAGGTGCCGAGTGTATTTAGAAAAGTAGATTAGATGTTATTAATAAGACTGCCATCAATTTTCTACAACAGTTGCGGAAGTAACATCAAAGCGTCATAAGTTTTATGGCTTGGATACTTAATGACACAACATTATCTCTAAATAACTAGCCGCAAAGCCTTTATGATAAAACGAAAAGACTTCACGATAGATAAAGATTAGGATTTCGGGTTTTTAATCTTTTTATGCTCATTTCAACTATATTGTAATTCAATATTATCATTACATTTGTTGGATAATTTAAACTAATGGTACTGAAACATGTAATTACACTTTTGATGATTTTGTTTTTATCACTTGATCTGTCTGGTCAAATTGATTACAAAGTCAAAGCTGATTTTTCATATTTGAATTATATTGGTAGAACAATCCAAATCGATCCAGGTCCTGATTGGAAGGGCTATTATCTTAATGATGGTCAGCATGGTAAAGCATTGAGTCTTGTAAATGGGCTTCAATTTAATGAGTTTTTTTTCCTTGGTATCGGAGCTTCTTATCTTGATTTTCAAGGTACAAAAGGTTATGGGATCTTCGGTGAAATGGAATTTTCATCTGAGAAAACTGGAATTAGGCCGCTCTTTGTTGTCAAAGGTGGTTATTCTCATATCAATAATCATTATGAAAATGGCACTTCCACGGGAATGATTGAACTAAGTGGAGGTTTGTCCTATAGCATAAATCAAAGGTTTAAAATTCAACTACAAACTGGGATAATGTTTACCCAACAAGTCGTTTTTGTGCCCATTCGGATTGGTATTAACTTTAAGTAAAATGTGTTTAAGATATCGCTAATTCATATCTTTGAATGTTATTTTTACATTTTGGTAACCATTTAAAAATCCAATACGACCTCCATCATCGTATATGTATTTAAATCAGTTTCCAAAATATTTTTAACATTTTCAAAAACCAAACCAATGCGAATACTATACACTGTTTTAATATTATCTATTTCCTTTTTTGCCCAAGCCCAAGCTATCAAAGGCATCATCAGTGATAAATCTGGAAATCCTATTGATTTTGTTACCGTGACTGTTAATAAATCACTTCAACATACCCATAGTGATGAGTTCGGAAGATATACTTTAACTGATGTTAAGATGGGAGATACCTTGCATTTTGCACATATGCTACATGAATCTAATTGGGTAGTTATCAACTCAGGACAAATGACTTCTACCATACACACCATACTAACACAAAAGAACTTCCAACTAAATCAAGTGACTATATCACCAGAAACACAAGCACTTAAAACAATTTCTGTCATTGACCTAGAAACCAATCCTGTCAGTACTTCTCAAGAATTGCTAAGAAGAGTGCCTGGACTTATCATTGGTCAACATGCAGGTGGCGGCAAGGCTGAACAGATATTTCTCAGAGGATTTGATATTGATCATGGTACGGACATTAATATAAACATAGATGGACTTCCTGTCAATATGGTCTCTCATGCACACGGACAAGGATATGCTGACATGCACTTCATCATGCCAGAAATCATAGAGAACGTCACTTACGGCAAAGGTCCTTATGATGCGGATAGAGGTAATTTTGCGACAGCAGGATATGTCTCCTTCAAAACTAAAGATAATCCTGATCACTCATTTTTTTCTACAGAGTACGGTAGTTTTAATACTCGTCGTACTGCTGGACTGTACAATCTTATTTCATCCCAAAATGAATCAGCATACATCGCTTCGGAATATCTACTGAGTGATGGTCCATTCGAGAGTACACAAGCATTTAATCGATTTAATATCTTCGCAAAATATACCAAAAGACTAGAAAATAATGATAAGTTGTCCATTTGGGCTTCCCGATTTACAAGTAGATGGGATGCATCAGGACAGATTCCTAATCGTGCGGTAGAAAGTGGCATGATCAGTAGATTTGGCGCTATTGATGATACGGAAGGTGGTAACACGTCTAGAAGTAATGTCGTACTACAATATGCAAAATATCTGAGCAATGACAATTTTATTAAGACAAGAGCTTATGTGAGTGCATATGACTTTTTGTTGTATTCCAACTTCACTTTTTTCCTAAATGATAGCATCAATGGTGATCAAATCAAACAAAAAGAACAAAGAAATATTTATGGTCTTGACACAGAATTGAATTACAGATCGAGTGATATTTCTGATGATTTATTGTTTAGACTCGGTGCAGGATTGAGATATGATGATGTCAATGATGTAGAACTTTCTAATACGGTCAATCGTATCACCACATTGAGTTCACTAGCTTTGGGTCAGGTGGATGAGTCCAATATATTTGGATATGCAGATGCAACGTATGATTATGGGCACTTACAAGTAAATGCAGGTATTAGGGCCGATTATTTTAATTATATTTATGAAAATAGCTTGTCGCCACTGTATGATCTTCGTACAGCAACAAAAACCACGATCAGTCCAAAGTTGAATTTCCAATACACATTCAATAACAATACACAGCTATTTGCTAAGTTTGGAAAAGGTTTCCACTCCAATGATACACGAGTCGTTGTGGACGAACAAGCAAGACATATTTTACCCGCTGCCTATGGTGTTGATCTTGGTGGTGTATTCAAGCCACATAGAAATTTAATCATTAATGCGGCTGTTTGGTACTTGCATTTAGACCAAGAGTTTGTCTATGTAGGTGATGGTGGCATCGTAGAGCCAAGTGGAAAATCTAGAAGACAAGGTATCGAAGTAGGATTCAGATATCAGCCTTTGACTTGGTTGTTTATGTACTCCGATCTAAATATTGCCAATCCAAGAAGCGTAGAAGATGCAGAAGGAGAAAACTTCATTCCACTTGCACCGACATTGACCAATACAGGTGGATTATCCTTCAATGCTGGCAAAAAAGTAAGTGGTGGATTGAGATACAGACACGTTGCAGACAGACCTGCCAACGAAGATAATTCCATCGTAGCCATAGGATATACCGTCCTAGATTTTAATGTCAATTACACCATCAAAAAAGTAATGTTAGGCCTAGAAATCAATAATCTATTGGACACCGAGTGGAATGAAACACAATTTGCCACAGAATCAAGGTTGCGTACAGAAGCAGCATCTGCGGAAGAAATTCACTTTACGCCAGGTACGCCATTATTTGTAAAGGGTAAGTTGACTTATATGTTTTAAGAAGCCTTGATAATTAATTGAGGGGAAGATGTCTTTTTTTAGTTTGGAGATCTTATTTGAATTATTTAGATTAAGTTAAATAAGATCTCCAGATTAGTTTTATATTGTAGTAACTATTTAGTTGGTTGAGGTTTGTTAACGATCCACCATAAATGGCGTTGCTAGTTTTTGCTCGCAATGAACATTTTATGCATTGTTATAGTCAGGCTTCTTTTTTCTTTTGCGTTTTTCACGAATAACTTGAATATCTTGATAAATATATGATGAACATAATCCGACTAAGAACAATCCAACTCCAATTTCTTCAATTTTGCCAGTTGAAATCATCCAAATTCCCAAGCCAATAAAAGGAATTGAAAGACCATATCCAATAACTCTTTTTAGTACATTTTTAAAACTCCACTCAGATTCTTCCCAAAATCTTTTCTCTCTTTTTTCTAATTCTTTGTCAGCCGATTCAACAACATTCTCCCCCTTTATGATTAATTTGTATTGTCTTATTAATTGTAATTTGTTCTTTTTATTTAATCCAAATGTAAATGGATTTGACCTTATTGATGGATTCACCATACTATTCAAATAAACTTTTCCACTTTTTAATATTGCAGTTATTTTAATTCCTTCCCATTGCCAACCAGTTCCTTTTATTGCTGAAAAATAATTATTCCTATTTGACAAAATAACCCATTCATTTAATTTTGCTGCTGATTGATTTGCTTGTTTAAACTGTTCTTCAGTTATTTCTGATTGGTGAGCCTCTAATTTTGGACTTATTAGTTTATTTCTAATTATAAGACAAAAGATAGTTACCAATATTAATCCCGACATTGGAAATTCGCCATTTGATATTTCAGATTGTATATCAACTATCAATATCATCCCTATTATAAAAATCAGAAATACGACATTCAACCAATGCTGAATCCATTCACCTTTTTTTAGGTCAACTTTCATGGATTCTATTGATTGGTTTATTTCTTTTGTCGTCATTTTTTCTTTTATTCTGCTTGGCTATAACGGCTTGTTATGTGCTATGATTCATCTAATTTTCTAATATACAATTAATTGGACTCATTTATAAGTTAAATATACTTGTTTGGGTTACAACCATTATTAAATATTACATACTCATAATTATTCAAAATTCAGCATGGGTGGCCATATTCAAGATACATAAAAAAATATAGGAATCTATTTTCAATTTATATTGGAAGGTTGATTATACCCTTCAATATATTTACATGCTCAGGCAACAAATAGAAATATACTTCCTCGATAACACTAAAAGTATGATCTCTATAGAATTTTTTTCCTGATTTGCTCTTCTGAATATGCTTACCAATAAATTCCATCATATTTGAGTCCCCTGGATCTATCGAATACTCCTTACCTTCAAACATGAAGTACTCTTTGTGAACTTCTTTATCATATCTAAATTTAGAAATATCCAAATCGCTATTTAACACTCTGTGAATATTGTAATAAGCTTTGGATAATCCATTCTCTTTCTCTGTAAACGTTTTTCCGTATAAGGATTTGGGCGTAATTGGGTGAATCTTGTTAACAATAAGTTTAATGGGACCTAGGTAACTAATGAGGTTCTCAGAACCTTCCATCAAATTATTAATAATACTAATACTATCTCTTTCAATATTTGAAATATCAAAGTTATAAAATTTAGAATTATCCCTCATAAATTCTATAAATTTCAATTTGTTTGCAGTTGTAACATATTGAATATCAAAATTTACGTCTATCAAATGACCTGGACCAAATTTTGAACCAATGTAAGCATTAGGATGGTACGGGAAATACATATTTAATCGGGCATATGGGTCGTACACTTTTTTGACCAATTTCTGGAGATATAATCGTTCTTCGTAATGAGCCAATGAGGGAAATCTCTCTATCAATTCTTCATATTCATCCTTTTCAAAAAAGAATGGGCCTAATGGCACTGTAGTGTACACGGAATAACCTTGAGGCAATCCATTATCAGCGGCTACTTGTTTTATTTTATCTACTATGATTCGATAAAAAGTAAAATTATATTCTACATCTTCTTTATATTCGTATCTATCTTCTTTCTCATTATACTCACTCTCATAATCCTCTTCATAAAAAATTTCTATAGGCAGTATATGTTTAGCACCATTACTTTCGATTATTATTTTATCATTCACTAGGCTTACTTTCAAACCTATATCTTGATCCTTATATGCATCTTCAAACATATATTTAACGATTTTATAAATCTCATCCACTCCATCTGACCTCCCTTGCTTCAGTGGAGAGAGTGCATCATATTGTCCATACCATTCATCTATTCCAATTTTACCTTTGACAAATTCTACATCAATGGATTCGTCAGCATCTGTAATGAATCTAATTGATTTTGCATTATCCACAATTTGCTGTCTTGCGGTTTCAGTCATATAAGCATCATGCATTGATGCAAACTTTAACACTTTTACCTTTTTATAATCACTGATAGAAGACCAATAAGATGTATCACTAAGAATTGTTGATATCGAGTGAGAATATAAACCCCATCTTTTGAAATCAGATATAATAGATTTCGGATCTCTTACTTTGAAATAATTTATTTCATTCCCAAAACTTGACCTTAGTTTTTCTATTATACTTGGAATATCTACATCCTCTTTATTTTCTAAATTATATTTTAAAGATTCCTCAGTAATATAACCCTCATTAGCAATTTGGATAAGGATATCATTATTTGTTCCTTTTGGATGGTATTCTCCATATTCCTTTTCTAGTTCCGCACTTAATGTTTCTTCTTCAGCATCACCTTCTTTATCTTCTCCAAAAAATGGTTTCAATGTTTCTGTTAAGTTTTGCATTTGGGAAAAATCAGTAGAAATATAATTCTTATTTATCACCTCTGGTGTAAAAGATGTTACCTCATACTTTATGGTAGCAATGCCTATATTCATCTCCATGGACAATGGTGTGCCTTTTATTACTGCGTTTAATGAGAGTGGAGATGGAAAAGATGGTAACGCTAAATCTTCTGTGACAATTATCGTCATAGTATCATGATTATTAGCTATATAGGTATATTCAATTTGATTTAATCCAAAACGTTTTTCAGCTAATTCTCTTTTTGATATGATTTTCATGTCTAATGTAGGGGCAATGTCAGGAACAATTATTGTATCTTGTACATAACCTGCATTCCTTACCAAATATAGCTGCATTTTGACTAGATCATTAACTATCAGAATAGTATCCAATCCGAATTCCCCATCTTTCACTTTGATTATGGACAAGATGTCTTCGGTAAATACAAGTTTTAGATTCAATTCTGAGATAATTCTATCTATATTTTCAAAGATTATTGTGCTATCTGTACTTGTCTCAGGGGAAAGGACAATATTTGTAACTTCCATTGTCAATTCGCCTTTAGTAAATTGAATTTGTGAGAATAATGATGAAGATAAAACTATTAAACTTACTAGTAATACGAATTTTGAATGCATATATTTAGAATTAAAAATCGTTTTAGGTTTTAAGAGACTAATTTATTCATGATTTGTTTATTCTGTTCTCGTTGCACATAACGTCCAAGTGTATGAAGCGGACGCAGCGATAGCAAGTCTGATCTCATACGTAATGATATATGCTTTTTCATTTAACAATTTAGTTCGATCCATTTCTTTAGTCTGTTTGAATCCCATCTCAATTTAAGATATAACAACAATGCACAAAACATTGAAAAGAGAGTCATTCCCAAAGTCACTTCAACAATTGCTCCAATTTCTTGATTCTTTTCATGTTTCAGAATTGAAAGTAGAGGAATATACCATAAAATGACTATTACCCAATTGACCCAACCAAAAGTTACAATCATTTCGCATTCGACTTTTCCGTTAACCTCATTTACACTTCCCTTTACCCGATTTCTAAATGGGTCTGATATAAAAGATGGTGGATTAATGATTCCGCTTAATGTATGTCCTTCTAATTTTCCATACAGTATTTCTTTCGGAAAGAATTGGAACTGTTCATTGATTCCTTTATTCAAACTGTATTCAAATGTTTCCCTTGAGTGTTTTGATTCTATATGTATTATTCTTTTTATCAAGCTTTTAATTGCTTTGTTTATTCTAATTGCATATATCTTACTTATTTGCACAACTACTTTTTAACAAAATCCTCATAACTCCTTGATCTTCTTATCATATTAAATATATAAATATACGAAAGTTTGTTAATACGATTCGTTTTTAAGCGTCATATATACATTTGTCCACGTAAAATTATAAGATAATGAAGACTATCGCAACCAATCATTCTTTCATTTACGTCATTACGCTAAGGCAAATATAAGATTATTTGTAAAAGATGAGAGTTGTTTACTAAATTTAGTTTGGATTTTTATGATTTGATGGGTTTTAGTATAATATTGAAACTTGGCACTTCTACATCAAAACTCTTCATCAAACGCTTCATTTTTGAGTTTGTTTTTGGACACCGAGTAGAACGAAACACAGTTTGCCACAGAATCAAGATTGCGCACAGAAGCAGCATCAGTAGAAGAAATTCACTTTACGCCAGGTACACCACTATTTGTGAAGGGTAAGTTGACTTATATGTTTTAAAGAAGCGTTCATTAAATTAATCTAAATGCATGAAGGCATGGAATTTTAATACCATAAAGTTCAATGCCTTTCTAAGTTTAATGGACGTAAAAAACATTTAAAAGTGTGTAGATAACAAAATGCACAAAATGGAAGTAAAACTTTGATTACGACTGTATTTTTTCTACAGGTGACATTTAACTGCCTTTTTGTCTTTAGTTTAAAAGTCACTGGAGACGG
>DLGT01000139.1 GCA_002482845.1 Saprospiraceae bacterium UBA7687
CCCCTTCTCTTAAAAAAGAAGGGGGACTATACACGTTAGGCTTCGCATAATGAAGGAGTCTGTTTTTAATGGGTTTCCAAAACTTATTTGGAAGTATGACGCAGAAAACTGCACTCACATATTACAAGGCCATTAAAGTTATACTTATTATAAAAATCATGCTAATCATTTAATCATATAAATCATAACTTGTCACTGCTTCAGCGTGAGTTCAGACAAATGATGTATTGCGGATGCCGCTGAAGCTGCACAAGATTGCTTTTATAGTGGAAGCTTCGCATTATGCAGGAAATAAACTCGTTCTCTAACCCCGTGTCACGCTATAGCAGTGACACGGGGTTAAAAAAGAAGGGGAACTGTGCAGTGTACTTATAGGTGCTATTTAATCTGGGAAATTGGTGTTTTGGTTGATGTGCGTATTCACTTTAATATGGTTGAAAATCAAATAATAATCAATTAATTTTTGAATTTTAGAAATATATGATTACTTTTATCTTATATAATGATAATCTTTGTTTTAGTTTAAGATTATCTTCTATTTGGGGACTCTGGAAAGTGTGATTTTGAACATTTAAAGTTATGTCTATATATTCAAAATTATAAAAATTTAAGCCTTGTGAGAAAGATAATTATATATTTTATTTGCCATTTATGCTACTTTTCAAACGCTCAAACAGTTGAGTGGGTAAATACTGTAGGAGGAAAAGAGTTTGATTTCGGTAAATCTATTATTAGTGATTCTTTGGGCAACTCCTATGTTTTATGTAATTTTTCTGATAGGGTTGATATTGATCCAGGAGTAGACACACTTTTTGTACAAATTAGTAATTATAACTATGGATTATTTATTCACAAATATGATATGAATGGAAATTTGATGTGGATGCATTATTTTCAAACTTGTTGGGATGGACACATTAAATTGGATAAGTTTGGAAATATAATTATAGTTGGAAAGTTTGCCAGACCTACTGACTTTGATCCAGGTCCAAACGAATACATTTTAACGAATCGTAACAATAATAGTTTATTTCTTTTACATCTGGACAATGATGGCAATTTTTTATGGGCAAAAAATATTATGGATGGTTGTGTAGGTTGCACTGCCAATGATATAGCGATAGATAAAGATGGAAGTATATTAACTACAGGGTCTTTTCAAGGAAATGTTGATATAGATCCAAGTTTTAATAGTTATACACTTTATTCTAATAATACTTTATATGACTCTGATGCATTTGTATTAAAGAATAATATTAATGGCGATTTATTATGGGGAAAAACCTTCAAAGGAGTGGAAAATCAGGAAGGTCAATCAATTATAACCGATTCTTTAGGAAATATTTATGTAGCGGGACATTTTTATAAAAATACAGATTTTGATCCTGGTCCTAGCAATCACATATTGACTACTTTAAATAATTACGATGACGTATTTTTAGTTAAACTCAAGAGTGATGGTAATTTTATTTGGGCAAAAGAATATAATCATAGTGCCACTTCATATTCAATTATTAGAGATATAGTCATTGACAATAATCATGACTTGGTGATTATAGGGTCATTCTTGTTTGATGTAGATTTTGATTTTGGGCCAGCTACCCATTTAGAGACTTCAAAAGGAAACTTTGATTGTTACATTCTTAAACTCGATTTAAATGCAAATATTAAATGGGTAAAGACATATGGAACAATTGATGATGAATTGGCAACGAAATTAACAACCGATGATAATAACAATTATTTAATTGGCGGGATTTTCAATAATAAAGTTTATTTTGGAAGTAATTTACCTATCTTAGAATCACATGGTAATACAGATATTTTTATTTTGAAAACTGATGTTAATGGCAATGAAATCTGGGCAAAAAGTTTCGGAGGTGCAGATAGGGATTTTATTGGCTCAATTGCAATTACAGGAAGTTCTGTATTTTTTACTGGTTCATATTCCGTTACTGGAGTTTTTGATTGTTTGCAACAAATTTCCAATGGTGACTCAGATTTTTTTGCTGCAAAAATCTCAGAATGTATTCCTGAAAATAGTGTGGACACAATTGTAGCTTGTGATTCTTATAAATGGATAGATGGAGTAACATATACAAACAGCATAGATTCCATTATTTATTCGCCATCAAATAATATATGTTGCGATAGCACATTTACCCTTAATTTGACGATCAATAAATCAAGCTATGATGTTTTAGAAATTACTGCTCAAGATTCCCTTGTATGGAATGATTCCATTTATAATACTACAGGTAATTATGTAGAAGTGTACACAAATAGAAATGGTTGTGATAGTACAGTACATTTAAATTTATTTATCATTCAAGACGAAATCTGCAACAATGGAATAGATGATGATTTGGATGGATATGTAGATGGTTTTGATAATGATTGTCCATGTAGTGATTCTTTATACAATAATTTATGTAAGCCCAATTGTCAATCTTCAATAATAGATACATCATTTAAACTTGTAAAAAAATGGGAAAGTGAAAAAATAGGAAGTAGCTTGAGTAATATTTTGACCTTTGATAGTTCTATATTTGTTAGAAAAATTAAAGGTGGAAGAGGTATATTCCTTCCTGATTGTAAAAATTCTATTCTTACCTTATCTGGCTTAACAGGAATATCTATCTCCGATTTTGATTTTAATTTGGAAAATAGTTTTAGTTCAAGTTCATCGCATTTTTCTATATTTAAATATAAAGATACGATCTATACTGTTTTTAACCATAAAGATACCTTAATTTTAAAAAATCAAGAAAATGTAATTAAATGGAGTACAGCAGGAATATCTAATTTTCGAAATGAAACAATTAACATATCCGATATAAATGGTGATAATTTACCAGAAATTATTATCGCTAATAAAATTGTTTCATTTTTAAATGGTGCTATTTTGTTACAAGACACGATTGTTAAAGGAAAAAATTCATTTGGTACAGGAATACCACCTGGTTCTATTCCATCTAACTGGGATGGTGGAATTAGTAATAGTGTAATTGCTGATTTATTGCCAACACCAGGATTGGAAATTGCGGCTGGAAATACCATCTATGAAGTTATTCTAAATAATAATTTTTCTAATATTGGTAACCAACTTATACCCCATACCGCCGAATCACAAGTAAAAGATGGTTTAACATCTGTTGGAGACATCGATGGAGATGGGCTACTTGACGTAATAGTAGTACGCAATCAGTACTATGAAGATGGTGGAGGTATCTATGTTTGGAATCCACGTACTGGTGCAATGATTGCTCGAGCACCATCTGGCGAGTCGGGTTCTGTGCCATTTGTAGGGGATATAGATGGTGATTGCCACCCTGAGATAGGTGTTGTATTTGCAAATCAGCTTAGAATGTACCAATATGATGGCACTACCAATCTAAAAATTATGTACACTATCCCAACATCTGATGGATCTGGAAATACAGGTATTACTATGTTTGATTTTAATCAAGATGGCAATAATGAACTTGTTTATAGAGACGAAACAACCTTAAGAATCTTTGAGGGCGCTACAGGTAAGGTTTTGGTATCAACACCTATGCTTTCACGGACTGGAATGGAGCATCCTATTATAGCTGATATAGACATGGATGGACAAGCTGAAATTATCACTAGTGGATATTTACCTGGAGATAATGACGAAGACTCTCGTATATACTGTTTTAAATCAGGAGGTGCACCATGGGCACCTGCTCGCTCGGTTTGGAATCAGTATGGCTACCACGTCACCAATGTCAATGACGACCTCACCATACCAAGATACCAGCAAAATTCAGCAGCATTTTTTGATACAGACTCGTGTGCGCAGTTCACTTGTCCACAGCCATATAATAAATTTATGGTACAGGCGACGTACCGTACCCAGGAAGGATGTATGGTTTGGCCTGCCTCAGATGTTAGTCTCAATGTAATGCGATATGAGTGTAATGCTGATAGTCTTATCTTCTACCTAATAGTGGGTAATGACAGTGACAAAAACATCACGGAAGACACCATGTACTTATCCATATATGCCACTATACCTGATATGACCGCGTCGCCACTAGAGCGACGCACTATATATCTGAGTCGTGAATCAGATGGCAAGGTGAGCAGTAGTGATACGATAAGGTTGGCTATGGTCATGCCCAATACCAATATCAAGACCTTACTATTTAGAATCAATGATGGTGGCCTTGGCGATGCATACTCTGTAATACATGGCCTATCACCAACCTTAGAGTGTGATTATGAGAATAATAGTGCTCTCGTAGCGATAGATATATCTGCACGGACACTCGATCTAGGGCCAGATATTCTTAAGTGTCGGACAGAAGTAATCACACTCGATGCTGGTAGTGGTTTTGTTTCTTATCTATGGAACGATCTGAGCGAAGATGCTTTATTCAGTACTTCTGAAGCTGGTGTGTATAGCCTTACAGCTACTGACCAATGTGGACGTATTTATCAAGATACAGTCACACTTACCATCGATGAAAGTCTAAAACCAAATCTTGGTCCTGATATCTTACTTTGTGAGGGAGACACTACGTCTATCTCAGTAGGAAATGAGTTCGCTTGGGTGCAGTGGTATCCGGGAGAAATGGTCAGTTGTGATACATGTTTTAATACTTTAGTAATTGCAGATAGTACTTTTGACCTAGTGCTGATCAGCACTAAATCTGGGTGTATCGATGCTGACACCATCGCTATTGATGTCAAAGATTTGCCACGTTGCGAAAAACAAACTTCTATATGCGCAGGCACAAGTATAGATTTTTATGGTGTAGAGATAGCTGATGCAGGAAGATACGAACATCGTCTTGGACAATGTGACAGCCTGATTATACTAGATGTGACCTTGCTAAAAATCGATAGTACCCTATTGTCTGAAGAAATATGTATTGGTGATTCTATACAAATACACAATACATGGCAATACCAATCCGGAACTTATACAGAAAGTTTTAAGAATAGTAATGGTTGCGATAGTACTTCTGTCGTCACTCTTAAAGTAGCACCATATCTACTAGAGAATGATTCTCTTAGTATTTGTGAAGGAGACTCGATAATTGTTAATGGACAAATGGTATATACCGCTGGATTGTATGTAGATACTTTAAGTGTAGATGGTAGCTGCCAAAAAATAATGACTACACAGGTGTCGCTGATAAACCGAGTTGAAGAAAGAATGCTACTGACACTTTGTCCTGATAGCAGCGCTATGGTAGGTAACTTGGTCATCGATGAGAGCGGTACTTTTACCGTCAGTCTCAAATCGCAAGCGGGATGTGACTCCACACTAACTATACTCGCAAATAAACTAACTTGGCCTCAGCCACCTACCATCACCATCAACTGTAAAGACGAACAATATACTGCTACATGGACAGCACAAGCGCCATGGAATATTGAATGGGACGATGGCTCAACTGACACCATATTTCGACAAGAAGAAGGTGGTAGGCTGACCATGAGAAGTTATACCGATGGTTGTGAAAAAGTATTTGAATACGACTTACCTCAGATACCAAAACTAAGTGATATTCCACAACTAGGAGATCAGCTTGTCAAAGGCAGTGTTTCCTTACCACTTTCAGTAGATCTCGACGAAGCTTCATGGACAATCGAGTGGAGTCCTGAAGGGCTTTTCAGTTGCGCTACTTGTTTTGACACAGAAGTCACCACAAACACGGATGCCACTATAACGGTCTCAATGACACATGAGTCGGGATGTAGTTTTGAACAACAATTCCGCATCATCCGAGATGTAAAATCGGATATCTCCATACCTAATATCTTTAATCCAACATCTACAGGTGGCAACAACCTATGGACAGTAACACTTCCAACTGGTTCGCTGGTCGCTGAAGTAAATATCTACGATAGGTGGGGCAATCAAGTTTTTACATCCAAAAATGAAAATCAGATGATGTGGGATGGGAATTACCAAGGGAAGGAGTTGTCTTCCGGTGTATACGTTTATCATGTAAAAGTGATAGACGGAGATGGCAAGATATCGATGCTTTATGGTGATGTTACTTTGGTAAGGTAGGGAGAAATTGCTTGATGCCGCTAAAGCTGCACACGATTGCTAAATTGCTGAATTGTTGATTTGCTGAATTGTTGATTTGCTTGTGTACGGTAGGCTTCGCATTATTAGGGAGATCGACTCATCCCCTTACCCCTTCTCTTAAAAAAGAAGGGGAACTGTGCACGTTGAGCTTCGCATAAAGTAGAAGTTGTTTGTTAATGGGTTTCCAAAACTTATTTGGAAGTATTATGCTGAAAATTGCAATCACAGATTACAATGGCATTAAGGTTATACTTATTATAAAAATCATAGTTCAGACTAATGATGTATTGCTTGATGCCGCTGAAGCTGCACATGTTTGCTTGTGTACCTTAGGCTTCGCATAATGAAGGAGTCTGTTTTTAATGGGTTTCCAAATTCATTTGGTAATGGCATGCAAATTTAGGAAGGATACAGAAATGTTTCTTGCAAACAAGTTTGCAAGTCCAAAAGGTATTCATTAATGTTTGACAACAAAAAAGGAGCGTAGCTCTGACATCTTTGTAGAAAATAAAAATAGACGAAATAAGAGGGGCGTAGCCCTGACATCTTGGATAATCACGCTTGCAAAATTTGTTTTGACATTTATGTTTGCAATTGTTGAAGCTAGAAGATTCAGCTACATTATATTGCAATCGGAGATTGCAATGCCATTAAAAGCAAATTGAATTTGCAAGACCATTGTCATCTGATAATGGTCACATCTCCATATTTTGATATTACAGTTCCATCTGTTAGTATTAACTGAGCAGAATAAGTGTATACTCCAGGCGTAAGATTTTTCCCTTGGTATTTGCCATCCCATCCTTGGGTAGGCTCGTTCGGTGGAAAGGATTTGCGGTGGAAAACTTGATTGCCCCATCTGTCGTAAACTGATAGGTCTTGTATGATGCTGATACTTGATCCGTAAAAGGTGAATTGGCTATTGGGACCGTCAGGACTTATGATGTTCGGGACGTGAATGTCTGTGTCTATGCTGATGGTGAGATAGAGATAATGGATGGAATCACAACGCACATCTGTGCTGAAAGTCTCGGTGTAGATCCCGGACGTCTCATAGGTGGTATTGTTGATGGGCCAAAAGTAGGGTTCATTTGTGATGATGGTATCTCTGTACTCAAACTCTGGGTGGATGGTCACATCAAGGGTGATGATGGAATCACATCCTTCTCGTGTACGTAGTGTCACCGAGTGTTGGCCACTTTGCGTATAGGTTTGGTTATTTATGGTCCAAAGGTATTTTGCACATGCTTCTGCTGTGGTTTCTTGATTATATTCGGGATGGATGGTGAGATCGAGGCGGTAGGTGGAGTCACAACCTTGGGCATTGGTGTACACGGCTTGGTACGTGCCTGAATGTGTGTATGCTTCACCTGTGACTGGCCAAAGGTAGGTGCCACAAGCAGATAGTGTGTTTTCGTTTCTATCTGCGGATATAGTAAGGTTAAGATTTATGGTGGAGTCACATCCATTTTTGCTTTGTAAATCGAAGGTATAAGTGCCACTTTCTGTGATCGTCTGACCTTGGTAAATAAGGCTGTCACATGCGGTGGTGGTGATGTCTGTACTGCTTTCTGGATGGACAGTGAGATTGAGTGTGATGGTAGAGTCACAACCGAAAGCTGTTTGTGTTTGGTAAGTATAACTACCACTTTGGGCATAAACGTCTCCTTGCCAAATGTAAATACCACAAGCAGTCTCGGTGGTGGATATATTCTGTGATGAGTGGATGGTGAGGTTGAGCGTGCTGATGCTGTCACAACCGAAAATATTGGTCGCTGTGGTGAAGTAAGTTCCACTTTGGTCATATGTTGTGCCACTCCAAGTGTAAGCGTCACATGCTGTCTGAGTGGTTGTATTGTTGCTATTAGGATGGATGGTAAGGGCTAGCGTTGTGGTGCTATCACAACCAAAGATGTTTTGAGTTTGGTAGGTGTAGGTTCCACTTTCTGTGTAGGTTGTGCCATTCCAAATGTATGGATCGCAAGAGCTGAATGATATTGCTTCCTGACTTGATGGATGGATGGTGAGCGCTAGTGTAGCGATGGAATCACAATTTAAGACGCTAAGTGTCTGATAGTCGTAACTACCTGACTCCGTATAGGTGATGCCATTCCAAGTGTAAGCATCACATTGGGTCTCTTGTATACTCTCGGTGATGGTGGGATGGATGGTGAGATTGAGCGTAGCGATGCTGTCACATCCATAAATATTGGTTGTCGGGTATGTATATATCCCACTTTGGGCAAAGGTCTGACCATTCCAAGTGTAGGCTTCACAAGTGGTGAAGTTGATATTTTTTTGGGAAGATGGGTAGATGGTAAGATTTAAGGTCTCTGTGCTGTCGCAATTGTAGATATTAGTAGTCATGTAGGTGTAGAAGCCTGAATTGTCGTAGGTGGTACCATTCCA
>DLGT01000175.1 GCA_002482845.1 Saprospiraceae bacterium UBA7687
TGCGTGGATTTTATAATTTCCAGCCTCCAAATCTGGGAAAGTAAATTCCCCTGACGCATTTGTGACTGTAGAAACTACCGACCCGGCATCATTTATTGCGTCAACCGTTATTCCGTCAAGTGCATGGTCATTAATGCATTTTAGTTCACCACTCAAACTAGTTGTAATGGTACTTTCTTCTTGTTTAGCACAAGAGAAGAAGCCAATCATCATAAAGATTAATAAAACATTTTTCATTGGTAAAAATTTAATTGAATTAAAAATAAATATCCTTTCAAATACCAAGTAACCTTTTTGCAACTTTTCGTTGCATGGAGACACATTTATTTTTCATTTTACTGTTTTTATTATTGGGATGACTTTTATTTATGTGAAGATTTTATATTTTTGAATGATTTATCTTTAACTTACACATACAGTTTTCATCAAAGAAAATCATTTCCTATAAGCGCTTAGATCATTTCTAATCTGATGCGTACAAATTCTCTTGTACCGTGCCTAGATTCGCCGAGAGCAATTGTTTTTTGGTTGAAATATCAGTAATCTCCTGCTTCAATTCTTTATCGATAGGAAAACAATTGTCAAGTTTCATTTGAGTATGACTAGGAAACATAATATTTGCCACGTTTAAGTATACAAAAACTAATGAGTGCCTTTTTGTAAACTTCAAAGAATGCAAAAATAACAACATGTCTATGTCAATTCTTTTAATTGATTAATCCACAAAATTACATCAATAGACAAGTAAAAATGATAGTGATTTATCACTAATCACATATTATAAATTCATAGCTTTAATCACCAATTCGGCTGATGATTGTACACCGAATTTTTTCAATAATCGCTGTCTGTGATTATCCACCGTATTTTTTGTAATACCCAGTATATCAGCGATTTGTTTGCTCGCTTTTCCTTGACTTAGCAGACCGATGATTTCTTTTTCTCTTTGGCTTGTATTAGGGTAGGGCTTTTCTATCCATTGTTGGTCTGTGGATGAATAATAAGTAAATAATTGTTTGTCGGACATGGTAGCATCTAGCACAGTCATAATGGATGTTACGTCTGGTTTCATAAGATGATCTACATTAGTGTAGAGCACCATGCCATAAAGTAATTGATCATTTTCGTCAAAATAAAGAGCTGGATATTGAATACTATTCCATTTGTATTCATTGTCATCATTCATTATTCTGGCATACATGGTGAAGTTAAAGTTCTTGCGTTGATCAGGAGCTAAACTAAATATTTTTGGGAAAATGATTGCAATGTAGGTCATAATCGAAAGCAAATCTTCATCTTTGTATCGGGAGAAAAATATTTCAGGGCTTGTTGCTACAAGTTCTTCCGCAGTCATAGATGTCATTTTTTTAACAGAACCCTCCACCATTAGAATTTTAGGAAATGGTTGTGTATTCAGAAATATTTGCCAGTAGTACTCACCTAGGACTAGTTTGGGAATCGTCTCAATGTAGGGTTTAAAAAATTGATATATTTGATTTTCATCATCGGTCACATGACTTCTTGTCTCTTCCCAAAGTTCATAAAATCTTTGTTGGGTGATGGTTTCTATTTGAAGATTTTGATGATTCATGTTGTTGATTTTTAGTTCAAATTATAAAAAATGATGTAAGTTAAAATATTTTTTATTAATTTGATTTTTGAATCTAAAATTTTGAATCTATTCCGAAAAAAATAATAGTACGTTAATCAAGTATTTTTTTGCAACCTGAAGGGAAATTTTTGATTTTCAATGTAGTATAGATACATGTTGAAAAAGGCAAATGTTCATTCTGAAACGAACCTTAATGCTTTTGTGAATTTCAGCAGACCTTAACTACTTAAGTTTTGCCTTAACATTACACGAAAACTATAACTCATTTCATTAATTGTGTAATGGCTTGGACATGATAAACACTCACCTTTGCGAAGTTGTAACAATAGTATTATAACACAAAATATTTGTTATTAGAAATTCTAAAATAAATCAAATGAAAATATTAATTGTATTGACTTCCCATAGTGCATTGGGAGATACAGGTCAAAAAACAGGGTTTTGGGTTGAAGAATTTGCAGCACCTTATTATGTTTTGGCAGATGCAGGAGCTGATATCACCATTGCATCACCCAAAGGAGGACAGCCACCTGTAGATCCTAAAAGTGAAGTGGCCGAAGCTCAGACACCATCCACGGAGAGATTTTACAAAGATAGTGTATTGATCGATAAAGTAGCACATTCCTTAAAACTCAGCGATATAAAGCATGATGATTTTGATGCGGTTTTTTATCCAGGAGGTCATGGTCCTTTATGGGATTTAGCTACTGATACCACTTCGATAAAATTGATAGAAGCATTTTACAATCATCAAAAACCTATCGCTTTTGTCTGTCATGCACCTGCTGCTTTGGTGAATGCAAAAGCAGAAAATGGCCAGCCGCTCGTTAAAGGAAAACATCTGACTAGTTTTTCAAATTCAGAAGAAGAAGCAGTCCAACTTACCAAAATTGTTCCGTTTTTACTGGCGGATGAATTAGTAAAACATGGTGCACATTATTCGAAAGGGGATGATTGGGCATCCTATACACAGCAAGATGGCTTGTTGATCACAGGACAAAATCCTGCATCATCAGAAGCCGTGGCAGACTTGCTTTTAAAAACATTGAAGGGAGAGAAAGCAAAATAATAGGCAAATCTGGTTATTGTTTTTTAGTGTCGATAAGCATTATTTAGATGGTCAGTTATATTACCCAATCTAAAGCGGTTAGATTTTTTTCGAAACATTTGGTTGTAAGTTATTGCTAGCAATGATAGTAAACATATATTCAAAATTACTAATCACCTAGCTTTGTATCATAAATAGTGTGCTATATTTGTCTATCGTAAAAGATCAAGATTTTAAAGTATCATGAAAGTATTTCTCATCATCATCATTATTCTAGTTGGAATAGTAGTCATATTTCAAATATACACCACGATGGCAAGTAGTAAAACAGAAACTCAGTCCTACAAAGTGATTCGAGTAGAAAAACTATTCGAAATAAGGTACTATCCAGCTACTATTATGGCTAAGATCACTTCCACATCAAAATCTTATCGTGACTTAGGTTCTTCAGGGTTTAGTAAATTGGCAAAATATATTTTTGGTGGCAACAGCGAGAATAAACAAATAGCCATGACATCTCCTGTTCATATGGAAATTGGTGACACTTTATCCACTATGGCATTCGTCATGCCTTCTCATTTTAAGAAAGACGACTTACCAAACCCTAATAACACTGATATTGTCATTGAGACAACTGAACCTGAATATGTAGCTGTCGTACAATTTGGCGGTTTTGCGGATACCAAGAGCATTGATCGACATAAGGTCATACTTGAAAATGCTTTAAAAGATCTAGGTCTCACTTATTATGGTCATTTTCGTTTTTTGGGTTACAATCCACCTTTTCAGCTTTTTGGAAGAAGGAATGAAGTCATTATAGCCTTGGATACTAATAATTTCAAGTAACAACATCAATAAAAAAATAAGATCATGGAACCAATTGTAGAACAAATAGTGGCAATGCCAAGAATTGGTGATAAAGCACCTGAATTTAATGCCATTACTACGCAGGGCGACATTCATTTTCCATCAGATTATAGTGGGAAATGGATCATTTTATTTAGCCATCCAGCCGACTTTACGCCAGTATGTACATCAGAGTTTATGACTTTCGCCAGTATGCAGGATGAGTTTACTGCATTGAATACCCAATTAGTAGGTTTGTCCATCGATGGCTTATATAGCCACATTGCTTGGTTGCGTACGATTAAGGAAAAAATAGAATTTAAAGGAATGAAGAACGTAGAAGTTACTTTTCCTTTGATAGAAGATATATCCATGTCGGTAGCTAAAAAATATGGGATGATTCAGCCAGGCGAAAGTACAACTAAAGCGGTCAGAGCCGTTTTTTTTATTGATCCTAAGTCGATGATAAGAGCCATGATTTATTATCCGATTTCATTAGGAAGAAATTTTGATGAGATAAAAAGAGTCATTATAGCATTACAAACAGCAGATGCCTTCAACATAGCAACACCTGCCGATTGGAAGCCTGGAGATGATGTCATTGTACCCACTGCAGGTTCATGTGGTATCGCCAAAGACAGAATGGAAACGAAGCAAGAAGGCATAACTTGCCATGATTGGTTTTTTTGTACAAAACCACTGTCAAGGGAACAAGTTAACCATCCTAAAATAACTAAAGCATGAAAACAAAAGCCCAAGAGCAACATTGGATGCTTGTGACTTTATTTTTCTTAATGCTAACATCATGTGCTATGTCCCAAACTTTACAAACCGTACCCTTTGTTGATTTGAATAAATATGCTGGAAAGTGGTATGAAATTGCTTCCATCCCACAGTTTTTTCAAAAAGGATGCCATGGTACTACCGCAGAATATACATTAACAGATAAGGGATATGTGATTGTTGAAAATCGATGCAATAAAGACAGTATCCATGGTAAACAAACGTCTATTAAAGGCAAAGCATTTGTAGTGGAGAACAGTGGAAATGCTAAACTTAAAGTGCAATTTTTTTGGCCATTTAAAGGTAAATATTGGATAATTGATTTGGCTGATGATTATAGTTACGCCGTTGTAGGAAACCCAAACAGAAAATCGTTGTGGATACTTTCTAGAACACCTATGATGAATGACATCACTTATCAACAAATCATTTCCAGCATAAAAGAAAAGGGATTTGACATTTCAAAAATTGTACTTACTAATCAAAAGTATTAAACCACTGGACGAATGGCTTACAAAAAGAGACATAAATGGAAACTAAACCCATAATGATATTGGACGCAAAACCAGTAGTTACCAAAAAAGTAGTAGCTAAGGTAGTCAGCGCTGGCAAAGAATATAAAGCTGCAGACACCTTAATCACTGCCATGAAAGCTAGTACAGTAGCATTAAAAGCGGGTGAATTGTTATTCATCATTGGTCCGTCAAGTTCTGGCAAACCGACTTACTTTCTTTATTAAGTTGCGTGATATATCCGAGTT
Organism: Saprospiraceae bacterium UBA7687; assembly: GCA_002482845.1. Lineage (GTDB taxonomy): Bacteria > Bacteroidota > Bacteroidia > Chitinophagales > Saprospiraceae > OLB9. The sequence goes on from DLGT01000175.1 coordinate 5,050, forward strand.
TTGGTGATATGTGGATCGACAATGAGAAAGTGAATGATTTAAGTGAAAGCAAACTGGCAGCCTTGCGGTTACTAAAAATCGGCTTTATTTTTCAGCGATTTAATTTAATAGCTCCACTTACAGCCTTAGAAAAAATGTAATGATGCCCTTATTACTCCAAGGCATGAGTGATAAAGACGGGAAAGCAAAGGCCACTGCTGCATTGGAAAAAGTAGGAATGGGCGATAGAATGAAAAATCTTTCCAACGATCTGAGCGGTGGACAACAACAGCGAGTGGCTATTGGTAGGGCTTTGGTGACCAATCCAGAAATGATGCTGTGCGACGAACCTACAGCGTCGCTCGACCTTGCTAGTGCAGGCATCGTAATGAGAGAATTAAAAGGATTGGCAAAAACAAGGCAAAGCTGTTGCGGTCGTTACGCACGGCACGAGGCTAAGACCTTGCAAATGCTAGGTATTGGGCTTTTTTATTTTTTGGGATAGGTCCCCTTAGTTCCCAAGCCTGACTCCCCTTAGGAGTTTACACAAAGTATTCTACACTCCCTGCGACGCTTAAGTGTTTCTTTGTAACGCTTAAGTGTTTCTTTG
>DLGT01000075.1 GCA_002482845.1 Saprospiraceae bacterium UBA7687
ACAAGAAGTCGCATCTGTTACGGTAACACTGTAAGATCCTGAAGTAAGATTATTGATATCTTCAGATGATGCACCATTGGACCATAAGAAAGTATAACTTCCACTTGGTGTGATGGTTAAGTTGATACTTCCATTTGGCATTACGCAAGATGTATTATCTGTTGTGATTCCTGTAACGTTAAAAGATGAATTAGTATTTATAATGGTTGCAGAAGTAGTTGCTGTACATCCATTACTGCTTGTCACTGTAACGTTGTAAGTTCCTGCTGAGATGTTACTAATGTCTTCACTAACTGCACCATTAGACCAAGTAAAAACATAGGATCCTACTGGAGATATGTTTAAGTTGATACTTCCATTGGCCTGACCACATGCGGCATTTATGGTTGTCGTTGTGAGCATGGGTGAGATGACATTATCACCGACAGTAAATGATGCCATACTGCTACAAGAAGCTGCATCTGTGACGGTAACACTGTAAGATCCTGAAGTAAGATTATTAATATCTTCTGTAAATTCACCATTGGACCAAGAGAAGGTATAACTGCCATTAGGTGTGACTGTTAGGTTGATACTTCCATTTGGTATCAAGCAAGATGTATTATCTGTTGTGATTCCCGTTACATTAAAAGAAGTATTTTCATTTAAAATTGTAGCGGAAGTTGTTGCTGTACATCCATTGCTGCTTGTCACAGTAACGTTGTAATTGCCTGATGAAAGATTACTAATATCTTCTGTAGATGCACCATTCGACCATGAAAAAACGTAAGATCCTGATGGCGTAACAATTAGGTTTATACTTCCATTGGCTTGACCACATGTGGCATTGGTGGTAGTTGTGGTGAGCATTGGTATGATGACATTGTCTACTACTGAAAATGTAGCCACACTGCTACAAGAAGTCGCATCTGTTACGGTGACACTATAAGATCCAGACGTTAGATTATTAATATCTTCAGATGATGCACCATTGGACCATGAGAAAGTGTAACTGCCACTTGGATTAATGGTTAGGTTGATGCTTCCATTTGGCGTTAAGCAAGATGTATTATCTGTTGTGATTCCTGTAATATTAAAAGAAGAATTGGTATTACCTATAGTGACTGATGTGGTGTTGGTACAACCACTGCTGCCTGTAACAGTGACATTGTAAGTACCCGCCAATAGGTTATTAATATCTTCTGTAGATGCACCATTTGACCAAGAGAAAGTATATGATCCTGATGGACTGACAGTTAAGTCGATACTTCCATTGTTTTGACCACAAGTGGCATTGGTGAATGTATGATCTAGTAGCATACTCGGGCCAGTATCTAATATGCCAAAGACTAAGGTATTGGTACACATATTCTGATCTGTCACCGTAACTTCATAAGAACCACCTGGTATATTTATCAAATCTTCGGTTGTAGCACCGTTGGACCAAGTGTAGGTGTAACTTCCAGCAGGTGTGACCGTGATATCGATGATGCCATTGGGAGAACCACAAGATGTATTAGGCGTTTCAGTACCTGTAATGCCAAAACTTGTATCCAAGACATCAATGTATTCGACAGCATCACATCCAGACATGTTTGTCACCGTAACAGAATATTGTCCAGGACCAAAGATTTCCATAGATGGCGTTGTGCTACCATCACTCCAATTTATGGAAGTAAATAGACCTGGATTTGTGATTGTCAAATTAGCCATTTGCCCAGAACATAAAGATGCTGGACCTACAACAATAGGCAGATCGCCGCTCGAAATTACTTCAAAGGTAGCTGTACCAATACATCCAAATGCATTATATACAGTCACCATGTAAGTATCAGGTTCTGTGATGGTAACTGTCTCTGTATCCCAACCACCGGGGAACCAAAATATGGATGTATAAGGTCCTCCTAAAACAGTAAGGGAACCAGAATTGCCCGAACATAAAGTGGGTGTCCCTGTGATGGTAGGTGTGGGTTCGGGATGTACGACCGCATCGATACTCAATACAACCGAACAACCTGATATTGGGTCCGTTATGGTCACTGTGTAAGTGCCAGCCATAGTTACAGTCGCAACACTAGTCATATCACCATTAGACCATTCATATTCATAATTGCCCGGTTGGGTCAAGTTATTCCACTCAATGGCTAAATAAATAGGTTCGTAAGGACATCCATTAAATTGTTGGATAAAATAGGTTAAATTGAATGCATTCAAATCTACACTTTCGGTGACCACACAACCTGCACCATCTGAAACCGTGACCGAGTAAGTACCAGAATTAGCAGGAACAGAAATATCTTGGGTTGTCTCTCCTGTGCTCCACAAAAATGTAATAGGCGGTTGCAAAGTATTCCAAGGCACTGAATGTAAAATAACATTGCCTGTGTTACAAAAATCTGGTTGAACGTAGATAAAGACTTTGCAATGGACTTGGGCGTTTATATTTGTAACACAAAAAATCATAATGAATAGCCAAGCCAAACCCATCATGGATAACTTTCGTTTTATTTGATTGTAGCGAGTTAGCATTTGGTTTATCTTTGGCTAATCAATTATGGACGTAAATGTATTAAAAACCATAAATGTCATCAGAATTAGCAGCCCCAACTAGTCAAAAAAGTAACTGAACGGGAATGATTCAATATATCTATAGCATAATGGGCAAATATGACTTTAAAAAGGTCACAATAATATGATGGAAATCAGCATTAGTGCTAATATAGTTTTTGTTGTTTTACGATAATTCGTTTCCAAAGATAGACCATACAAGTTTATCTGATGACTACAAACACTCTTGAACACGAATACTCAGAAGTTACAATTCTAAGCAGGTAGCTTCCAGCTTTTAATTCATTGGTCTCAATAGCATTTGTTTCATCATTGATATCAACTTGTTTAACCAATTGTCCGTCTAATGTATAGATATAGTAGTTACCATTTTTTAATACATCATCACTTTTTATAAACAACTTATCAGTAGTAGGAATAGGGTGAAGGTATAGCTTTTGTTTTTTGGATGTATCCAAAGTATTCGTAGCTAAAATAGGAACAACTGTTTTTTCAGAAATACAGCTTACATCTGCTTGTCTAACTTGCCAATTGTAAAAATATGGGTAAAAATTAAGGCTCACCGATGATGAATCTATCTGCCCAAATGCGGCTATGGGAAATGGATAATCCAAAGGACCAAGATTCATCAATTGGTCTGTTCTATCGCAATGGATCGAGTATGTACCCATCTGAATTAGAAACCCTAAACCAACTTTATTTTTTCCTGCTACTAGGTTTACATTTTTTGTAGCGATCACTTGATCGTCATTATTCAAAACAGAAATGATTCGTTCTCCCGCAGACGCTTCATCTTTGATATACACATCGACGGTTTCCAATACAAAGTCTTGCCATGCTGTAAAATACATCTTTCTGGGCAAGGGAAAGTTAGTTTTAAATCCAGCAGTATCTTGTTTACCACCAGACAAAATTGGTCCTTCAAAAACGCTTTGATTGGATACATAAAAAACAGTATCTCGATTTATATCTGTTAATGTTTTTTCACAGTCAGAAAACAAAAAATTGTCATTACTGTCATACCACAGGCAGTTTTCCCCAGTCATCTTTACTTCGTAAGTATTATCTGCCAATTTCTCGAGACTGCTCAATATAGGTGGATCTGTTTTAAAATAATCAATCATCAATGGTTCCGAACTCAGTAACCCATCACCACAAACGGAATCAACGGATACATAGTAAACACCATTCTCAGTAATGGCAATGGTATCTACATTCTCAAGTCCATTAGTCCATATAGTTGCTTGCCCAACGGATGAAACCAAAACTACTTCTTGTCCTTCACAAGCGGGATAAATATCATTTAGTATCTTTAATTTAGGTCTCTCTGTATCCGCTTTTGATAGAATGATTTGATCTGAGATACCTCTACATTCTGAAGAATCTTGATAAATAACCTGATAGATTCCTGGTCTAGATGCTTGTATGTTTTGTGAAATACTTCCATTTGACCACCAATAAAAATCATATCCTTCCAGAGCGACTAAGTCCACTATTTCTCCAGGACACAAATCGATTGTATTGTCTAAACCAAGTGATAAGTTTTGTAAGGTACATATAGACTCCACTATCGTGTAACTACTATCAATTGCCAAATCAAACAACTTGGTAACAATACCCGAAGGCCAACGAATGACTAAACTGTCTATTTTTTCTTCTTTTCCCAATCCAAAATGTACAGCCAATGTATTCATAGGACTATAACCTTGACCTGATCTTAATTCGCGGTTTTGTCGGCCCCATTTACCATACAGCTCAATGCGTGCACCTATGCCATTAGGATTGCTTTCTATTCCTTTTAAGGTCATTTTGATGTAATGATTTCCATTGGGATTATTCAACCATAATTGACTTCTGTAAGTGACATCTAGAAAACCATCTTCATTAAAATCTCCTATAGCACCGGGTGTAAAAGGTAGTTGTTGTCCAGTAAAAGTGAGATCACCATTTCCAAGATATAATGGATAAGAGAGTTCGGACAAAATATCCATAAAACCATCGTTGTTAAAGTCACCACCCACTGCTTCGAAAGCACCTAAATCCAATGCATCAATACCAGAAACATCGATCACATCGGTAAAAGTGCTATCGTTATTATTGCGGTAGAGTCTGTTTTTTTGATCGTGATTGACTACAAAAATATCCATGTCACCATCATTATCAAAGTCTTCTACTACAGAAGTCCATGATTGGGCATTATCATCTACGCTAGCTAACTTTCCCATCTCCCTAAAGGTGCCATCGCCATTATTTTGATATAATAAATTTGTACGAATTGGATTGCCAGGAAGTGCTTCTGCTTTGCACTTGGAGATGTAAAGATCGGCATGTCCATCATTATTGAAATCTGACCAAATCGCTGAGTAGTTGCCAGATAGTTCGGATGTCATGATCAATGTAGGATCTTCTACGAGATCACCACTACCATTATTTCGATAAGCTTTGGACGGACCGGTATCATTGCACACAAAAGCATCAAGATGCCCGTCTCCATTAATATCGATCATAGTGGAGCGCTGACTAAATATCCTATTTGGCAATACTTTTTCCACATATGCTTCCCCATTGATGTTACTCAAAACAGACACTGCTGCACCTCCACCAAACAATAGTTCTACGCTGCCATTGCGATCTAGATCACCTGCACATATAGACCATTGCGGTAAAACACTTACTTCAATAGGAAAATGTATATGTTGGAAAGTACCATCACTTTTTTGATAATCGATATACAAGCCATCAGCCCCTACACGAGTGATATCGTCTAGCCCATCACCATTCATATCTACGCCACATTTAGCTTGCCCCATCGTACCCGTAATGTACGTAAGCAATTGCGTTTTGTCTGTAAAAGATACTTGCTGTGCCACAGCTATACTTCCATATACCAATAGGACAATCGACCAAAGGTGTTTGCCTTCATAAAGCTTTATGCAAGAAATAAAAAATGAATGAACCATCGAAAAAACTATCCAATCTAGGTTTGGATGGAAATAAAACTTAAAAAAGTATAGGAATGTTTTTATGTGGATAATAGCAAACGGTTTGCTTCAGGCTACATTTTTCCTATAAACTAAAACCTAGATAAACAAAAGTGCTAGGGTCAAAATGATTCCACCTATGGCAAAGTACATGCCTTTCTTAAACACGGGCATAGATGGCATATACATCCAAAATGCAGAGAAAACAAAAAAGAGCAGTGAAAGACCAAAGAAGATATTCAAAAAGTAAACGGGACTTTTTGTAGTTGCTTTATGTAGCTTTTCCATTTTTTCAAGCACAAATGGTAGCTGCTTCTTTTTCACGACAGCAATACCAGTTTTTTGATCATATGTTCCTTCTTTAAAATAGATAACGTCACCTTCTTTTTTCTCCACTTTTACACCCATGCGCAATTTGGGACTAAGTTCGCCTTCTGTCAAATTAGGTTCGAGTTTATGTTCTATGACAACTTCTTTTTTCAAAAAGTTTGTTTCCCTAAAGATCATCAGGATACCGCTTAAGGCATAGACAGCCATGATGCCCGATAAAAAAAATCCCAAGTACCTGTGAATGACTCTGATTTTAAAAGAAGTTGGTGTATTGTTGTTTGCCATGATGGAAATAAATTTTGTATTGGATGGCAAATCTACCAAAAGGTTTAATCAAGCCGTAAAAATATTTTATTTATTGCGATTATTAAAGAAGCTTCCTGATATTCATATATTCTAAATACCATCACAAAAGAAGGCACAATACATTCCTTATTATTTTTGAATCATATCAAAAAGGAAATAATAAATAAAAGTCTTTAGTACCACCACTGTTTTATCAAACTTATAACTTTATCAATGGTATCAATGATGCTGCCTTATAAATCATGAGTAACTTCCAAGACTTAACACAATTTGTTTATTGTTTAATGACCTTCACAACTTCTCTTCTATCATTATTTACTACAGAAACTAAGTACATTCCTGATGCTAGATGAGACATATCGTAGGTAAAAAGACTTATTGTCGTCTCTTGTGAATGTAATAGCGCGCCTGCAAGGTTATAAATGGCTATTTGGTTTTTGCCTTCTGCAAGTGATAGGTGCAATACATTTGTCACTGGATTGGGGTAATATGTTAAATGCTTATCGGCTGTCTCTTGCGTAGATGTCGTGGTCCTACATGAACCTATGATGTATTTATCTTTATTGGCAGAATTGTTTTTTTCTACAGCACCTGGAAAAGAATAGGTGTAGTAAAAATGGATCAAATCACCTTCACTAGCTGTCAATTTGAATGGGACATTAGCAGTAACACCATAACCTGGCAAACTGCTTGGATTTTTACCATAATATAAGATGCATGTAGGTGTACCGACACCAGATCCTGATGGTATAAATGTCAGTGTTGGATTGTTTTTATCATCTGAAAAAACATAATCAAAATCACCATCCCAAGAAGTACCACGACAAGGTGGCGCATCCACAACAGCTATCTCCACAATATTCGAAACTGAAGAACCATTATTATAATCGTAGGCAACAGCTGTCAATTCATAATTACCCAACTCCGAAGTCCATGCTGCACTAAATGGCAATGAAGTATCTGAACTTAAGAAACCACCATTAGCAAAAAAATCCACACGCTGAATGCTATCATTTAGATCAGATGCCAAAGCATTTATTTTTACAGTTTCCCCTACATAGTACGATGCATTGTTACTCGGCGCAAGGATAGCGACTACTGGTGCTACATTACTGGTTGTGCTAGAGATAATATACACTTCATCTATGTCTGTGTACGCACCATTATTGACTTCCAATTGCATAAGATATACACCTTCTACCAAACCTGTGACCGTAGGCTTGGAACTTTGCTTGTCAGAGATATTCAAGGTCGATGAACCAAATATTTGTTTCCATTGGTAGCTTAAAGTTCCACTTCCGCCATTGGTACTTTGGCTTCCATCCAATGTTGTGGTAGACAGTGGCAATACAACGATTTGGTTGTCGCCCGCATTTGATATAGGTTGATCGTAAGGTAAAGCAGATTTGTACACAAAGGTAAACTTACCAATATTTAATTCTCCATTTGCAAATTGTAATCGAATGGTTTGTTTACCACTTTTTAGAGGTACGTCATTTACGGTTTTTGTTGTCCAATTAGACCATCCACCTGAGCTTGTTACAGTGATACCTGATTTTATGACTAATCCATCAGATTCAATATTAAAAGGTCCACCACCAGCAGTATTGCCACATGCATATCGAAATTGAAGGTTATATAATCCTTCAGTGACTACATCGACGGTATATTCCATCCATTCACCTGTAGATATCCAACCCACAGTATTGCCTTCACCACTTATGGTGATCGCATCTACATATTCGTCATGTCGGTAACTACCTTGGTTATTTATCGAGACATCTTGATAAGCTATACCATTGCCATTGCCGCCTTCATAAATGTCATAATCTCCTGCAAAATAAGCGCCAGGAATGGCTATAGGCGTACCAGTAAAAGGTAATTGATCACCGACAACAACAGTAACTATATTGGTCACACCAAAATTATCATTATTATAAATTCTAGCTACAAAATTGTGTCTTCCTACGGATAGATTGCTCGCTTTGATCACATAAGGAGCTTGTAAAGATTCTCCTATTTTTGTTTCGCCTTCATAAAATTCAACTTTATCTACAGATGCCGTACTACTTACATCAACGGTCAAATCAACACTTCCATTCGGATAAGCACGCTCAAAGCTAGATGTTAACTCACCAGTCAAATCCACATCTAAACTAGTCACTAATTTTCTTGCCGGAACAGGCAATACATATCCATCAGAAAAAGTAACATTGATAGGATTTGTACCATAATTTTGGCCTACATAAATTCTTCTTCCATCTTTATTAAAAACAGCTGCTAATGGATTGTCCGAAGTGATGGTTGCATCGACTTTGCCAAGCACATTCATAGCATGAAGCCAATGGTAAGTCTGTGCATCTGACACTCCGAATTTCAATCCTCTATTAGGATATGAATCATAGAGTGCAATTGCTTTGGCAGGATCTATAAATGCTAGGTATTGCCACATTAGGTCATGCCATAGGTTGACATTGGGCTCATTGCTGAGAATACCTGTATTCCTTTCTATTTCGTCCCAAAGTTTATCTACATATTGGGTGTTTTGACCTAAATAAAGTGACCCTCCATGTATCGGATACAACTGAATGCCGTAAGAAGCCGCAATATCACCTGTCCAAAAAGTACCATTGTCATAACTATTGCCCCAAACCCTAGATACAAGACTATATTGTTGGTTTGGTTGAAAATTTCTTTCATTCATATCTAACCAATACTCTTCTATAGCCGACTGTTCCGTGGTGTACAAATAAATACCCAAATCTCGAATAGAATCATTGCCAGTCACACTACCCCAATGTATTAATGAAGAATTGAACTGCATACTTTCTGACGTTGACTCTTGATCATTACCTTGTGGAAAAGAAGCAAAACCATTTGCCCAACAATGTCCTGCATAGGGACTAAAATTTCTCATATATGGGAATAAGGAATCGTTTCTATCCATCGTCGCGGCATCACGTACCAATAAATTGATCATGCCTCCCCATTGTTGTGCCCATCCAGGATTAAACTGCTCGACAAATGAAGCTGCGTGGATAAAATATCCCCAATGGAAGTGGTGGTCATTTATATTATTGTCTTGTCCATGACCAGCAGGATATCCTAGCATGGCAGACCAATTCTTATTGTAATAAAACAAAAATGCAACTTCGCCACTATTGACAGACAACCAATCTTCCAATCGATCTTGCACCGTTTTTTTTAATTTATTAAGGGCTTCAATATCTCCTGTCAACTCTGCTATCCTAGCCGTTTGAATGAGTCGATTCATTTCTTGACCTTCGTTGTAAGAATCTGTCCAAGTATTCAGACCATCATTCTCGAGCAACTTTATTTTTGATTGTAATGCAGCAGGGCTAAAACTAGGACTATAAAAATCAATGTATGGTAAAGTAGGCAGAATGCCATAAAAAGTATTCTGAACGGTAAATGTGTTGCCAGCCATGGTCTTTAATTCACCACGTACGGTTTGGTAAGTTGCTTGATTCGGCACAGGTGAACTTGGGCTTAAGTGGGCCCATTGATGCGGCAATAAACCGATCAACATATTACTATTTGTACCTTCTTTTACTTCTGTCTCTACGTTAAAGTTTGTGGTTACAATCGATGTCGCTTCATCGTAAGAATAGGTAGATATCGCATTAGTAGGAAATACATAAGCATACTTTTTATATTCATTAGCAACAGTTGTCACATTAGTAGCAGTCAAAGGAATGAATGCTAAAGACCAATAATTTTTGCCATTCAAAGTAGAAGTATAAGTATTTCCACTTTTTGTCCAAATACTTCCCACAGGCGCATATACGGCAAAATCGGCTCCATTCCTTAGATCCTGAATGATCAACATTTCGTCTGCAATCGTAACATTGCCTTGTGTTACATTGATTTCTGCTACATCGTTTGTTCCTTTCTCAAAATATACAAAAGGCATACCGATACCAGTTGTCGTCTGAAAATTATGGTTAGTATTGGACCAATCCATCTTCACTGTCCAATCAGAAAAGTCTGACACCTTAGCTGCAGAAGCATTCAGTCCACTGACACCCACGGTGACAGGATTGATATCATCTATTGGTCCCCAAGGAATGTACGTCAGTACCAAACCTTGATTGACCGTTTTCATGGTAAACGGATAATTAAATAAATTGGGTGAGTGATTATTTTTGACCTTGTGCGACCACCAATCATTCGTAGGTACAGGTTTTGTGGCAGCTTTACCGGTTGTGAGAGGCGTTCCCGATGGAAATCCATTTCGCCCTGCAACATCTGTACCTGGAAATACGGTGGTATAACTTCCACTTCCGACATTAACAACCTGTGAAAAAAGATCTTGAGATGATCCTACTAAAAATGAAATTAAAATGATGGCTAATCTAATGATATTCAAAATCTTGGAGTTTACAAATGAACGATGTAGCAAAAATAGGTTTTAATGTACAGAACAAATGGTAAACCTATACATCAAAGATACATCAGATGAGGTTAAGTACTTGTTTAAGCTACTAAATTATAAATAATGGAGATAAATGGATAGTTCTTCTTTTTCAGAGAATGAAATGGTTGAATACATGTTAAATATCTAAGTGTCTTCCATCCTAATCACATTTCTTAAATGTAGGGGAGCCATTCAAATGTGGCTCCATACCCAAGGTTTGGATAGCATTTTTGACAGATGCTTCCAAATTTTGGCAAAACTGTTCGGTTGTAAAACTAATTCTGTACGCAGGCGTCAAATCATCCGAATCCAAGTTGCCCTTAGTGATTTCTTCTTTAAATAGCGTAGTTATTTCTTCACTAAAAAATACTTCAGGTTTTGTCTGAGCCATATGTATCAAGGTAGCAGTGACTGCCCAATACTTACAGGAATCTTTTGGGAGCCCTTCAAAACTGACATTTGGAAAACCTTGTTGCTTGGTGAGTACTAGTATTTGTTGAAAATTCTCTTCAAAACCTTTATTCCGTAACGAAGTATTTTCTTTTCTTTTATTTGGGTCAGTTACACCTTCATTCAAATGTGACTGATCTTTTGTTAACATTTCACAGTAATCCAAATCTACAGGTTTATTGGTTTTACAAGCTGTGAAGCATAGGATTAGAGCGATTAATAATAATGGGAAGTATTTCATATGGGTTTGTTACTTTTTTATATTCTAATTTCGAATCCGAAGAAGATGCTCGATAAACTTAAATTCGTACCAAATGAACTAAAATTCTTTTCTGTATCTGTGTTTTTTATTTCCCAGTTCCCCGTAACATAACTTACTCCACCTGATCTCAAAACTGCCCTAATATTCTTGTTAATATTGTAGGTCATTCCTAACCCTACACCTAGTTCAATATAATTCGCTTTTTGTTCTTGAATCACAGTTGCGTCTTCTGACCGTTTTTCATTCAATAGATTGTATTGCGCATAAGGCTGTAAGAAAAAACTAAATTGGCTGCTCGGATTTATGATATATCTTGTAAAGATGCCAAATCCAATTTGATTAGAATTTCTTTTAAGATCTATCGTATTCGGATTTGATTGCCCAAGACCAAACACTTGCACATCATCTTGCTCATTATTCTCTATTCTATAATCAAATTGCAGGCCGACCATTAGGTTACTGCTGATTTCTTTTCCGAAATATGGACTAAAAGCTAGCGTTGTAAATCTAGTATCATTAGTGCCATTAGAATAAATTCCTCCTATCCTTGAATTTAGCGGAAAACTCGAAAGTGGGTAAGTATTATTTTGAATAAGGAAATTCATCGAACCTCCTAGGATAAATTTATTCCCTTTTTCAGTTTCTTGAGCATTGGTAATTGTTAAAATTGAAGCACATAAAAGTGTAAAAATTAATTTTTTCATTTTTGATTTTTTTTATTGTTTTTGTATTATATTTAATTTTAGCTATGGTTTTTTTTTATCTTAAGTAGCAAATATAAGGCTATAATCTTATCAGTGAAACTTTTAATAAATAAAATCTTTTTGAGTCTCAGCTTTTTAAGTCTATTAACTTGATTGGCTTTGATTTTTTAATCAGCACTTTCAATAGCTTTGTGATTTGTTTTACTTTTAAATTAAGTACCATAAAAAAGGCGATTGAATAAACAGGCGGATAA
>DLGT01000089.1 GCA_002482845.1 Saprospiraceae bacterium UBA7687
AACCTTATTGTTGCTGTTTTTCCCACCAGCCCGTTTGAACATCCATATCATCCCCCTCTGGTTTAAGTGTTCCAAAGGGTCACTTAAATTATTTATAAAAATCAAGGTCTCCAGACCGAAATAAGCACCGCTAAGTTGGCTCTATGACCTGTACCTACGTCTAGGGTAGTCTTAGTTTTCATTTGAGGTTTAAGTGACAGCTGAAAAAGCGAACACTTAAACCAGTTGGGGTAAACTAAATTGCAAAGTATAATGTAAATGTGAAGGCCAGATTAAGGGAGGCTTTCTAACAATTCATTATCCGTCAATTGCTTTGATTTTCTTTTACCATTAACTCTTACATAAAATAAGTATTGCTCTTTATTTTGATGCCAAAAAAAGTCATCAATTACTGCTTCCGTATCTAGCTTTCCTTTCTCTATAACTTTATCCCCCCAAATAAATTTGGGAGTAGGTAAATACCCTTTTATAATCCGTGGTTTTATTCGAAGTAGATTATTTTTTGATTTTACTTTCAAATATTCCCCTTCTACTCCAATGCACTGATAAAAAGTATTTGTTAAATGGGTTTTCACAAAATCTCTATCGTTAGGATGTACAAATTCTAAGTTATCAATCGTTTGAAACTTATCTTTGTAATAAAGTAATTCAAAATAAATCCACTTATTTATAAAATCTTCCATTGCATTTAATTTGAGAATGGGATAAATCCTTGAAAATCATTAGCGAAATTATTTGGCGAAAATTTTTGATTAAATAATGGCTGTACATTTTGTAATGACTGAGCGGATGGTTTAAAATGTCCAGATACATTATCTACTTTGTAAATTTTACCTGCTCTAAATTCAATAATACACCCCTCTGGTTTAAGTGTTCCGAAGGGTCACTTAAATTATTTATAAAAACCAAGGTCTCCAGGCCGAAATAAGAGCCGCTAATTGGCTCTATGACCTGTACCTATTTCTAGGGTAGTATTCGGTTACATTTAAGGTTTAAGTGACCGCTGAAAAAGCGAACACTTAAACCAGTTGGGTGTATTTACGGCTCATTATTTAGTTTAATTACTTTCCATTAGCTACTGGTATTTCACACGCGACACGCGTGCGCCAGCGAGGAGGGTGTCGCTGTTTATCTTCTCCAATAATTTAAAATTGGTAAGTTGGTTCTCAATAAATTATTTCCGTACTTATAGTTCAGAATTTCATTTATTGTCATACCTTTTTCGTTTGGAACATACGGATTAGCCCAGTTTTTCATCGCAAACCATTGGTCAAGGGTTAAATTATATTTTTTAAAAAAGCCTGTACCTGCTAAAAAGCCTATAAATTGTTTTATGTCATCATCTATCCTCTCGTCATTTTTTAATTGCTCATAAAATTTATTTTGAGCATCAAAGTCATAAAACTTTTTATCCGCATACCCAAAGTTTTTTATCATTTCATAGTGCCTATTTTCATCAAAAGCAGGTGTTATGTACTTGTTTTTCCATCGCTCCCACCCAGTTAAGTCGGGGTTTGTATAATATTTATTTAGATATTCTTGAAAAGGTAAAAAATACATATCATAAATAGCTTTGCCTCCGCTATTTTCAGGATAATCTTTATATTTTAATGCTTCTTTTTGTTCCTCTGTCATCACTTTGGTATTTTAAGAGGGGTTTTGCCTTGTAAAATTTGATTGATATAGCTTTGGTCAAACAAAATCACATTTTCATAATCTTTTGCACCTCTTGCCCCCGGAGCAATAATACCATTATAGCCGTTTTGTCTTGCCCATGAGGCTATCTCGTTGGTAATATCATAATTATCTTTTTTACTTCCCAAGGTTCGTACCAAATCATCAAACTGTGTTCCCAACTGTTGCCTTACAGCATCATCGGTAAGATCTAATAAATTGGTAGCTTGTACATTTTCAAATTTATAGGTGCTAAAATCTGTCCATTGCCCATAAGCCGAAAGTTCTGTTTGATTTCCCGTCACTGTTTTACTTAAATACATGGCATTTTCTGCTCCCCCTCTGGTTTAAGTGTTCCGAAGGGTCACTTAAATTGTTATAAAAACCAAGGTCTCCAGACCGAAATAAGCACCGCTAAATCAACTCTATTGGAATAAGGTCGTTCCCTTCTTCGTAATAATCCGTGGCACTGCTATATTTATAATACTGAGCTTCGGTTACCATCCCTGCTGCAACCGGATTTTCATGTAGATAATTTAATCTTTGTTCTATCATTATATTGGTACTTAATTCTATAGGGTGGTTATCTTGTTGCCAAAACTGATAAACCTTATTGTTGCTGTTTTTCCCCCCAGCCCATTTGAACATCCATATCATCCAGTTTTTTCTGCTTTCCCGTACATTCGTTTCTATTTCTGTAATAATCATTTTACTGGTGTATTTCTTCAGATCTCTTATAATATCAACCAGTTCAAAGCCTTCCCTGGCTGTAGCGATCAAATGAACATGGTTACTCATGATTACCCAGGCATGCAAGTTCAATCCTTTTTCTACAATGCAAAACTTTAGACTTTCAACGACTATCTGCTTATAACATTCCCTGCTAAAAACGTCTATCCAGTTAACGGTTGCAAAGGTTATAAAATGTGGTATGCTGACATCTCCAAATCTGTATTTTGTTGCCATAGGTTCTGTTTATCGTTTGTTGCGCCCGTTTATTGTTTTCGGAATGACCTGTACCTACTTCTAGGGTAGTCTTCGGTTTCATTTAAGGTTTAAGTGACCGCTGAAAAAGCGAACACTTAAACCAGTTGGGGTCAAGATCAGTACCAGCGGACGCTTGGGTTATAAGCGGTTGAAAAAGCAAATTATTTAAGCCGACAGCGACAAACATCTACACTAATAGAAAATTAATTAGCTGTCTTGCAATTTTTTTATAATTGTTAGTGTGCTCTTAAGTAATTCATTCTTTTGATTTTGATGATTGATTTTAATTCGTAGCATAATTCTATCACTAATTTCATTTTGCGGTGTAGTTTTTTGTGAATAGCCCCTAAACTCAATAAATCCATATTTTAACCATTGATTAAAATAATATAATGCCTCATTATTTTTTAGAATTTCATCAAAAGGTTTCTCTTCATTATAGTAGACTAAATAAAAATTACAGATCGGGTCTACTTGGTCTGGATATTTTATACTTTTTACAAAAGGCTGTACATAATCTCCAAAGTTTTCATTAATAATCGGAATCGTCTTCTTTAGATTCATTACGAAAGTATAGGCTTTTGGATATATCTTTTGATATTTCAAAATTGCTAGAGAATCAAATAACACTTGCGACTGCTTATAGTTTATAAATAATTCAACTTTATCTAATCTAGAGTCAAAAGATTGACTTAAACTCTTTTTCAAATATTTACGACTTAATGTGTCATTTTCAAGCATCGGCATTATCTCTTTTGTACAGAAAGACAACTCGTATAAGCACAATTGGAACTTATTTTTTTTTAAATAATACTTAATGTCTTCAGAGATTTTTTTTTGTGCCATACTTGCGGTGGCATTTAATGCGATTATTATTAGTAGATTAATTATTAATTTCATCTTCTTCTGATATAATTATTGTTTTCTTGACTGTTTTTAATTTGTATTTAGCTTTTATTTCATTTTCAAGGGTGTTGATACGATTAGCTATTTCAGTACTAAAGTTATGACTATCATCTATTTGGTTACTTCTCTGGTTTGGACCATCATCTTCTGCATCAGTCGTTGGATCATTACGTACCAACAAAATGCAACCGTCCGACCATATATTTGCATTTACTCCTCTATGCATTAAAATACCATCTCTACCTGGAGTATTAAAAAGTCTTAAAGAATTTCCTATCGCCCATTTTTTTCCCGACCAAGTTGTAACTTCAAAATTATAAACCCCTCTAAGAATTCTTTTACAGGTATTTTCACTTTTTTTTATCTCTGTGCAGGTAGCTTGGGATTCTATGTCCGTACCTTTAGGCAACTCAAGTGTATAGCCTTTAAATACACCATTAATTTCAATTTGTCCAACAGTTCTGTTATTATTATTAGTTTTTCTTTTTAATCTGATAATAATTTCGTCTTTAGGCCATCTGGTTTGATTAAAAGCGGAGTTATAAGGGTCGAACTCTAGATATCTTTCGAAGATTTCTGCTTCGTTATCTTGTACAAAAAATTCAAAAACTAAATCGCCAACGCTGTAAGATTTAGTAAGTATGTTTGAAATTTTGGCTCTTGAAAACTCATATATTGTTAATCCTTTCCACTTCTCTGTTTTCGTTTTATTGCTATAGCAAGATGCTATTTCATTTTTTATTAGAGAAATTTCGGACTTTCTAATTACAAATGTTAATTCAATTTTTTTTCCGTCTAAATCAAAAATGTCGGTAAAGCCTATGTTAGAGAAATTGAGCGTTGATATATTGTCGTTAAAAACACTGATTTTTTTTCTATTTGCATCTTTTATTTTTTTAAGAATTTCTAGCACCAAATCTTTATACAATAATTTCTCCGCCCCCTCATCATCCCC
>DLGT01000076.1 GCA_002482845.1 Saprospiraceae bacterium UBA7687
AAAATTAACGGTATAACTAAAGGGGTATACTTCTGATTATCAATGTAGAAATAAATATCTTCCCTTTTTATTTGAAATAAGGACTTTTGGGAGTAGGCTCTTAATATGTGATTTAAAAGAAAAGCCCTTGCAAAATTTAATGTTAAAAGGGCTTTCCTTTTTTCTTGACTAAAATAAGTATTGCTTAATATTTAATCAATTTTCTGGTATAATTGATCTTTTTATTATCAAGTCTTAATAAATAAATTCCAGAATTCAAATGATCGATTTCAATAGTTCCGAAATTATTTTCTATGGTACTATTTATCAGAAACTTACCCGTAATATCAAAGATACTGACGTGCGTTTTGCCCCAAAGTTCATCTAGATATAACTCTACTTTTTCATTTTTATTTATAATCTGAACACTTTTCGCAAGGTCATCATTTGTGCTAGATGGACACTCAATAGAAGGAATTACAACAGATAATCTACATGCTTCATTTTCACCATCAAAAATTACTATTTCATATACCTTTCTTTCCGTCAAATTTTCAATCGTATATGGCAAATCAGCATACATAAAAGGTCCTTTCGCTTCTCCATTTATTTTTAATCTGAATCTTGGAGATGTGTTTTCGTGCTCAAAATTTAAGATTACATCAAATTTTCCTTCCTCACATGGTAGAAAAGAGAGGGTAGCATTTGAAATCTGGCATTCATTGCAACAAATCTTTTCTGTAAAATTATATACTGCTCCACAATCTTGATTTTCTACATCGTATATCAAAAATTCATACAAAGTACTACAATCACCTTCCAAAGGTCCGATTTCGTATATTTCTTGTCCATATGCTAATGTATCAAAGATATCGCTATTTACTTTAATTATAAAACCTTGTTCACCTGGGCTAGTGACTTTAAATTTTAATTTTGCATAAAACTGACCTTCTTCATTACAGTCAGACACGGTCAAAACCATATCTCTAAAGTCGCATTCTTCACCCACAGAACACTCAAATGTATAAGTTTTGCTTAGGCTACAAGATTCGTTTTCACTATCAAAAACTACGAATTGTACTTGTTGAGTATTAAAATTTATATCATTTATAGTTACTGGTAAGTCAGCGTACGCAAATGTTCCTAGGTTTACGCCATTGGCTTTGATCACAAAATTTCCATTGGTGGCAGAGTGGTTAAAGTTAAATAAAAAGCCGACTAATTTACCTTCTTCACAAATCTCATCTAATCTAAACTCTGTAATTTCACAATCTGCATCACAACAAATAGGCTCATTAAATCTCTTCTCAGCTCTGCAATCTGTGAGTTCATTATCTCTGACAATAAACTCATAAAGGGTCTCACAATCTGCTTCCAATGGTCCAAGTGTATAAAAATCTTCTCCGTATTCAAAATTACCATAAGTTTGACCATTTCCCACTATGGAAAATCCTGCAATACTTGTATTTTCGTAATCGAATGCTATATCTACATAAAATTGTCCATCTTCACATGCATATGGTTCCACAACTAGTTCTGAAATATTGCAGTCAAAATTACATTCAGTGACTTTGCCGAGTTCAAACGAACTAAAACAAAAAGCATCATTTTGATCTACAATCAAAAATTCGTATTGCGTCACATCACTAAAACTTAATCCTGTAATCGTAATAGGAAGCTGATTATACCCAAAAGTACCATAATTTGTAGTGTTACCACCAACTTGGAAGCTGTCTGATGTCAAGTTATGTTTAAAGTTTAATTTTATAGAGAAAGTTTCTGTATC
Source organism: Saprospiraceae bacterium UBA7687 (assembly GCA_002482845.1). Lineage (GTDB taxonomy): Bacteria > Bacteroidota > Bacteroidia > Chitinophagales > Saprospiraceae > OLB9. Next base: position 1,766 of record DLGT01000076.1, read on the forward strand.
TTCGTTGCAATCAATGACTTGTCCTTGTAATCTATAGATATTACATATGCATGGATTCAGGATGCTTATAGTATCGCAACAACTCGAATTGTCATTGGCACATACTACTATTTGATTATATGGTTCTATGGTGCTAGACGGAAAATTGGTTATGTTTAATGGTAAATCTTCATATTGGTAATAGCCAAAAAACTGGCCATTGGTAAACAAATCAAAGCCATTATTAGCATCATCTGAATATTCTAAGTCAAAAGACAATTGATACAGCATGCCTTCACAGTTACCTGCTTCCACGTTTTGGAAATTAATACTACATTCATTTGTACAACATTTGGTACCTATAGTTTTGAAAGCATTACATGACTCAAATTCATTATCTCTTACTACAAATTCATAGTTGGTAGTGCAGTCACCATTCAAAGGACCAATGGTAATTGGAAGATTCGAATATTCAAATGTACCATAATTAACACCATTACCCAAAACTTTGAATTTTGGTGATGTACCCACATGATCAAAATTTATGGTAACAAAAAACTTCCCATTGTTATTGCACTCTGAAGGTGTCACGGTCAATCCAGCAATATTACACTGCCCAAAACTAAAAATTGTTGTAAGCAAAAACACTGCAATACCTAAAATTTTTGATTTCATTTTTTCTGTTTATGATGTTAAAATTTAAAAAGGATTTTGGTTTCGTGACTCGATACTCCAATATTTCTACTTCATGTTTCTTGAATAACAATCCTTCTATAAGAATGCAAAATAATGAAAAACGCTCCTGACTTTTATTAAAATTCAGAAAAAAAGACGAAAAAAAGTTCGATATCATTGAATTTAGGGAAATATGATACAAGTAATTGTCATTTTATATATTTTTGCATATGTTTTGTGTTTAAATTCAGTAAAGAATTTCCTTAAATAAGGATTTTAACTCTAAATACTTTTAGCTATGTTGTCTCGAGTAATTTTTGCAATAGTTTTTCTGATGGGATTCAATTTTTGCCATGCAAGTATCTATTGTCCACCTGACAAAACTTTGTATTGTCACGACGATATTCATTATTTGCCTGTCGTAGGTATGCCTGTAGTATTTGGTTACCCACCGACAGTAGCCAAATATGAAGATGCTAAATTCTTAAATCAATGTAAAGTCGGATACGTAGATAGAAAATGGTATATAGATCTAAATAATGACAATGTCCACCAACCTACAGAATCTAGTTGTATTCAGAGAATAACGCTATTAGCCGATCCTGAACCAATTGTTATTAATTTTCCTACTGATAAAATTTATGGCTGCAAAGATGATATCCAGAATGACTCTCCGACATGGATTACAGGACCTTGTGATGTACTTGGCGTAAATGTGATGGAGCAAATTTTTGAAGTTTCCCCAGATGCTTGTTACAAAATATATAGAAACTTTACGGTAATAAATTGGTGTACATACAGACCACAAGACCCGAATTGGGATGGTTCAGGAATATGGACACATACGCAAGTTGTAAAGGTTATAGAGTCAACTCCGCCCACTATTCGAGATTGCTCAGATAAAATAATAGGTGTAGAATCTGATTGTAAAGCACCATTTACCATAAAAAATAGTGCTGTAGATTTGGGGATTTGTGCGACAGAGTCTTTGAGTTGGGTTGTAGAAATAGATCTGTGGGCAAATGGCGATATAGATTACAAATATGGTTTTAATGAAAACGGTGAGTTTAAAATTAATCCTGTATCAAATGGTCAGGAAATATCCATTACTTTGCCAGAAAGAGTTCAGGTAGGTAAACACAAAATCAAGTGGTCAGTACGAGATAAATGCGGAAATTTTGCATCTTGCCACACCATAGTAGAAACAAAGGATCTTAAAAAACCTACGCCATACATGCATGAGTTTTTGACAGCAGCATTTCAAGGGAATGTAATGGATTTTATGGTTTCGCCGCGATTGTTTAATATACATTCATTTGATAATTGTACACCACAATCTAAGTTGAGATATTCTTTCTCTCCTAATGTTAATGACACATTGCGAACTATAAACTGTTCAAATGCAGGATTTCAATTTTATACCATATATATTACTGATCTAGCTGGAAATCAGGAATCTGTAGAAGCGTTTTTATTGCTTTTTGATAATGGATCATGCAGTATGACTGCTACTTTCCCTGGTACAGTTACAGAATCTAATGGAGCCAATATGCCAAATGTAAGCATGTCACTAATGCGTCAAGGACAAAATGAAAAAATAACTTCTACCAATGAAATAGGGCAATTTGGCTGGGAAAATATTTCGTTATACAGTGATTATCAAATAATGCCTGACTATAATCAAGCACAAACAGGAAGAGTAGATATTGCAGATCTTAAGAAACTCCAGAATTATCTATTTGGTATGGATACACTGGTCAATTTTGAATTTATGGCAGCTGATCTGAATAGAGATAACAAGATTAGGATACATGACCTGAGTTTACTTAGAGACAATATTTTGAGACCTTCACAAAATAGTACCAAAATGTGGCGTTTTGCAGTAGATGTTTCTGAAATTAAAGCAGTTTTAGATTTATCCAATGTCAAAGAAGTTTTTGATATAATGAAATTTGATGGAAGTATAGATTTTACAGCTGTTTATATGGGTGATATTACAGGGGCAAATAAAAAAGCTACGGATGTAAGATCTACCATTGAAGTAGTAGATCAAGTTAAAGACAACGAATATCTTCTTACATTAAATGAAGATATCAACGCTGAAGGAGTAGAATTAGTCTTTAAGGTAAATCTAGCTTTGATGGAAGACATGATTGTTTCATCTCCATATTTTGAAGTGACAAATACATCGTTTACGAAAGATAAGGTCAATGGTATTATCAAGATCGTAATATTAAAGGATTTAGAAATTCAAGCAGGCAAACCATTTATTACCATATCTACTTCCGCTCCACTTTTAGCAAAATCAGACATACTGGTCCAACAAAATTCTAAAATTTTACTTCCAAATTATCAAACGGTTACATTGCGAGATAGCAAATCGGATAATGAAAGTTTGATTTGGTCAATAATGCCTAATCCTTCGAATAATGGTAGATTTATGTTAGATAGTGCACAAGCCATAGACAAAATATCTATTTTTGATGTGCATGGTAGGGATGTTTCATTTACCCAAGATGGCCAATATTTAAACATGGATGCAATACCTGGTGTATATGTGATTACCATAAGTTCTAAAGGAGAAAAAAGTAGTAAAAAAGTGATCATCACAAAATAATATCCACATGTAGAATGTGATGTTCATTTTAGTGCCTAAAAAGAGCACTAGATGCAACTATTTTGTTAATAAATTCATAATTTACATAGTTAATCTAGTCTTCTTAACAACAAGATATGTAAGCTATTGGTTAAATGTATAATTTTGCATGAAGATAAGACTCAAGGGTCCCCTTTGTATAAATTATAAGTATTAAATTATTTAATTAAAATCAAAAAGTAAAATGGCTTTTTTAAAACATTTCTACATTTTATTATTTCCACTAGCCATGATGGCATCTTGTGGGGCTACTAAAGGAACTAAAATTTCTGGTACAATAAAAGGTGCCGAAAATATGTCAATATTCCTAGATTTAGTATCACTTACGACTCAAAGTACGATTCTCTTAACTGAAAAGGTAGATGGAAGTGGAAAATTCAAATTGGTATTGCCTGATGGTGTTAAAAAAGGTATTTATAGACTTCGTATAGGTGAGCAAATAGCTGACTTAGTGATGGACGGTACTGAAAAAGATGTCGAAATTAATGCAGATCTGAAAGGCCTTAATGAGTTTAATTACACGGTGACAGGTTCAAAATTATCTGAACAGTATATCAATACAGTAAAAGATTATATCTCTAAAAAAATGGATGTACCGTCATTAACGACTTATACTTCACAAACTTCAGATCCATTGGTAGGATTACAATTGGCAACTAGATTGTTTACATTCAGACCTGAGTTTCTTGAAGTACATAAGGCAGTCTCTCAAAGACTTACTACTCAATATCCAGAGTTAGATATCACTACTCAGTATGCAGGTATCACGGCACAGCTAGGACAACAATTGCAAATGGAACAAGCGTCTGCTTCTATCAAAGTAGGAGAGCCTGCTCCAGATATTTCTTTGCCTGGACCTGATGGGAAAATGAGAAAATTGTCTGACTATAAAGGAAAGGTTGTATTAATTGACTTTTGGGCATCATGGTGTGGACCTTGTCGTAAAGCAAATCCGCATGTGGTGGAGATTTATAATAAATACAAAGGTCAAGGATTTGATGTATTTAGTGTATCATTAGATGGTATAGATAGCCGTACAGCTCAGAGATTTACAGATCCTGAACAGCTTAAACAACAAGTGGATGGATCTAAGCAAAGATGGCTTGCAGCTATCGAGCAAGATCAATTATCATGGGATGGTCACGTATCAGACCTTAAAAAATGGGAAAGCGCACCTGCAGGTACATATGGTGTAAGAAGTATCCCACAAACATTTCTAGTAGGAAGAGATGGTAAGATTGCAGCTATCAACCCTAGAAATGATTTAGAAGCACAAGTACAGAAATTCTTATAATAGAATTATTCTGAAAATTTTAAAAAGCCGAATGATGAGTTAATTGTCATTCGGCTTTTTTATTTAATGGGTAACAGCAAATTGATAATCAATTGTTTTTCTTTGAGGCTTGGGTAGAGAACGGTTTATTATAAATAATTTTGTGTTTTCGGACCTGACTCATCATTTAATTTATTGAATAATTAATTTTTTATATACAAAACCTTGAGTTTCCATTTGAAACTTCATAATATACGTACCAGGTGAGTGATTTGTGTCGATTGTCATCTTCTCATCTACTGCTGAAATACGCTCTATGAGTCTTCCATTTATATCGTACATTTCAATTGTTTTAATTGGTTCATTAGACTGAATAGAAAGTTCACTTTCATTTTGGATGGGATTAGGGAAGATATTAATTTCTGAATTACTATTTGTTGCTTCTTCATCCCAAGTGCTGACGATTTGGGGTATTTCGGGATTAAACTCAAAAAACAAGCT
>DLGT01000116.1:0-1140 GCA_002482845.1 Saprospiraceae bacterium UBA7687
GAAGATGCATCTATCACATTGTGTACTTGCCATCCAAAGCTTCGGGCGCCAAGAGGAGTATAAAAGAGCTTTACTGACAATATTATCCTACATCGCTTTTTCGGATATAAGCAGCAAAGTAATTTTATTCACAGATCAGCCTGAATGGTTTACGGATAAACTTGTTGGTGTCGAAGTGAATTATGTAGTACTAACCCAGGAGAAAATCAAAAATATGCGTGGAGAAATTGATTTTCTTCACCGTATGAAGATTGCATTGATAGAAGAAACTTTTTTTAAGTACCCAGGTTACAGAGTTCTGTATGCAGACTCTGATACTTTTTTTACAAAAGATCCAGCTGTCATTTTGAATAATCTGGAAGCCGATAAATCTTGTATGCATTTACTTGAATACCCTTTTAGTGCTATGAAAGATTTGGAGCTACCAGCTGGGCAGACATTTCAGGATTTTTATAAAATGATTTTGAGAAAATCATTTTCACTTCAAAATAGAGACTTGATAAAAGTAACACCTGAAATGGTGTCTTGGAATGCAGGGGTCATGTTTTTTCATCCTGATCACATAAAGTTTATTCCGGATGTATATGCACTTACAGACCAATTTTACCCTGAAACACTCAATCATGCCAGTGAGCAATATGCATTCTCTGTAATATTGCAGACCAGGACCAAGATTATTCCCTGTGAATCCGTTAGTTATCATTATTGGTACCGCATTAAAAAGGTGATTGCAGATGAATTTTTGGAGAAACATATGAATCCTGTTTTCATTAGCTTACCATTGAAGGATAAATTAGAAGAAATAAAGGAATGGACAGTTTTACTTCCTGGTATTTTTGATACTCATATATGGATGATAAGAGATAATGCCATTCAGGCATTTAATAAAAACAAATTTTTTGAAGGGTATAGATGGTCGGTGAAGGCATTTTTTCAAAGTCCATTGGATAGCAAATTATTCATTAAGGATGTATTTTACCATCTTAAGCGGCAATTGACATATGTTAGACAATAAAATAAAAGTAAGTTTTTGTGTAGCTTATGATTGGAGTTTACTAGAGTATTCCATTCCACCTGTATATGAAAATGCAGATATCATTTGCCTTTCAATTGATAGCAATAGGGTAAGTTGGAGTGGTA
>DLGT01000116.1:1165-6585 GCA_002482845.1 Saprospiraceae bacterium UBA7687
TGGAGTGGTAATGCTTTTAGCTGGAATGAAAGCGGTTTCCAGGACCTGATTAAACGCTTGGATCCAGACCAGAAGATTGTGCTTTTAGAAGATAATTATTATAATGCTGACATGGAACCCATGCAAAATGAAGTACTGCAGCGCAATAAAATTGCCGATTTCTTAGGCGGCGGCGGGTGGCACGTCCAGTTAGATACAGATGAGTTCTTCCTTAATTTTAAGGGTTTTGTTGCATACATTAAATCGCTTAATGCTAAAAGGCCCATTAATGTGAGTTGCCCTTGGATTACGCTGTATAAACAAGATAAGGATGGTTTTTATTATGTAAAACCTCAAACCTTTCAACAAATTGAATTTATACAAGTGGCAACCCGGTTTCCAAAGTACGAATATGGTAGACGAAATGGAAATTTTAATGTGCTGTCAGAGTTTGCAATTTTACATCTTAGCTGGGCAAGGTCTGAAGCAGAAATTTGGGAAAAGCTGAACAATTGGGGACACAAAAATGATTTTGATATCCTTGAATATTTTAATAAGTGGAAGGATTTAAGTCCGCAAAACTATCAGGAGTACAAAAATTTTCATCATATAAATCCTGCCATCTGGCCACAATTGAATTTTCTGAAAGCAGGAAGTATCGAAGATTTGAGTCGTATATTTACCGAAAAACATAGTTTACCAATCAGCAAAAAAGATTTAAGCACCAGTAATTCTATTTGGTATTCCAGACTAAAAAAACTGCTTGGGAAATGATGGGAAAAATAACCTGTTCTGTAATTATACCAACTTATAATGGTAAACATAAAATACAGAATGCACTTAACAGCCTTAAAGAGCAGGATCGGCAGCCGGACGAGATAATTGTTGTTATTGATGGTTCCACAGATGGGACAGTAGAATTGTTGAAATCGGATTTATATAATTCATTTGTAAAAGTCATTCACCAAAAAAATGGTGGAAGAGCACAGGCAAGAAATATTGGTGCCAAAGCCGCAACAGGTAGTCTTCTCTTATTTTTAGATGATGATATGATAGCTTCAAAATGCTGGGTGGCCGCACATGAGTCACACCATAAAAACTATCCCGCCTCTTTAATGACAGGGAGAGAAGAAGAGTCGGAAGAATTCCAAAAGAATGAATTCGGATTGTTTATGATTTGGTTGCATAGAAACTGGACCAAATATGAATTTAAAGATGGCGACAATAATGGAGAAAGTCTAGAGTTGGTTAATCCCTACATAACTGCAAGTAACTTTTCTGTTCCAAAAGATTTATTTTTTGAGTTGAATGGTTTTGATGATAGATTAAGAGATGCAGAAGATTTTGATTTAGCAATTAGAGCCCATGCCGCAAATAAAAAAATATATTATAATTTTTCCGCATTGGCTTTCAATAATGATACCGTTTTAGCGAGTTGTACCAATCTTATTTTGCGGCATCGTGAATATCAAAAAGCTAATGATTTATTGAGAACACTGAATCCTTTTATTGAGCAAAACAGACCGCACTATATCCCATCATTCCCTAAAAACTTGATTTTTAAATTCGTATGTCATCATTGGTGGATTACAAGTATTGAAAATGAATATTGGACTTGGCTTCCCGATAATATAAGATTCAAACTATATGATATTATTATTACTGCGAATGGAACATTTTATCCAAATATTGTAAAATTAAAAAAGAAATTATAATGAATTCGAAATTAAAAAGTTTAATTATAAACTTTCCTGTATTAAAGCAATTGTATCAATCTCGTTTGGCTAATTTAAAGCATAAAGAGCAAAAAATTACCCAACAACGGCTGGAGAATTGGAGGGTTTTGTTTGAAAACAAACAAGATAAAAAAATGATGCATACTTTGCAAAAGGATATACAGATAAATTTGTATGAAGATAGTGTTTTGAGCCGGCTTATTTTTGAAGGCGGATTTGAAAAAGATGAACTTGAATTTATTACAAACTTTTTAAAGAAGGGGGACCATTTTATTGATATAGGAACAAATATTGGACTATTTTCAATAATAGCAGCTCATGTAGTAGGACCAACAGGGAAAGTAACAGGCTTTGAACCTTCTCCAAAAACATTTAGTAGGTTAGTAGAAAACCTTGCTTTAACACCTTATAAGAATTATGAGGTAAGAAACATTGGAATCTCTGATACAAAAGGTTATCTCAACTTAAATTTATGCGAAGATGGATTCGATGCCTGGGATTCCTTTGCGGATTCCTCCAGTACAAATGCTGTTAAAGTTCCTGTTTCTACCTTGGATGATGAATTGGCAGGAACGGATATGAACAAAATTGCTTTAGTGAAAATTGATGTGGAAGGCTGGGAAAAGTTCGTGTTATTAGGCGCTCAACAATTTTTAACCAACTATTCGCCAACATTGTTAATTGAATTTACCGAGCAAAATGCTCAGGCTGCCGGCTACGATATTGGTGAAATATATGATATCATGGTCAAATGGGGATATCAATGGTATGAAATACATAACGGAGTTTTATTGCCGTCTCCAAAAAAGAAATCCTACCCTTATTCAAATCTAATTGCTAAAAAATAGGAGCCGATGATAAAATTATCTATCGTCACAATTAATCTTAATAATAGTGTTGGACTTGAGAAAACGATCAAATCAGTAGCAGCGCAAACGTATGCGGGAATAGAATATATTGTAATCGATGGGAATAGCACTGACTCCAGCATATCTGTAATTGAGTCGCTCTCTGCTCACATTTCCTATTGGGTAAGCGAAAAAGATAGCGGTTTATATGATGCTATGAATAAAGGTCTGAAGCAGGCAAGCGGAGAATATGTTTTTTTTCTAAATAGTGCTGACACGTTGTGGTCTCCAACCACAATAGGCGAACTTTTGAATCAGGCAAATGGTGAGGATATAATTTATGGAAATATTTCCTGTAAAGTGGGAAATAAAATAAAGGAATTAAAGTCAAATCCATTTATTCAATTTTATAAACAATACCAACATGATTTGCCCCCTCATCCTGCAATGTTAATCAAAAGGAACTTGATTAATAGCTTTGGCGGATTTGATACAAATTACAAAATAATAGCAGATGTTGTAGTCATTGCAAAAATGTTTAGTTACCCTTCAACAACTTACAAATATGTAGATGCAAATGTTACCTGCTTTGATATGATGGGCGTAAGTTCTTCAAAACAGAACCAACAATCGATTTATTTAGAACGGAAAAGGTTTATTACCGAATGTTTTCCGCAATTCCTTGCTAGTTTTGAAAGAATATATGCAAAATCAAATAAACTGAAAAGAGTTTTGCATAAAATAAAAAATCTAAGAGGTTAATGCAATAATTATGGGGTTAATAAGGCTTATATTGGCTATTTCTGTTGTAGCGGTCCATAGTAATGGGATATTTGGTATGCATTTTATCAATGGTCAAGTAGCAGTACAGGCATTTTATATCATATCCGGTTTTTATATGACTATGATATTAAATGAAAAATATATTGGTATAAGCGGGTCGTATAAGTTATTTATTACTAACAGATTATTAAGACTCTATCCGATTTATTGGGCTGTTCTGATTTGTACAGTAGCATTTCTCATTAGTATTGCGCTTATAAAAGGTGCGCCTGCTGTCCCAATTATAGAAGGTTATATGAATATTAAGCATTCATTAATATCGATTTTTGTTCTGTCGTTTACGAACATCTTTATTGCGGGTTCTGATGCTTTAATGTTTATGTGGTTAAATCCGGCTACCGGGTACTTCACTTTTACAGCTAACTTCTGGCTAACCAATCCTCCAACTCATTCATTTCTATTTATACCACCTGTATGGACGGTTGGACTTGAGATTTTATTCTATGTATTTGCTCCATTTATTGTAAGAAGAAATTCAAAGACAGTATTCATACTGCTTGCCCTGACAATTGTTTTAAGAATATTTCTTTTTAATGGCTTGTCTCTTATTGAAGATCCCTGGACTTACAGGTTTTTTCCTACAGAACTTATGTTTTTTCTTTTGGGTTATTTTTCGTATAAGAAATTTATAAGTATAAAGAATAGAGAAATCGATAAAAAGATACAATTAGCAGCTATGATTTTTGTCCTCTTTTTCTCGCTTATCTATTCATTTTTACCTGAAGTAAGGTTTAGTTTTTTGCCATTTTCGATGAAAGAAATCCTATATTTTTCTACATTTTCATTTTCCATACCTTACATATTTAAGTATTGTAAGAATTCAAAAATGGATCTGAAATTAGGCGATTTATCCTATCCTATATACATATCTCATACATTTATAATATATATATTCCATGAAATTAATGTTTCAGCAGTGACGATGGGCGCTTATATTTCAATAGTTTGTGTAATTTTCTCAATAATGCTTAATAAATTTATATCTAATCCATTGGAAAAATTCAGGCAGCAAAGAGTGTTGAAGAATTCAAGTTTAACTGGTAAATAGCCCCTTTTTTTAGGTTTTGACAAAAGTATTTTACATAATTTCAGATATTACGAAGTCTTTATCTTTTGAATGGATTGCTCTTAATCTGGACAAACAAAATTTTGATCTGTCATTCGTCTTGCTTAATAGTGGGAGTTCTGAATTGGAAGATTTTTTAAAAAAAGAAAGAATTCCTGTTTACAGGTTTGATACTTCTTCTAAAAAGAAATGGCCCATTGCGTTTATTAAATTGTTTTTTCTTTTTCTAAGCCACAAGCCTGAAGTTATTCATTGCCATTTATACACAGCAAATATTTTAGGCCTTATGGCTGGTAAACTAGCTAATATAAAAAGCAGAATTTATACCAGGCATCATTCTGATTATCATTTCAGATATTTTCCTAAAGGGGTAAAATGGGATAAATTGTGTAATAAACTAGCAACAAAAATTATAGCACCTTCAAAAGTAGTGGCTGGGGTTTTAATAAATAAAGAGGATGTACCAGCCAATAAAGTAGTTTTAGTTCATCATGGATTTGATATAAGTTATTTTCAATATCCTGATATCAAAATTGTTGACAAGCTCAGGAAGAAATACAACCCCCAAAATAAATATCCTGTAATTGGTGTAATCTCAAGATTTACAGAACTTAAGGGAATTCAGTATATTATTCCCGCTTTCGAACAGTTATTAGAAATTTATCCAAATGCGCTATTGTTGTTATTTAATGCAAATGGAGATTATAAAAATGTTCTTTTAAAACAATTAAGTGATTTACCTGAATCAAGTTATCATTGCGTCTCTTTTGAATCAGAGCTATCATCTGTTTATGCGTTGTTTGACATATTCATTCAAGTTTCTACAGATTCTGAAATTGAGGCTTTTGGACAAACTTATGTTGAGGCTTTGGCAGCAGAGGTGCCATCGGTTTTTACTTTAGCGGGGGTGGCAGGTGAATTTATTAAGCATAATATAAATGCTTATGT
>DLGT01000142.1:0-8109 GCA_002482845.1 Saprospiraceae bacterium UBA7687
ATTCTCCACAATTATTGTTGACTTCATATGTATAGATTCCAGGTTCAGTTATTATAAAATTTTTGGATTGAAAAGTCTCATTCCAAAATGTCTCTCCCACATCAGTACTTACCTCCAATGGAAAATCCAAAGTTGAACACATAAAATAACTATTCTGTGGAAGATTGGGGAAGGTATCCACTTTTATAGTTATATTCTGCTCAAAATTACCACAAGTATTTTGAGCACGTATTAGAAAAGAACCATTCAGATTTACTAATTTATCATCAGGTATTTTAACATTTAAAGCATTATAAATTTCATATGGTTTGGGAATATTGAGTTTAAACTCTGACTGGTTACAATATGAAGTATCCTTTAAGTCTGGCAAATTAAGTAGGGTATCAACAGCAACATTAAAAATATTTATATTTGTCAAACATCCTTCTTTATAAGTTGAAAAATAAACACCTTCATCTTTGACCTTCAACTGGTCGCCTTGAATTCCAGTATTCCATACGTATTCCAAGCTTGGTACACTTAAAACTATAGAATCACCTTCACAAAATATATGATTTGATTCTTTTGTTTCTGTTATTTCTTCTTCGAAAAAAATGTTAATAGTATCTGTATATAATATACCACAATCTCTCCAGTAATAGTTGTATTGGCCTGGATTTGTGGCACTTATAGTTTTACCCGATGCCCCATTTGACCATTTAGCTTGATCAAGACCTGAATCTAACAAAATATTGATCGTACTACAAACTATAGTATCTGGACCAAGGTATTTACTAATTTTCCGCTCTCTTATTATTTGTTTAAAATAATGTGTACTTTGCAGTCCTGAACCAACTTTAGTTGGAGAATCATATTGTAGAAAAACAGGGTTAAATTCTTCATTATCAAGATCAGGATTACCTACTTGACCGATAGCATTATCGGATGCGATAGCCAGATATATTTTACCGTCTGGACCTCCTTCTAATGCAGTGAAGGCATAGTTTCCAGATTTTTCATATAAAATCTTATCATTAGATCTGTTTTCTAAATCAAATTTATACAAAACACAACCTGCAAAAATATCAGTTGCATAAAGATATTTGCTATTTGGAGAAAATACAACATCATATATATCACCATCATGAATTTTCATCGGGTTACTTACGCTTCCAGTGTTTAGATCAAAATCAGCCAAAATAATACCTCTGTAACCACCTGAAAGACCACATGTATAGGCCAATTTGTTTTGTTGATTATTAATTGATATCATCCCAATATAAGATGGACGTGAACTGTCTGATAAGTAAGAAGTCACAGGAGTCGTACTTAATCCGTTTTCTGTAAGTTCAAAAACTTTCACATTTTGAGTATCATAGTCGCTGGTTAGTATCCAATATCTTTTATTTATAGGATCATATGTAGCTGTGAGACGTTCCGTAAATTGGCCTGGCACTCTGATGTTTTTTTTATTACTCAAAACTTCGCCCTGACCATTATCACCACACAGATCTATGACGGTATATCGTAATTGTCCTATAATACTATTATCAAAATGGTCAGCAACATAAAATATATAAACCAATTCAGAATTTTTTAAGTCTTGCAATGCTATCGGTGACTGAGCAGAAGATCCTGTATTACCTATAAGACCACCACCATTTTTCATAGGAAGATTGTTTCTATTGTACACTGTATTTTCATCAACATAAAATAAAACGTCACCATTTTCATCAGTCAGAGTGACTCCACCTTCATCAAAGGAATGGTTTCCATTAGTAATTTTCCTAGGGGGATCATAATTAAAGTCAATTCCTGCATTGATGCCAAAATGCCAAATTTTGGAGGGTGATTGGGAGTATAATACCTGTGTAGCTAAAAAAGAAATCATTAAAATTATAAGATATTTCATGTGTATATTTTATAAAAATTGTAATTGTTCGTCAAAATTACTATTTTTTACAGAGTCAATAATTTTTTAATGCTAATATAAATCAATTTTGTTGGAATGCCGCCTAAATATTGGTTTATTATCTAAATCTCAACCTTATTTTGTTTAAAGTATAATGTTTAATGTTTAAGGGAAGCTGTTTTTTTACCTAACCTTTACCTTAGTCTTAATCTTATTTTGTTTAATGTATAACGTTTAAGTGTTTAATGTTTAAAGAAGTAATTTCTATAATTTAAGGAATATTAAAGATTGATGGTTTCTAATGGCCACTAAGGCGCGAAGTCTCAAAGTATTATTCTGACTTTTAAGATGTCAGGGCTACACCCCTTGGGTGGTGGGTTTGAATGTTTTTCTACAAAGATGTAAGGGCTACGCCCCTTTTTAATGTTTAAAGTTTAGTTGTTTAATGTTTTATTTCCAAGGAGTCAAGCTGTGAAGTCAGTATTATTTGATTGTATTAGCATTCCAATTCGTTTTTATAAACCATTAAGGAGTTAATGGAAATTAAGTTTGATGGATTCTAATTGCCACTAACGTACGAAGTCCCACAGCTTTATTCAAACCATTTAAGATGTCAGGGCTACGAATCTTTTGATGTTTAAGGTTTAATTGTTTAATGTTTATGGATTTTAGGTAGTAAGAAATGAAGTCTCCGTGTTATCAAAGATGTCATAGCTACGCTTCTTCTTGACGTTTAAGGGTTAGGGGTTTAATGTTTAATGTTTAAGGCCACAAAGACACAAAAGCTAAAAAAATATTCATTTTAAAATGATTTCATTATTTGTAATGTAGGACTTTAAAAAAAATCTTTTAGATTAACATAGCAACCTAATTGCCTGTACCAAATAATTCAAATAATTACACCTATCATTCCAGTTATTAATAAAAATGATACAACAAATGTAACTAATCTTGTTTTATTATCAATTTGAAAACTAGTCCTTATATCTTCTACATTTAAAGACCATAAAGTAGCTCCATAAAAAAAGATAATTAACAAATACAACATGGGATTTGGCTGATGAATTAAGTATTCCATTTCAGTTAATTCCAATTGTAAGCCATTCATTAATGAATCGCTCTCATATCCTTCTTGGTTCATCCATTGCAAAGTGACATAAAGCATTCCTATTTCATTTAAAAGATTGTAAATAACATATGATGTGAAAAGCATCCATCCAATCTTACTTCTCTTCCAAAAAAAGTATATACTGATTGGCAAAATTATTATAGGAAAAAAATAAATTGGCATACTTAAATCCCATTCACTCAAATCGTAAGAAAGTATTGCAACTAACATCTTTCGTTCTTTGAAAATTTGGTAGATGGCTAAAGCTCCAAAAATAATTACTATTAAGTTTATTTTTCTATATAGTGATTGTTGTTCGTCTTGAAATGGGTGTATTGTTTTAAAAAACTCAGTTCCAAAATTTTTGGCATTGTTTTCTATTTTTTGAAATTTTTCTTTTCTTGTTTTCGCGTTGATTTTTTCTTCTGAGAATTCATCTTTTACAGCTTGAACTTCATCTTCACTTAGGTTCCTTTTTGATAATTCTATTTTGGCAGCTTCAACGGCAATTTCTTGATATTTCGCTGACTCTTCAACTATTTTTAAAAGTTTTCGATTATCAAAAGATTTAAATTTTTCTTCGAACTCGTTCATTATTTTTTTGTAAGGATGTTATGAATATTCTTAAACAAATTTAATCTTGATAATCTAATTTTTATAATTTTTAGAGAATTCTTTTAATTTATTATATTTGTAACAAGTGATCCTACTCATTTAAGATGTTAGAGCTACGCTCCTTTCAGCTGTTTAAGGTTTAATTGTTTAATGTTTTTGGATTTTAAGTAGTAAGATATGAAGTCTTCGTGTTATCAAAGATGTCATAGCTACGCTTCTTCTTGTTGCTGTTTAAGGTATAATGAGTATGAATTATATAACTTTTTTCGAAAATTGTGTGATATTTAACTACTTCATATATACTATCTTTACGCTTCAAAATTTCTTCCTGAAAGCCTAACCATTTTATCCATGGAATATTTTTATGTTTATGAATCCAGTTGATTACGATGTTGTAATTATTGGGTGTGGGCCTGCAGGTACAACAACAGCACGTGTTGCAGCTCAAAAGGGTCTGAAAGTACTGTTAGTTGATAAACGGCAAGAACTCGGAGCACCCATACAATGCTCTGGAGCATTGAGCGCTAGTGCTTTAGAAGATGCCGATATAGACCCAAATGCAGAATTTGTTCAAGATGAAATTTTTGGTTTTAGGGTGTACAATGAGGTAGGAGACCAATCAAATATTGACTACCGCATCCTTAAGCCAGAAAAATACGGAATTGGTGTGGATAAAAAGCCATTAGGATATGTCGTAGATCGCCGACGTTTTGACAGATACCTTATGACCTTAGCCGAACGAGCAGGTGCTGAAGTCTGGTTGAAAACAGAAGGTGTAAGCTATAAACCTTTGGATGATTATACTTGTGAAGTGTATTTACGCAAATTTAATAAGGAAATTATCGTGCGAACTAAAGTTTTGGTAGGAGCAGATGGTTTACAATCGCAGGTAGGGAAGTGGGCTGGGCTAGATACCCATATTAAAATGACTGAATTGGCAAGTTGCCTTCAGTTTGTAGTGGATGGTGTAGAGACCAATGGTATGCTTGAAATAATAACGGGTCATGAATGGGCACCAGGAGGATATGCGTGGCTTTTCCCCAAAGGTCATGGCTATGCCGAGGTAGGATTGGGTGTTATTCGTACCATGACCAAACAAAATGCCCAATGGCATTTAGATCATTTTATAAACAACTCTTTTTTAAAAGAACGGTTGAAGCATGCACGAATACTTCCAGTACAGGGTGGCGGTGTCCCGCTTGCAGCGCCTTTGCGTACTCAATATGCTGCTAATTTGATTTTGGTGGGTGATGCCGCTCGACACGTGAACCCTATAACAGGCGGTGGGTTACATACTGCTTTGATAGGTGGAATGATAGCTGGCGGGTTTCTCGCCGAGCTGATTCAGTCAGGTAGTAATACTAGTGCTGAAAATCTGAAAGGATATCAAAATCATTGGGAAGAAGGGTTGGGGAACAAAATGTGGCAATTGTACCATGTCAAAAAATCAATTTTTAAAATGGAAGATATTGACCAACGCAATCTTAAGTTGTATGAAACGATGTCCGATTATTTTAATCCACATTCGGTTTATAAAAAAGTTTAAGTCAGATGAAGCATAAAGAGCCCGTAATTTTTCAAATAGGATGGAACGCATGCATCAATTGCGGTGCATGTGTAGCTGTATGTCCGCATGAAGCGGGTTTTATCTCCGCATTTGATACGATTGCCGTCAATACACCTTGCCATATTGCCTGCATGGTGTGTGAAGATATTTGCCCTGTGAGTACGATTACGCATGAAAAAACTCAAAATATTGTGGTAGTTTAGTCCGACAAAAACCATAATAGAAGGTAAGCTAAGTATTTTATCCATTTTCGCTGATTCATGTACTAAACCGAGAATAGATGACTTTTCAATAGTCCATTGATAAGGGTAAGTGAATTGAGTGATCCGTTTTAGGAAATGCTTTAATTGCTTTAATTGCAGAATTGCAGAATTGCTGATTTGGTGGATTTGCGGAATTGCAGAATTGCTGGATTTGGTTGAATTGCTGAATTGATTTAATTGGTGATTTGGTGGATTTGCTGTAACTGGTGATTTGCAGATGCCGCTGAAGCTGCACACTATTGCAGATGCCGCTGAAGCTGCACACTATTGCTGATGCTGCTAAAGCTGTACTCGATTGGGGAATTGACTTTTCACTCTTAGACAAATGGAGAGCGTATAATTTGATTTTCATTACATTCAAAGTCATTCTTAGTTAACCATTAAGGAGTTAAGGGATATTAAGATGGATGGTTTCTAATTGCCACTAAGGCGCGAAGTCTCCAAGTATTATTAGGGCTATTTAAGATGCCAGGGCTACGCCTCTTGGGATGGTGGTTATAATATTTTGCTACAAAGATGTCAGAGCTACGCTCCTTTTTGAATGTTTAATGTATAACGTTTAAGCGTTTAAGTGTTTAATGTTTAAAGAAGTAATTTTTATAAATTAAGGATTTATTCATTCCATTGAAACTCATTTTTATTAACCATTAAGGAGTTACGGGATATTAAGATTGATGTTTTCTAATTGCCACTAAGGCGCGAAGTCTCCAAGTTTTATTCTGACTTTTTAAGATGTCAGGGCTACGCCCCTTGGGATGGTGGTTTTTAATATTTTGCTACAAAGATGTCAGAGCTACGCTCCTTTTTGATGTTTAGGTGTTTCATGTTTTATTCCCAAGGAACTGACACAGCTTCTGAGACGTAAAACTTCAAAGGGTGATGGTTTTAAATTGGTTTGGGAGTATCCTGAAATTACACTTAGTTTAAAATTCCTTTTGTTTTACCCTGACCCTAAAGGAGACAAAATGAATTTTAAATTTAGGGTATATTCTCCTTGACAACTTGTTAAGAATGGACTACCTTTGCAGAAAAATAATTATTATTATGGTCCAGACCATGCATATAGGGGATTTTAAGGCTAGGTTTTCAGAAGTGGTAGAATTGATCAAACAAGGAGTCACCATCAAAGTAGTAAAAGGAAAAGCTGGAGAATTGGTGGGTTATTTTGGTAAAGACATTGTACCTGAGAAAAAAGAAGAAAGAAGACTTGGTTTTTTTAGTGATTCAGGTATAGATATTAAAAAAGAAGACCTTCAATGGTCTGATGAAGAACTAAATGAATGGGGACTATGAAATACTTGCTTGATACCCATGCTTTATTATGGATTGCTTATAATCAACAAAAACTAAGTAAGAAAGTTAGCTCACTTTTATTGGATGATAAGAACGAATTCTTTATAAGTGTGGTTAGTGTATGGGAAATTAATGTAAAGTTTTCCATCGGCAAACTTAAGTTAAAAGAAAAATCACCAAAAGATTTATTTGAAGGCTTCGACACTTTTTTTAAATGTACTTATCTAAACCTAAATCTTGATGATAGTCTGTCCTTTCATAATCTAAAATCCTTCCATCATAAGGATCCATTTGATCGCATGATGATTTGGCAAGCCATACAAAATAATCTTACTTTTATCACAGATGATGAGCAAATACATAAATATGTTGACTGTGGTTTAAGGGTTGTTTGGTAGGAATGTTGTGGATTGATTTATGAGGTTAAAGGCTCATAAGATATTTATCATTAAAGGTTGCTTAATGGCAGAGAAAATTGGGAGGTATCTTCGTAGTAGGTTTGGTGATATTTCATAGGGTCGCTAGCCCTGTAAACTTAAGCTTCGCGTGACAAATATTTAAGATGTCAGGGCTACGCCCCTTGGGTGGTTGGTTTGAATATTGTGCTACAAAGATGTCAGAGCTACGCTCCTTTTTGACGTTTAAGGTGTAACGTGTAATGTTTAAGGGAAGTGGTCTTTCTGGACAACCTTAATCTTAATCTAAATCTGAACCTTATTTTGTTTAATGTATAACGTTTAAGTGTTTAATGTTTAAAGAAGTAATTTCTATAAATTAAGGATTCATTGCATTCCAACTCATTTTGATTAACCATTAAGGAGTTAAGGGATGTTAAAATTGATAGTTTCTAATTGCCACTAAGGCGCGAAGTCTCCAAGTTTTATGCAGACTATTTAAGATGTCAGGGCTACGCCCCTTGGGTGGTTGGTTTGAATATTGTGCTACAAAGATGTCAGAGCTACGCTCCTTGTTGATGTTTAAGGGAAGCTGTCTTTCTACTTAACCTTAATCTTAATCTCAACCTTAATTTGTTTAATGTTTAACGTGTAATGTTTAAGGGAAGCAGTCTTTCTACTTAACCTTAACCTTAATCTTAATCTCAACCTTAATTTGTTTATTGTATAACGTGTAATGTTAAGGTAAGCTGTCTTTCTACTTAACCTTAACCTCAACCTTAACATCAATCTCAAATGTACTCGTTGACCCCCAGCCCCTGAAGGGGAGATCGCCCCATAATCTTAATCTCAACCTTAATTTGTTTAATGTATAACGTGTAATGTTTAATGGAAGTGGTCTTTCTACTTAACATCAACCTTAACCTTAACATCAATCTCAAATGTACTCGTTTACCCCCAGCCCCTGAAGGGGAGAT
>DLGT01000142.1:8129-13902 GCA_002482845.1 Saprospiraceae bacterium UBA7687
CCCATAATCTTAATCTCAACCTTATCTTCAATCTTAAGCCAATCTTAAGTCCTTTTTTTTAGCTCGTATGATGGTCCGACCTACCTTTGTAGTATAAAATATCTTATCCATGATCGAGCACATTATTCGATTTAGTCTTCACAACAAGCTTTTAGTTTTTTTATTTGTCGCCATTATGTCTGGATTTGGTGTATACGCATTGATGAATATTCCTATCGGTGCGGTACCTGATATTACCAATAATCAGGTGCAGGTGATCACTACTTCTCGTAACCTTGCTACCCAAGATGTAGAGCAATTTATTACCTATCCTGTGGAGTTGGAAATGGCAAATCTTCCTGGGGTAAAGGAATTGAGATCTGTGTCTAAGTTTGGGCTTTCAGTGGTGACAATTGTGTTTCAGGATGATATGGGGACTTATCTGCCACGACAGTTGATTGCAGAAAAAATAAAAACGGCTTCTGAGAAAATACCTGCAGGATTCGGTACGCCTGAGATGGGACCTATCTCTACAGGACTTGGTGAGATCTATCAGTATATATTAGATGTAAAACCAGAGTTTAAAGATAAATATACGACTATGGATCTTCGTACCATTCAAGATTGGGTGGTTAAAAGACAATTGTCAGGTATTCCGGGTGTAGTGGAAGTGAATACTTGGGGTGGATTTCTAAAACAGTATGAAGTGTCCATCAACCCTGAAAAATTACATGCTATGAATGTCAATATTCAGCAGATATTTTCGGCATTGGAAACCAATAATAGTATTTCAGGTGGTGCATACATCGAAAAGACCAATCAGAGTTATTTTATTCGTGGTGAAGGTTTGGTGGGTTCGCTAGAAGATATTGAACGCATTGTGGTGGACAATAGGGGAGGCACACCTATTTTGATTAGGGATGTAGCTAGTGTGAAATTTGGTGTAGCTAATCGTTTTGGAGCGATCACTGCTAATGGCGAAGGCGAAAAAGTACTCGGTCAAGTCATGATGCTCAAAGATGCCAACTCTGGTGAAGTCATCAATAATGTCAAACGTAGGGTGGCAGAGATTCAGTCTTCATTGCCCGAAGGTGTGTTTATCAATGGATTTCTGGAGCGTAGTGAATTGATCGCAAAAACGACTTTTACCATTACGGAGAACTTGATTTTGGGTTGTTTGATCGTCATTATGGTGGTTGTTTTGTTATTGGGCAATTTTAGGTCAGGCTTGGTGGTGGCTTCTGTCATTCCATTGAGTTTGCTTTTTGCATTGTCTATGATGTACATTTTTGGTGTAGATGCCAATTTGATGAGTCTTGGCGCCATAGATTTTGGTATCATCATCGATGGTGCTGTCATTATTGTGGAGTATATCTCTTTCCAAATGATGACCAAGACGGATCAAATCAACTTTCTGCCACAAGATCAGAAACAAGGTTTTATCGATAAAATTACCCATAATAGTGCGCACAAAATGATGCGTTCAGCAGTATTTGGACAGATCATAATCATCATTGTATTTATCCCAATTTTATCACTTTCCGGAGTAGAAGGCAAGATGTTCAAACCGATGGCGATGACATTTTCATTTGCTTTGATTGGGGCGATGTTGCTTTGTTTTACGTATGTTCCGGTAGTGTCTGCCTTATTTATAAAAGGTGTGAAAGAAAATCCAAAAAACATATCTGTGAGAATGATGGCTTTTTTGACCAAGATGTATACACCTACAATTACTTGGGCATTGGAATACAAAAAGACCGTCGTAGGACTTGCCGTTGGTTTTTTGATATTGACAGGGATTTTGTTTTCTACCATGGGTGGCGAATTTGTACCTACCTTGGATGAAGGAGATTTTGTGATTCAACCTGTTTTAAAAACAGGAACTTCGCTTTCTAAAACCATTGAAACAACCACGATGATAGAGAGCATTCTAAAAGAATTTCCAGAAGTGAGTCAGGTGGTCAGTCGTATCGGTGCCGCTGAAATACCTACAGATCCTATGTCTATGGAAGAAAGTGACATTATCATCAAACTCCATCCTATCAAAACGTGGACTACAGCCAAAACAAAAGATGAATTAGCCGATAAATTTACAGAAGCTTTGACATCCAAAATTCCAGGAATCGAATACGAATTTACGCAACCGATAGAGATGAGATTTAATGAGTTGATCACAGGTGTACGAGCGGATTTGGCCATTAAAATATTCGGTGAAGACCTAACTGTACTCAATAAAAAAGCTCAACAGATCAAAAAACTGATAGACAATGTGGAAGGTGCATCAGACATCGTAGTAGAGAAAGTAGAAGGATTGCCACAAATGGGCATCGTTTATGATCGACCTAAAATAGCAAAGTATGGTCTTGATATTCAGAATATTAACGATATCATGTCTATGGCATTTGCAGGAAAAACATCGGGTAATGTATTCGAAGGTGAAAAACGTTTTGACTTGGTGGTACGATTTGACAAAGAAAAAAGAAGCGATATTGATGATATCAAACGTATATTTATTCCACTTCCTAATGGTGGACAAATCCCACTAGAAGAAGTCGCTAAAATCAATTATACTGAAGGTCCAGCCAAAATATCTAGAGATAATACACAAAGGAGAATCGTCATTGGTGTCAATGTCAGAAACAGAGATTTGGAGTCAGTCGTCAATGATGTGCAAAAAATCATTCAGTCCAAAGTAGATCTACCCACAGGATATAGTGTCAGTTATGGTGGTCAGTTTGAAAACTTACGTTCTGCTCGAGCGAGACTAATGATTGCTGTTCCGATCGCCTTATTGCTGATTTTTTTCTTATTGTATTTTGCCTTCCAATCGGTCAAAGATGCCTTATTGATTTATACAGCAATTCCACTTTCTGCTATCGGTGGTGTATTATTATTGTGGATGCGTGACTTACCTTTTTCTATATCAGCAGGAGTAGGATTTATCGCATTATTTGGTATTGCCGTGTTGAATGGTATTGTATTGATAGAACATTTTAAAGAGTTAAAAGCACATGGTATGACCGATATTAAACAAAGAATCATATTGGGGACACAACAGCGATTAAGACCCGTTTTATTGACTGCAAGTGCGGCGGCTTTGGGCTTTTTACCTATGGCGATCTCTACTAATGCAGGTGCGGAAGTACAGCGACCGTTGGCAACTGTAGTGGTAGGTGGATTGATCACGGCAACTTTGTTGACTTTGATTGTATTGCCAGTGTTGTATGCGATTTTTGACAAAAAGTCTAAAAAGATGAATGTCCAACCGATGATTTTGATATTGATTTTGTTTCTGTTTCCGTTTTTAGGTCAGTCACAAAAACAGAACTTGACATTGGAAAATGCAGTTGCGCTGACATTGCAAAATAATGCGGCATTAAAGAGTAGTGTTTTGATGACTGAACAATCTAAGACAAAGATATCGACGTCATTTGATCCTGGTAAAACACAATTTTATTTTAGTTACGATCAGAATAATTTGCCATTACTCGCGACCGCAGGTCCTTTGAGGGTGTTTGGTATTCAGCAACAGTTTTCGTTACCTACCGTCTATCGAAGCCAAAAGAAGTTGTACCAATCGGAATATGTTTATCAAGAAAAATATCAAAATCTGCAAGCAATCTTTCTAGAAAAGGAAGTCCACAAAGCATTTGAAACCATACAATATCTTCAAGCTAGTTTTGATAATTTGAAGGTGGTGGATAGTCTTTACAGTCAGTTCGCAACTATAGCAGCTTCAAGATATTTTAATGGTGAAAGCAATTTAGTCGAAAAACTGACCGCTGAAACTAAATCTAAACAAATAAAAACGGAGATAACACAATTAAGCAATGCTATCAACGTAGCCTATAAAACATTGAATGGTGTCATCCAAAGCGCAGGTAATGAATGGGTAATTGAGAATAATGGAAAGTATCAAGTGAGAGATTTACGATTGGAATCAAAATCGTCAAATGCTATGCTTGAACTGATGGGTTTAAACGAAAATATCGCTTCGCAGGCTTACCAATTGGAAAAAACGAAGATGTATCCTGATGTACAATTACAGTTTTTCAGAGGTAGTAGTCAAGGTACGGGAAGTCTTTGGGGCGGACAAATAGGTCTAGGAATCCCATTGTTCTATAAGGCACAAAAAGCCATGATATCGTCCGCATTATTGTCCAAACAAATCTCCCAATCTTCAAGTGAAAATGTAAAAAGGGTTTTGACATCGAGGCAGCAAGCACTAGAAATCGAGCTGGAAAAATTGATGATTCCAATTAGATTTTATAATGATGAAAACAAAAAAAATATGGACTTATTAATCAAAACAGCATTGACTTCTTATCAAAATGGAGAAACCGGTTTTATGCAATATTTACAAGCGATAGAACTTTCCAATCAGATAGTCAGACAGTATTACGATGATATCCATGCTTACAATTTAACTTTGATCGAAAAGGAATTTATATCTTTTAATTAGTCACATCCAATTAATAAATTAAAAATAAATTATATATGTATATCAAATATTTTCTAATCATTTTCGCAGGTCTATTCCTGTTTTCTTGTAAATCAAGTTCAAATGAAACTGCTGAGTTGCTTCCCGAGCAGGTGAGTGATGATATTGTAGTTAATAAAACTCAGTTTGATGGGCTGAAAATGAAGCTTGGTGCAGTATCTGAACATACCTTTGACGAAGTGATTGCTGCTACGGGCAAAATAGAAGTGGAGAATAACGCTAAAGCAACCGTCAGTTCGCATATCGGTGGATTTGTGCAAAATATGCCTTGGAAGATCGGACAGAAAGTCAATAAAGGTGCTTTGCTTTTTACATTAAACAGTACAGAAGCGATAGATATCCAACAAAAATATATGGAATCTAAGGCACAATTGGCTTATCTAAAAGCAGAAGCTGAAAGACAAGAAACCCTTGCCAAAGAAAATGCTGTGGCCAATAAAAATGCGATGAAGGCCAATGCAGATTATAAGGTCATGATGTCTACATATCAGAGTCTGAAGGAAAAAGTAAAACTAATGAATATGTCCATTAAAGACATCGAAAATGGTCAGTTTAGTTCCGCTATCCATATCTATGCGCCGATTTCTGGATATATTTCTGCGATAAAAGTCAACAAAGGTGGTTTTTTAGCTACTTCTGATATTGCGCTTGAGATTGTCAATGCAGATGAGATACACTTAGTTTTGGAAGTGTTTGAGAAAGATGTGATGAACATTAAAGTAGGACAAAAAATAAGTTTTACCATTCCAGAAACAGGTGGTAAAATGTATCAAGCCACCGTATTTATTATCGGTAAAATGATAGAAGGCGATAAAAGAACCGTAGAAATTCATGGACATTTGGATAAAACCGATACAAACTTATTAGCAGGTATGTATGTAGAAGCCAAAATCGTAACAGATAGTGCGGTCAAACCTGCGATCAACCATGATGCATTGGTAAAAGTGGATGATAGATATTATGTTTTGGTCATGAAAAAACAGGAAGGCGAAAACTATTATTTTGCTAAAAAAGAAGTAAAAGTTGGACCGGAAAAAAATGGATTTGCAGAAATAGAAAATAATGATATTCCTATAGATGCAAAAATATTGACCAAAGGCGCATTTGATGTAATGACGGAATGATTGTGTATAACAAAATGCACTTTTCTAAATTACATTAATCATTAGCTGTAATTTGATACATACTAAGCCAATAAATCATTTGCCTCGAGCCGGCATGGCTTTTACTTTTTTTCTTCAGCAAAAAAAAGTAAACAAAAAATGCCGCCGCTGTTTTGTCTTCTTAACGCTT
>DLGT01000142.1:13950-17381 GCA_002482845.1 Saprospiraceae bacterium UBA7687
CGACGGAAACAAAAAAAACTCGCCATTGAGAATCTTCTTTTGATTGACTTATTCGATTGATTAAGAATTGCTCTTTGATGTTTTCATTGTTTTGGCTCAAACAGTTTTTTGTTTGCACCGTCTCCAGTGACTTTTAAACTAAAGACAAAAAGGCGGTTAGATGTCGCCAGTAAAAAATAGGATAGCCTTAAACGAAGAATTATATCAATTTTGCTAATTTTGTTATACACTCATGAACACAAGAAATAAAAATTAATCCAAAACAATAGTTATCTTTGTATGATGAATATTTTAGTAGTAGAAGACGAACCAGGAATATGTAAATTTCTAAAGCAAGGGCTTGAAGAAGAAGGTTATGTGGTAGATGTAGCGGATGATGGTAGTCAAGGATTGGCATTGGCGAATAGTAAGACCTATCATATTATGCTCTTGGATTGGATGTTGCCAGGTATGTCAGGATTGGAGATTTGCAAACAATTGAGAGCTAGCCATATAGACACGCCTATCATATTTTTGACAGCCAAAGATACTATCCAAGAAACGATAGCAGGCTTGCAAGCTGGCGCCAATGATTATATCAAAAAGCCATTCAGTTTTGAAGAATTATTGGAAAGGATACGCGTGCAGCTTCGAAATGTAAAAGTGGCAGAAGAAAGTATCATTTTAGAAAATATTAAAATTGACCTAAATGCACATCAAGTATTTAAGGATGACATAGAGATTCATTTGACCCAAAAAGAGTTTGAATTACTTGCTTTTTTGATGTCAAATAAAGGTAAAGTATGCACAAGAAAGGAGATCATAGAACAAGTGTGGGATATACATTTTGATTATGACACAGGAGTGATCGATGTTTTTGTCAATGGTATCCGCAAAAAATTGGATTTAGATAAAGAGACCGGTTTTTTGCAAACCATCCGTGGTATTGGATATTTGGTAAAAGAAAAGTGAATTCCACGTTAAACCTTCGACCTTAAACCTTCGACCTTAAACCTTCGACCTTAAAACAATTCAACATTAGACCTTAAACAATTTAACATTAGACCTTAAACAATTTAACATTAGACCTTAAACAAAAAATCTTGAAACCACTCCATAAACATAAAGCGAATGATAATCAAATGTTTTTACCCTTGCTCTAAAAGGAAAATACCCCTAGCCCCAAAGGGGTATATGATGATTATCAATGCAGTATAATCCAAATCCTTAAACCTTAAAAATAAATAGTTTGTCCCTTTCATTCAAAAATAAAATTTCATTGATGTTCTTGCTCGCTACGGGTGCGTTGGTAGGTATATTGCTGATAAGTGTGTTTTTCTTAGTCAAAGGCAAGGTGCTTGGTGATTTGGATGAATTATTAAAATATGAAGCACTAAAACATACGGCAGAACTCAAAGTAGATGATGGTACCATTATGTTTGCTAATAAAGCGGAAATGCTTGAACGCGAACATAGAGAAGCGGATGCCAATCCTGTCTTTGTGCAGTTGGTGGATATCCATGGGAAGACAGTAGATAAATCACCCAATCTCAAGGAAGCTATCCTAACATTTGATCCTGCGCATAAAGGCAATATCCAAGGTCAATACACGCTGAATAATCGACGGATTAGACAAACCCAAGTGGTAGTAACCCTAGAAGGAAAGTCATATGGGTACATTGTGACAGCAGTGTCTTCAGAAAATGCAGAGCAATTGATAGCATCGTTAAGAAATCATTTTTTCTGGTCCTTTCCTATCATTTTATTGATCTTGTTTTTGGTGACTCGGTTCCTAGCAGATCGCAGCATTCAGCCTATCAAACAGATTATCTCAACGTCCAATACCATTACTTCTCAGAATCTAGATGCTAGGATACCACTGCCAGAACAAAAAGATGAATTACACGAGTTGACGACAGCCATCAATGCACTTTTGGGTAGGATTCATAAAAGTATAGACCGAGAAAAACAATTTACATCTGATGCTGCCCACGAACTCAAAACACCTTTGGCCGTACTAAAAGGTACGCTAGAAGTGCTTGTCCGCAAACCGAGAACCACAGAAGAATATCATGAAAAAATACATGATAGTATCAAAGAAATAGACAGACTGAATGATATAACAGAACAGTTATTGATACTCGCTAGGATAGAACACGATCATGCCATGGAAGTAAAATCCATTGAGCTTAATGATTTTATAGCTGACATTTCTACTCGATTTCATCAGCAATTACAGACAAAGTCGATCCATCTACAGCATACTCCAACAGAAAAAATACCTATCAAGACTAACACCAAACTACTACAAATGGTCATAGAAAACTTACTGTCCAATGCAATAAAGTATAGCGATGAAGGGAAAAATATTTACATTACCACAGGAACACAACATGGAAAAACCTACTGCAAAATTCAAGATGAAGGTATCGGTATTGCTACAGAAGAAATCCAGAAAATCTTTAATCCTTTCTATAGAGCGCATGCTTTGACACAGAAGGGTATTAAAGGGACTGGTCTAGGCTTATCTATTGTGCAAAAAGCATGTGATCAGCTAGGCGTCAGTATTGATATAGAGAGTAGGATTGGAGAGGGTACAGTGGTTCGATTGGAATGGATGGGGTAGGTGTTGTTTGTGATGTTGTTTGTTTTTACAAATAATGATTTATAGACTTTTGTCAAATATAAATCAAGTTTAAAAGTACAACTTTTTGTTTTTTAATTGTTACTAGAAATATTTTTTAGTAAATACAATTATTAAATCCAATATGGTACAAACAGATAATTTCAATAAGGTAGAAATAGCATCTAGTCAGGAACTAAGATCATGGCTTGCTGATCACCATCGTCAGACAGAAAGTGTGTGGCTAGTAACTTATAAAAAAAGTGTTCCTAATAAGTATGTTTCAACTTCTGAAGTATTGGACGAGTTGCTTTGTTTTGGGTGGATCGATGGTATCAGAAGGAAATTAGATGAAGATAGAACGATGCAATTAATCTCTCCAAGGAAAGCAAACCATTGGGCTCAGACGTATAAAGATAGGGCAACTAGATTGATTGAAGAAGGAAAGATGCAAGAACCAGGATTGCGCTCCATGGTATGGTCAAAACAGCAAGGTTTGTGGGATTTTATGGACGATGTAGATCAACTCATTCTCCCTGATGATTTAAAGAAAGCGTTGTCTGAATATAATGGCGCTAATGAATTTTTTACATCCATAAATGATGCTAGCAAACGTTTTGTATTGCGATATATAAAATTGGCTAAAACAGAAAAAACTAGGGTGGCACGAATAAATGAAATAGCCCTTCTGGCATCAAAAGGGGAAAAGTTGAAGGGAAGTTGAGGATGTGATTTTAATTATTGTATTTTTGTGTTCTATATTTGATGTTCACTCCGAAAACACAAATTTACTGACAATCAACCGTTTTTACCCTGACCCTAAAGGGAA
>DLGT01000142.1:17408-32417 GCA_002482845.1 Saprospiraceae bacterium UBA7687
GATTATCAATGAAGTAGGAATAAAGATTTCTCATTTTGTTTGAACTAAGGACTTTTCGGAGTAGACTCATATTTACAATTCCAAATTGCATACATATTTTGATGTTAAAATAAGAGTAACTATTTGGGTATATGTCCTTTGATTCAATTTTGTCACTATTTTTGCAATTTAAAGGCAAAAATAGCGCCAAAATCGACATGTTTTACCATTTGTAACCACGGATTACATCCGTGGTTACAAATATTTCACCCCGCTGGGGTTACAGCTGAATAGTTCTAAAATTGACACAATAATCAATCAAATGTCCAAAAACATAGCCTATAAACCCTACTTCATAGTCATGTTGTTGCTGTTTGTTTTACGAGTACATGGACAACATTCCAAGGATAAACAAATACTTTGGACGGCAGATTGGAGCTCAGATGGGAAGATGATC
Source organism: Saprospiraceae bacterium UBA7687 (assembly GCA_002482845.1). Taxonomy (GTDB): domain Bacteria; phylum Bacteroidota; class Bacteroidia; order Chitinophagales; family Saprospiraceae; genus OLB9. The sequence goes on from DLGT01000142.1 coordinate 17,845, forward strand.
GCTGTAGGTGGGAATGTAGATACATTAAAGATTTACAGTGCAAAAAACTTTGATCTTATAAAATCTTTTCCAATCGCCAATACCATTACCTGTGCGACATGGCACCCAACAAAAAATATGCTTGCAGTGGGAACACAAGGGTCAAGTGATAAACCCTTCATCATCGATGTAGAAACAGGTAAGAAAAAAGAATTGAGTGGTATATCACCTGATGGGGCTAGGGGCCTAGATTGGAATCATACAGGAGAATATCTTGCCATAGCTGATAATGATGGACAGATATCAATCTTTGATATTGATGGTCGTTTCATAAAGAAAATCAACCACGATAATACTAAGGGCATCACAGCCATAGATTGGCATCCAAAGAAAAATATCTTTGTTACGGTCGGTGACAAAATCCGCATTTTTGATATCGATGGGACATTACTAAAGACTATAGCCCACAGAAAAGAGGGCACTTTGCTTTTGAGTATTGCATGGCATCCGTCGGGATCTTTTTTTGCCACAGGTGACTACGGCGAGGACGAAAACGGCTATCCGTCTTTACTTCAGTTTTGGTCAGAAAATGGAGACTTTTTGATGACTAATGCTATCAGCAAAGGGGAATACAGGAATATGAGGTGGAATAAAAAGGGGACAAGATTAGCCACCGCTAGCGATGCCCTAAGAATTTGGGATGTCAAAGGCAAGCTTCTTTCTGAAGGCCTTTCGGATGACTATTTGTGGGGATTATCTTGGCATAAAAAGGGTCATCAAATTGTGACATCAAGTAAAAAAGAAGAAGTTGTTATTTGGGATAGTAAGGGTAGGAGGAAGCAGGTAATTAAGTAGTGAAATGAATTAGGTAAATGATCAACAAAAAAAATAAAAAAAATAAATCTACAATGTCCAAAATTCTATCATCAATTTGTCTTTATTAAAATATTAAACAAAAGTATATGAAACAGTTTTTATTATTACTTCACGAAGACATCAAAATGATGCACGCATTATCTCCAAAACAAATGCAAGAAATTGCCAGTGCACACATGGCTTGGGCCAACAAACTTGCTGAATCAGGTCATTTGATTGGAGGAGATGGTCTGCACGAGAGAAGTATCATTATTTCTGGTAAGGACTGTGTGATCAAAGATGGACCTTATTTAGAAGCGAAAGAGATCATTGGTGGTTATTATTTGCTTCAAGCAGAAGATTTGGATACGGTAGTTGCACTTGCCAAGGAATGCCCAACGCATTTTTATGGCGGTATTACAGAAATTCGTCCTGTCATGGAAATGGAAGATTACAGTTAAGGTTTATCTTTAGATGGAAGATATTAATTATAGAGCGCTTTATGGAAAGCTGTTTTCTGCATTATTAGGTAAATTTGGAGGTCAATTTGTTACTGAGATTGAAGATGCTATTCAAAATGCATTTTTGAAATCTCTTAAGATTTGGTCTAAAGATAATCGACCTAATCAGATGGATAACTGGCTTTTCATAGTGGCTCGTAATGATCTGATAAATCAAATGAAGAAAAGACCGTTTGAGCAAACAGTGGTCTTTTCCGACCGCGATGAATCTAATGGAATTGATGGATTTGATTTGCGTCTTCAAACCATTATATTTATTGCTTCATTGGATAATATTTCTTCTAAGGCTAAAGTTTTAATCATTCTTAAAAATATTTTTGGTTTAAGTATTAAAGAAATAACCGAAAGTACACTGATTGAACAAGAAGCCATTTATAAGCATGTTCAAAGAGCCAAAAAAATCATTGAACAAACCTTCCATAAAAAGATCGTTGATTTGGAATCTATTAAACCTACTGAAGGTACCATTAGTATTGTGGAAGAACTGTTGTACGGTGTTTTTAATCTTGGCTTTGATTCTTTTAGTGAAAAAAGCGAATCTATTGTCAATGAAGATTTATGTATAGAGGCTTTAGCATTAACAAAGTTATTATATGCTCAAACGAATCGTGAAAGTACAAGTAATTTATTAGCACTTTTTTGTTTTCACATTGCTAGGATACCTGCAAAAGTTGATAATGGAAAACTCATATCATTTTTCAAACAAAATAGAGAGAAGTGGGATAAAAACCTTTTGAATGTAGGATTTCATTATTTAAAACAAGAAAAACATCTAGGTAAATTTTACATTGAAGCAATCATCATCAGCAAATACATGACAATAAGCAATCTTACCCAAAAAGATTGGCAAGACATAGTTCAATTATATGAAATTATGATGAAACTTACGAATTCACCGATAGTAATCTTAAATTATTGCTATTGTTTGAGTCAGATTGGTAAGCATGATGATGCATTCAAATTGCTTGAATCTTTGGAGACAGAATTGCCATCAGATCATATTTATTTCTCACTTGTCAAAGCGACATTGTTAAAAGAATATAATCCCAATGCATCAGCTGCTATTTTTACAACCATTTTGGATGGTTTACATCAAGACATTAGGAAAGAATATTTATTAGAAAACGGATTTATTAAATTTAATTAAAATGAACAGATTTATAAGAATAGTATTTTTTGCATGTTGTATTATTTTATTCACATTGTGTCAATCTAAGCCAAAAACTGATATGGCGAATACTGAAACAAAGATTGAAAATTTTGACTGGTTGGTCGGAAAATGGCAACGAACTAATGAAGGACAAGGAAAACTTACCTATGAATACTGGGATAAGGTAAATGATAATGAATATCGTGGTATTGGCTTTACCATTGCGAAAGAAGATACACTCCGACAAGAAAAATTAACACTTATCAAGCCTGCGGAACAATGGGAATTAGTAGTAAAAGTTCCTGAGGAAATAAATGCTATCACTTTTGAAGTTGAGGAATATGATGACCATTCATTTAAATGCATAAATGATTCTATAGATTTTCCTTCAGTCATTAAATATTGGAAAGAAGGAAATAACTTAAAAGCTTTAGTATCACGAGATAGTTTAAAAATAGATTTTGAATTTAGTAAGTTGAAGTAAAAGAGTTTCTTGGAGTCAATCGTTTTCATTTTATTGTACTGTTGTTTTTTTGTTTGAATCTTTGCAATAGCTCATAACACTAGGATCGCAATCTTTTCTGTTTGTATTCTATTCTAATTCATAACAAATTCCCATCTTTGCCAATAAAAAGAAATCATGATCACAGATATCATCCCTAAACTTCCTATGAGGGACAAGGCAGTCACCAAGAATTATTATGTACATCAGTTAGGCTTTACAGACATAGGAAGTCAAGACTTTGATGGATATTTAATTTTGGAAAGAGATCAGATAGAAATTCATTTTTTTGAATTTAAAGACTTAGATCCTAAAGAGAACTATGGTCAAGTTTATATTCGCACAGAAGATATCGATTCTCTTTATCAGTCACTCGTAGACAATTGTAGTGAAATCCACCCTTCAGGACATTTGCAAATCAAACCTTGGGGGCAAAAAGAGTTTTCGATGCTAGACCCTGATCATAACTTGCTAACTTTTGGGCAAAGTGTATAGATTGCCCATTTGACTTTTTATAGTTTCAGTATAACCAAGAGTAAAGGACTCGATCTATCTTTGGTTTTTATATAATTTTAAATTGACTTTTAATGGGAATTTTTGAAGCCATAATTTTGGCCATTATTGAGGGGCTTACTGAGTTTTTGCCAGTTTCATCTACTGGACATATGATTCTTGCTTCTTCAGTAATGAAAATACATGATGATGAGTTTGTAAAAACTTTTGAGATTGTCATACAACTAGGCGCTATTTTTGCCATAGCAATTATGTATATAAAACGATTTCTTCAGGGAATATCGATTTATCTTAAGTTGATGGTTGCGTTTTTACCCACCGCTATTGTGGGATTTCTAGCTTACGGTTTTATAAAAACATATTTGTTTAATCCTGTAGTTGTTTCTATTTCATTAATCGTTGGAGGTGTGGTCTTGATTTGGATAGATAAAAAAGTAGTCAGCAAAGCAACGGAAGTAGACGATTTAAAAGATATACCTTATAAAAATGCATTTTATATTGGTTTGATGCAATGTTTGTCCATGATTCCTGGTACTTCGAGGGCCGCAGCCACTATCATTGGAGGTGTGTTTAATAAGTTGAACAAAAAACAAGCGACTGAATTTTCTTTTTTACTTGCAGTTCCTACCATGTTTGCAGCAACTGGCTATGATTTGCTTAAATCACCCATACTATTAGATCAGCAAAAAATTATTTTATTAATTCTTGGATTAGTATTCGCATTTGTAAGTGCTTGGATTGCTGTAAAAATATTCTTAAAATTAGTAGAAAATTATGGTTTTACTTATTTTGGATATTATAGGATTGTGATTGGTGTCATATTTTTAATCACTCAGATGTAAATTTAACATTTGGGTAGAATCGATCTGTTTAATTGAATATCAAAATGCAGTTATGGTAGATTTGATATAATCAATTTAACGCTATTAAGGATTTTTGTAATTTATATTTATTTACAATGGACATAAAAAGGCAACAAGGGAATCAAAATGAAATGGTATTTCCAACATTTGTATGGACAGATATTATTCAGCCCAATCGTGAAGACCTAGATGAAATTGCTGCTCAATATAATTTGGATTTTTATCAAATAAAAGATAGTGTTGAGCATGGACATTTACCCAAATTTGAGAAACAGCCTAATTATGATTTCCTAATTTTAAGGGCTTTTACATCAACCATCGAGCAGGGAGCCACCACCATTAATGACCTTTCAAATAAAATTGCTTTTTTTTACAATGATACTAAAATGATTACTATTCATAGAAGTTCATTTGTATTTCTTGAACATGTCCATCCTAAATTTTCAAAAACTGAAGAATTATTGCTTTTTTTGATCGATAAGATGGTACAAACCTATCAGCCGCCGTTGAATGAGTTGGATAAGCAAATAGAAGAAGTAGAAAAAATAATCTTCCTCAAGGATTATTCTAAAGTATCATTAGAAGATTTGTATTTTTTAAAAACACAAACTAGAATTACAAAAAAGCTTTTACATTTGTTTCAAAATGTAATAAATCATATTGAAGTTAGTGATGAAAACAAAACTGCACTTCAGGACATTAAGGACAGTTTAGTTAGTTTGATTCTTAATTATGATGAGGTACTAGAAAATGCAAATAGTTTGCTTAATACATATCATTCTGTCAATTCTCAGAAAAGTAATGATGTCATGAAACTTTTGACCATTTTTTCAGCATTCTTTCTACCATTAACATTCGTCGCTGGTATATATGGCATGAATTTCGATCATATGCCCGAGTTAAGATGGGATATAGGTTACTATCTTGCTTTGACTGTTATGCTTGTGATTATTATTGTTATTTTTGTTTGGTTCAAGCGGAAAAAAATAATTTGACATATTTTACTTATTGCAAAAATCAAGCATGTTTGCACAGTCAATAGGGAATGATTCAGAACTTAGCTTATGTTTGAATTTTTATTACTTTATAGTCAACATTTTAGTTTTTAAATATCAATGTGAATTTTAATAAATACTAAATTAAATCAAATGAACGTAGAAAACGATTCTCAAATATATAGTTCACGAATCATCGATGCACCTATAGAAAAAGTGTATGAAGCATTTGCTAATCCATCACATCTGAAAAATTGGTGGGGACCACATGGCTTTACCAATACAATACATGAGTTTGACCTACAGCCTTGTGGTAAGTGGATATTAACTATGCATGGACCGGAAGTCGGCAATTACGAAAATTCATCTATTTTTTCGGAAGTATCGCCACTTAGGTTGGTAGCATGGAAAAGACTTTCCCAACCATTATTTGATATGGAATTAGGTTTTGAAAAAGTAGATGAAGCGCATACTCAAATATCATTTAGAATGATTTTCGAATCACCGGAGGCATGTGATAAAATCAAAAAGTTTGCGCTACCAAAAAATGAAGATAACTTTGATAGGTTGGTCATTGAGCTGGAGAATATGGTTTAAATATTTGGCGACAGACAAGCTTATGTTAAAATGACAAAGATTTTGAGGGCATTATTTAATCAGTAAATAAAAAAGAAATGTTTGGAAGGATAGTTTTAATTGTACTAATCTTATTAATATTTATTGGACTTCAATCTTGTAAGACTTCAAAACATGTCCGTTCAGATGAAAATACCAAATTTTCGCCTAATGATTTGTTATCATTTTTAACGACTAGAGATGGTAATTTTGAAATTTATACCATGACTGCTGACGGAAACAATGTCACTAATTTGACCAATCATAAATCGTTGGACTTTTGGTCTTCGTGGTCGCCAGATGGAAAGTATATTTTGTTTTATTCAAATCGTGACGGCAATAATGAAATATACAGGATGGATGCGAATGGTCAAAATCAGTTGAATATTTCTAATCATCCTTCCAATGATTATCTACCTTGTTGGTCACCTGATGGAAAGCAGCTATTATTTACTTCAGATAGGGACCACAAAAATAGGGAGATCTACAAAATGGACATTGATGGATCAAACTGTGTTAGGCTGACATTTAATGATTTATTTGAAGAAGTACCTACATGGTCTAAGGATGGTAAAAAAGTACTTTTTACAAGACAATTGGTAGAGATGGTAGACACTCTTCAAATAACTAATGGAGAAATATTTGTCATGGATCGTTCAGGGGAAAATGATAAAAGGTTGACTTTTAGAAAAGGATATGATTCAGGGGCTAAGTTTTCGCCTGATGGTAAAAAGATTGCTTTCTATGGTCAAAATGAAGATAAAAACTTTGAGATATTTGTTATGAAAAGTGATGGCTCAGAAATCCAAAACGTGACGAATGATATTTTGGAAGATTATTCACCTGATTGGTCAACTGATGGTAATTGGCTTGCTTATTCTAGTGGTACTTCCAAACAATATGACGTGTGGCTGATCAACTTAATCACCAAAGCTAAAGTAAGGATCACCCATGAACCGAAAAGAAATGAAACGCCTGTATGGCGACCAAAATAATTTGTAATGTAATTTTAATAACGTTCTAATCAAGACCTTGACCAAAAGCACCTTAACTTGGTTTGTTACTTTTTATTCCTAATGAAAATAATAAGTTCACAAAATTGAAAATCAGTTACATATATATTTAACTTCAAGCAACTATTGTAATTACAAAAGCACTATACAAGTATAATCTTTTAAAAATTGAAAGTCATGACCTATTATTACATTTCGGGTAAACGATTTATAGCTGCGATTTTGTTTATACTGTTTCTCCAAGTTGCATCCTTTGCGACTACCCACACTATGAAGTGTGTAGCTTTTTTACCTGTAGATTGGTCCAATCCTGAATCTTGGGAGCCATATGGAGTTCCTGGTCCTGGTGATGATGTCATCATAAATTGTCCTGTTTCATCTTATGTTACTTCCAATGTTGACATTACCATTAAGTCACTGACTGTAGATAAAATTGGATATTTTTTTGGAGATGCTACGCTTACCATTACGGAAAGATTAGAAACAAGGTATCCTTTTTTTTGGCAAATGAAATTAAACATTGGTCCAAATGCGACTGGGCTTATGACGGATGAACTTGGTGGACAAGATAACCAAGGAATCACTTTTTATGAAGATGTGTTCATCAACGGCAGTCTGACATTTGAAGCTCGAGATGTCAATGGTAAAAACATAACTGTCAATGGAAGTCTAACTCAAAAGGAAGGTGGAATTAGAGGAAATCTCTTGATCAACCCAAATGGAGTTCTTAATATTGATAGCCCTCTATTTCCTGTAGACGTGAATACGGTGACCAATAAAGGCATTATCAATTGGATAAAAGGAAAAATAAGTGCATCTTGGGGATCATTTGCTAATTCGGGAGTGATGAATATTCAAGAAACGAATGCTCTTTTTGCTTATTCTGGATTTATTAATGATTTTCAGTTTTATAATACTGGAACCATCAATGTATCTAGCACTGTAGATAGTCTTAATCTGTTTGCAAAACTAGTAAGCACTGGAAATATCGATATGGCTGGAGATACGAAACTAAATTTGGCTGAACTCGACCTTTCTGGAGCAATTAATGGAGTTCTAGGATCTACTTTACACTTATTAGGATTTAATTCTAGTACAGAGAGCTTTTTACGTAGTGGATCTGCGATAAATGTAACTTCATTTGTGACCAATGCATCTCAGGTAGTCCACATAAATGAAAACTGTGATGTATCTAGCATTGATAACTTTAGATTTGGGAGAGGAAATTTATTTGCTGATGTTGTATTTCCTACATCGGCCAATTTCCTATTGCAAGCAGATATGGTTACCAGTAAAGACCAAAATTTTACTGGTAATTTTACGCTAGAAAGCGGTTCTATTAATGGTGATGTAACCATTACATTTGACACGCCCAATTTTATTGCAAATTTTGGTTATTTTGGTGGTACTACCAAAGTCAGGTTAAGTGCAAATACGATCATAGATCTTACCCAACTAGGTGTTTCTGATTTAGTCAACGATGGTATCATTAACATTCGACAGAATGGATATTTATCTGGTGGTCTTCCAGGTATTATAAATAATGGGACTATAAATACCACTGGAGATGCTGTATCAATTTACGGATATAGTAGCAACGAAAATACAGGACTAGTAGATAATAAAGGGATCTTAAATATTAATACAAAAAAGGTTATAGTATATGCTAAACTAGTCAATACAGGTACTATTAATATTGGTGCTAATGACACCCTAAATGTATTCGGTGAGTTACAACAAAGTGGCTTGATCACTGGGCAAGCTTCAAGTAAGTTATCGCTGGGCTATAGTATCAATGACCATACATTTAATCAAGGTTCTACAACTAGAAATATTGGAGAATTAGAAATATATTATGGTACGACCATTCTGAAATCTGGTGCAACATTAGAAAATTTGGTGGCAGTAAATGCTATTTCAGGTAATTTACAAGCATTCATCACTTTACCGCCATCTTTTAAGTATTATTTTAAAGATTCCAAAATTCGTCTGAATACCTTGTTTGAACCTACACAATTATTTGAGATAGAAGATACAGATATAGAAGGCAGTGGAAACATTAGAATAAACAATGCATTCAATTGGTATGGTGGTACGCTGGATGTACCTATCCGTATTAATGACACATCCGTGGTCTCCATCCGTGAAAATATAAAACGTCCGATCATTTCTTCACCTTTTACGAATACTGGGGATATAACGCTTAGTGGTGGTATTATAGAGATCAATACTGCATTTTTCAAAAATGGTGGTAGCTGGAATATAGATTCAGATGAAGATGTGATTATAGATGGTTATACTTCTTTTACCAATCAAGGTACATTTTCTATTTGTGGAGATCAACCTATAAAACTCATTTTTAATGTTCCTTTTGTGAATGAAGCGTCAGGTACCTTTAAAGGGCAAGGTTCTTACACATTTAATGCAGGTTTTACGAATGAAGGCGCTGTAGCACCAGGATGCTCTCCAGGAAGATTAATCATAGAAGACAATGTCGAATCACTCAAAATCGTAGAAATAGAGGTAGAAGGTCAGGAAGAAGGACAATTTGATGAATTGATCGTAAACGGTGATATGAAAGCAGGAGATCTTTTAAAAGTAATTGTGCCAACAGGTACTATCGTGAACGGCAGTTTGAAAATCATCCACACTACAGGTAATTTTACAGGTCAGTTTGCAGAAGTAGATATGCCTGCCAATTTTACCTTGGAATATTTGTCAGACGGTGTGCTTTTATCATCCAATGGTACTGTAGGTGTATCAGACCAAGATGCCATTAATTATGGAATATCTGTTAGTCCTACTTTAGTGCGTACCGATGTTAATTTGACTTCTTCACAATTACTACCGAATGCGTCGCAAATACAATTGTATGACATGCAAGGAGTATTGGTTTTAGCCCAAAATTGTCCAAAAGATCAGCAAAACCATCAGGTTAATGTACTTTCTGTCTCTAATGGTGTGTATATTGTTAAAATTAATACTTTACCATCTTGGAATGCTAAAATAGTTGTAGCGCACTGATCGTATCAGAAATAAGTTAATAATAATCTTTTATCAATGGAGTTGTAAACTTGTTTGCAGCTCCATTTTTTTTGTAGGTTTTTTATATTTTAGGAAAAAATAAGATTAGTCAGGCAAGGATGCTTTTGGATATTGCATTGCAGCTAGGAAGCTACGACGAACGGCAACATTTGACTGTTTCAGGTATGATTTATTCCATCTCGGACAAGATCGTATTGAAAATCATTTGCGTATATTTCAATGGGTGTACATTTACTTTTTTTAACAATAAAGACCAACCAATGATACTCAAAAAAATAGTTTCCACCAACTGTATGATTCGCAATACCATGATTGCATTTTTTGTGTTTGTAAACATTCAAAATATTCATGCTCAATATTTTAAAACAAGATTTAGTTTTAATGAAAGTACAAACGAATTGAGTTTTTATATTAGACCCACAACAGGATCTATTTTTACGGATCTAGGTAGTTTTCAATTTGATGTGACTTACCCAATAGGTTCTGTTATAAACTTTGGTACGGTGACTAATAATACAGTAGATTTTCCAGGATTAGATGTGATTGCGACCAATTTATTTACACTCAATGGCGAATGGGTACAAAGATGGGAGCATCAAGGGTTTATCCCTTTTAATACCTATCAATTAAATACAGAATATTTGGTTTTTTCAGTGGTAGTGTCTGGCACAGGTACTTTGACGCTTAACTATAAATCTGACTATCCAAATTTTGATCCTGTGTTTACAGTTAATAGTGAAGACGGAACACCACTTTGGGACAATGCAGCGCCCTATGACGTTTATTACCCTACTCAGTTTTCTACAGGTGATATTGTCTATATGACTTTAGATGTTTCTTTACCTGTCGAATTGAGCAATTTTAGTACACAAATAAAGGGACATTCCGTATTTTTGGATTGGGCCACTAGTAGCGAACAAAACTTAATGGGCTTTGATGTTGAGCGCTCTAAAGATGGGAACGAATTTAAGAAAATAGGTTTTGAAAAAAGTAAAGGTGGATCAAAACTTACCAATTATCATTTTGAAGATAAAATCATAATTGAAGGTAAGGATCACTTTTATCGTTTAAAAATGATGGATCTAGATGGGAAATATACCTATTCCAATATACAATTTGTAAGTATGCCAATCAGTGAACAAAGCATCGAGATTATTCCAAATCCTGCTTCTACTGTATTCCAAATTAAGTTAAATCTGCCGACTAGCGAAACTTTACAGTTAGAGATATATGATGCACAAGGAAGATCAATAATATGGAAACAAGCTGATATATTGGATGGTAATTCTATTTTGGAAGTAGATACAGAAGGTATTCCACAAGGAAGTTATTTTTTGCGATTGATCACATCACAACAAATTATTTCAAAAAGAATCTCTATCATTGAGTAACTAGATAATATTCTATATTTTTAGCGAATCAAGGTGTAAGTTTCATAGGCAGTTGGAAATATTGACTGGACGTAATTTTTATGAAGTTATGCGGCTTTTTGCGATTTTTTATATCATACATATAAGCCATTCTTATTGAAAATCACTATTTTTATTAAAAAAAAGCCCGACAAAAACAAAATGTTTCTATCGGACTGTAGGTGTGGTTATCTTATTCAGTAAACCTTAAAAAATTATTGTTTAAGGATTTGTCCTCTGATCTCACCATCTGGAAATGATGCCGTATGTAGATTCACATAATACAATCCAGCATTTAAATCAGATAACTGTGAAGCAGTAAGCGCAACACTAGTATATGTTATAGGTGATGTAGTAGTTAGAAATGGAAATACCACTTCACCATTGATACCCGTAGCTCCTTTGTGGATGTGTCCTCCTGTGACTGCTACTAAATCGTGTGTGACCACAATAGTAAATAGTTTAGTATTAGGATTGTACGTAAGCGTAGCCAACCCAATGGCTGCTGATGCATTAGCAGGTACTTCACTTGTGCCCTTTAGTGTAGCATTATAAGTTACATTGGGTATAACAGTTTCTTCGTCTTTTCCACATGAAACCATGCTAAAAACGATGATAAACAAGGCGAAAAATCTACTTAATAATTTCATAAGATTTATATTTAAAAGTGAATAATAATGTATATGGATATGATATCCATATACACATCAAAGGTAGGTGTATTGGTTCTATAGGCTGTTACACAATTATGTGATTTTGTTTCATGATCCTTTGGTTTTAATGTCGATGATTGCTGTTTGATATAAGTTGTATGTTTACGGATCCCGCTAAAGCTAGGCAAGATTTCTAATTCATCGTTAGAAAGATCATTTTATGAAAGTGCAAAAGGCTACGCCCTTATAGAATGCTATGTTTAGATTATTGCAACAAAGAATCATAGGACTACTTCCCTAAACAAATCGTTTTCATTTGAGACATTTAAAAATGGAGCGCAGTTCTGACATCTCCTACTACCATATCACTAACCCTAAATCTTAAGCCAATCTTAAACTTATTTATCTTAGTATCAGCATTAAGTCCCGTATCTTTGTATTGTAGAAATTAATGTAAGATATAATTACATATTGCACACTTAACATTTACAGAATTTATGAGACAATTTAAAAGTGATATTTCTCAAAAGTTTTATCCTATTAGAGAGCAAGTAAGTGGTGGATCCATAAGACCTGCTATATTGGACAAGATTAAAGAGTCTCATCCTGAATTTAATGAGGACTCTTTAATTACATTGCAGGAGCTAAACCAATTTAGAGAAAAGTATATTTCTGACTATCTTTCACAAGAATTAAAAGCCATTTCTAATTTAGAAAAGACGGTCTTGAATAAATTCAAAGAAAGGACGACTATCTCCGACAAAATATTAGATGATTCAGCAGACATTCCTACTTTTGGACAACGAATGGCAGATCATGTGGCTACCTTCGGAGGTAGTTGGACATTTATCATTTACTTTGGTCTTTTTCTGGTATTATGGATAAGTATTAATGTTTTTGTGTTTTATAACAAAGGATTTGATCCATATCCATTCATATTATTAAATTTACTATTGTCTTGTATCGCCGCCATTCAAGCTCCAGTGATCATGATGAGTCAAAATAGACAAGATGAAAAAGATAGAGAACGCTCTAAAAATGATTATATGATAAATCTGAAAGCCGAATTGGAAATCAAAGCCTTACATGAAAAAATAGACCATTTGATCATTTATCAACAAGAACAACTCTTAGAAATTCAGAAAGTACAAATCGAGATGATGAATGATATTTTACAATCCATAAACAAAAACTAAGATGACCCTTAAAAATATTCAGACGGAGGTAGATGCCAGTTTTTTGTATGATGTACTTGCCACCCATGAAGAAGATCCAAATGTAGCTGAGATTTTTCGTCAGATGAGTGATATAGAAAGAAGTCATGCATTAGCATTTATGGCTAAAAACAATATGCCACCTGAATCATTTCCATCACCATCAGGTCGAGCTAAAACGTTGCGGTTTATAGGTAAAGTATTGGGATATGATTACATCCTAGGTATTTTGATGGACACGGAAAAGAGTTTGTCGTCTTCCATTATTCAAGCTCGCAAAAAAGCAGGAAACTCAGATCATTCCATCTCGGATACGGCCCATGTGACCATATTAAAAAATATATTGGACAATCAGACAAAAGTCTCAGGATCAAGTTTAGCAAGATTTGAGAAACGACATAGATCTGTGGGTGGTAATGCATTAAGAGCAGCAGTACTTGGTGGCAATGATGGCTTAGTTTCCAATTTTAGTTTGGTGATGGGTATTGCAGGCGCTACTAGCGGCAATAGCGAAGTACTGTTGGCTGGTATGGCAGGTTTATTAGCAGGTGCATTATCAATGGCTCTAGGCGAGTGGATCTCAGTAAAAAGCTCGCAAGAGTTGTATGAAAATCAGATGAATCTCGAAATGGAAGAACTAGAAGTAAATCCTGATGGAGAAGAAAGAGAAATCGCCCTTATTTATATGGCCAAAGGTATCCCAGAAAATCAAGCGAAAGAGATGGCATCAGAAATCATTAAAGATACTTCCAAAGCACATGCTTTACTAGTAAAAGAAGAATTGGGTATCAATCATGAAGAGCTCAAAGGTTCTGCTATGGAAGCGGCCATTACATCTTTTTTATTGTTTGCAATAGGTGCCATCATTCCGGTAATCCCATTTTTCTTTTTTGCAGGATTTAAGGCAGTCATATTTAGTACAATATTGAGTGCTTTAGGATTGTTTATCATCGGCTCAGCTATTACTTTATTTACAGGGAAGTCTGTGTGGTTTTCAGGCATGCGACAAGTATTATTCGGCTTGGCAGCTGCTGCAATTACTTATGGTATTGGTAGTCTGATTGGTGTGCAAATAGCTGGGTAGATTAGTTACTTCTCAAACTATAAATAAAAAAGCGGTAGCATGTCTTTGAGTCGTACTACCACAAATATAAAACCAAATAAAAAGCGGTAGCTTGTCTTTGAGCCCTACTACCACAAATACAAAACCAATAAAAAGCGGTAGCACGTCTTGGAGCCATACTAC
>DLGT01000142.1:32432-41778 GCA_002482845.1 Saprospiraceae bacterium UBA7687
CATCAAATAATTCATCACTAAAAAATATTTTATCATGAACGACGCACATTTGCATTTAGTGTTTAACCATTTTCCGATTATTGTTCCCATTGTAGGAATGTTGATCTTGCTTGTAGGTTTTCTGACTAAGTCAGACGTTGTAAAACGTACTGCTTTTGGTGTCTTTGTATTGGGTGCGATTTTAACCTTTCCTGCCATGTACACAGGTGAAGGAGCAGAAGAAATCGCTGAAAAATTACCTGATGTAACAGACGCACTTATCCATGAACACGAAGAGAAGGCAGAAACTTTGGCCATCATCAATTACCTACTTGGTTTTGTTTCTTTGATTGGATTTTGGGCAAGTTACAAACAAAAATCCTTTGCTAATTTGATAGCAATTGCTGTAATTGTCATAGGGGTGGCTGGTTTATATTTTGGCAAAGTGACGGGAACATCAGGAGGAGAGATCAGACATACAGAGATTAGGGTAGGGTACGATGGTACACAAAATCCTGCGCCAGCAATTGAAGATGGTGATGATGACTGAACAAATGATACGACCAGATGTCTCGCACACTGAGTCCTTAAAACTCATGGGCAATCAGTTTGAATTGACGGCTGTCCATGAGTCTTTTGAGATATGTACATTAGCAGTACAAAAAGGTATACAAGAAGTCAGAAGGATAGAGCAGTTATTGACTACTTTTTCAGAAGATAGCATCACGGCTTTAATCAATAAAAAGGCAGGTATAACTCCTGTGCAAGTACCTGATGAAGTATTTCAGCTACTGGTCAGGTGTCAACGGATATCTGTGATGACCCAAGGTGCTTTTGATATTACTTACGGATCTGTAGATAAGAAATATTGGAATTTTGATATCAAGATGACAAAGCTGCCTGATCCAAAGTTGGCCCAAAAATCGGTGAAATTGGTTGATTATCGCAATCTAGTACTTAATTTCGAAGACAAAACTGTTTTTCTAAAGCAACGAGGTATGAGGATTGGTTTTGGTGGCATTGGCAAAGGTTATGCAGCAGAAATGGCGAAAAAAGTCATGATCTCTATGGGTGTAGAAAGTGGTGTGGTCAATGCAGCAGGAGATTTGACTGCATGGGGACATCAGATAAACGGTCGACCTTGGACAATCGGTATCGCAGATCCAAATCACAAACAACATCTTTTCAGTCAGTTTGAGATCAGTAACAAGTCTGTGGCTACAAGTGGCGATTATGAAAAATTTGTGGTCATCGACGGCAAAAGATATTCACATACTATCGATCCATTGACAGGAATGCCTGCTCAAGGGTTGAAGTCAGTGACCATTATATGTGGAAACGCTGAATTGGCAGATGCACTTACAACACCTATCATCGTTATGGGACGTGAAGCAGGTCTTCATATGGTCAATCAAATGGTAGGTGTAGAAGCCATTTTAATAGATGATAATGATAAAATGTATTATTCAAAAAATATAAAACTCAGATAGATGTTCATACAAAATAGACTACGAAATCTAGGATTTGGATTTCTTGTGGTAAGCTTACTATGGTTAACTTCATGCAGTACCGTAAAACCTTCAGAAAAAGCATATCTCAGCGATAGTGAAATGTTATTGACACTCCGCAAGTTAGAGAAGTTAGAAATCAATTTTCAGTTGTACAGAGAAGGATCTGCTGGTGCCACAGGAGGCAAAAGTGGTGGTGGTTGTGGATGCAATTAAATAAAACAAAAAGATGTTAAAAATAAATTTAAGTTTACTGGGACTGCTTTTTTCCTTGGTTCAGATATATGCCCAGAGTTTTATCATGGACTCAACAATGCTATACAAGAAAAAAGCTTTATCCTTTGAAGAAGCCAATATCATGTCATCCTATTACCATCAAGAAGGCAATCATTCTGCAATCACGGGTGGTGTAGGGACAGAAAAGTTATCTGATTTGGCCAATGTCATCGATCTGAAACTTAATAGATATGACGGTCGTGGCAAAAAATATACTTATGGTGCGGAGTTTGGGGTAGATTATTATACGTCAGCTTCCTCTGATAAGATAGATACTAAGGTTTCATCGGCTTCGTCATCTGATGTCAGAGTGTATCCTTCCTTAAATTATAGTGTTGAAAATGAAAAAACAGGACTTGTCTTAGGTGGAAATGTTGCTTTTTCTAAAGAGTATGATTACACGTCGATAGGTGGAGGATTTAACTTCAGTAAAAAGTCCAAAAGCCAAAATACGGAGTTCGGTGCCAAGATCAATGTCTTTTTAGATACTTACAGCCAAATCGTCCCATCTGAATTCAGAGCTAATCTACCTTCTAGACAACAAAACAAAGGAGAAATAGGCAACGTAGCTAGAAATACCTATGATTTGTCGATGACACTGTCTCAGGTAATGTCTAAACGATTTCAGATGGCTTTGACCTTAGATTTAGCGTATCAATCTGGTTTGCTGAGTACTCCTTTTCATCGAGTGTATATGAATGATGGAAGCTTATTGAGAGAAACCTTGCCTGGATCAAGGTTTAAAGTACCTATCGGAATCAGGGCAAATTATTTTATAGGCGAAAGATTGATTGTCAGATCATTTTACAGGTATTATCAAGATGATTGGGGAATGACATCTCACACAGCACATTTAGAATTACCGATCAAAGTATCATCTGCTTATTCTATCTCGCCATTTTATAGATATTATCATCAGACAGCAATCGATCATTTTGCACCATTCCAGGAAAATTTAGTAGGTGCTGAATTTTTTAGCAGTGACTACGATTTATCAGGCTTTGATAGCCAGTTTTATGGTGTAGGCATCAGACATACGCCATTTAAATCGGTGGCTAATTTATTTTCTATCAGTCAATTAGAATTGAGAGCTGCAATATATGATAGAAGTGATGGTTTGTCCGCAGGGATAGTTACTTTCCATATCCAATTTAAGGGTTTTTGATGTCTATATGATATTTGTTAATGAAAGATCAGATGATAAAATGACAGCAATTATTTTGGATAATAATGAGGCGGATGCTTGTAAATTGAGTGATCTTTTGAATGAAGGTCGCCAAGGGATTCATGTAAGTCATCAATTTAATAACTTAGCATCATTCCATGAATTTTGTAAAGGAAACGCAGCTAAAGTTGATGTCGTTTTTATGGATATATTATTTGATGGTGCCAATGTTTTTGACCAAATAGATGTCTCCAAACTGTGTAATAATGTCATCATCACCACCCATCAAAAAGATTTTGCGGTCAAAGCATTCAGGGAAAACGTGACAGATTTTTTGGTAAAGCCTATTGAAAAAAAACATTTATGGGAGGCTATTGAAAAAGCCAAAAAAATAATGACATTGGCAGAAGAACCTAAAACATCTCATTATAAATCTCAATTTCAGGTTTCGATGGGTAAACAAATTATTAACATTAAAATAGATGAGATAGAATATATCGAAAGTTCACATAAAATGACGTACGTCCATCTAATTTGTGGCAAAAGAATACCTTCCATCATACCATTAGTCGAACTAGAAAATATGTTGGACCCAATGATCTTTTTCAGGGCAAATAGGCAAGTGATCTTTCATTTTGATGCCATTCAATCCATTGTAAAATATAAATCTTCTAAATATATGGTCAAGTTGAAATCGAATCCGGATAAAGTAGTTGCACTCAGTGAAGAAAAGTCCAAAGTATTTAAAATATGGATGGATAGGTAGTTAGCTTTTATCTGACACTTCCAATCCCAATATCGCTTGAAACAGCTATAACTAGCCACAAAAGAGTTAAGTTAATTAAGGAATAAATTAAACTATTGTCTGAAAACACTAGGTAATTAGAGTGTCTAAAATTTTTATCGCACTACTACTTTCTGAATACTCACTTTATCGCCACTATGTAATTGGAATATCAAAACTTTATGATTACCAAACACTTCTGATGTTGTATAATGATGGGCACCAGATGAAAGATTTTCCCAATCGTACTCCTTTAAGACTTTACCATCCACATCCATTATTGTGAGCGTAACAACTGATGCAGCAGGTAGATCAAAGCTTACATTGATATTTTCATCACTCGGATTTGGATATATGACCATGCCCAATCCATTTTTGCTTTGTATATTTACATCGTGTACTGATGTAGGACTGTTTTTGATGAGAAATACTTTAAATATCTGACTACTTGCTTGGCTTTGCGTACCAGTATTGGTGAAAAATATATTGGGGGCTGAACTGCTGATGCCACCATAAATGTATCCTATCATGGTCGTATCTTGGTCGACTTCGTCTAGCTTTAAGACACCATTTTCATAGCTTGATATATCCTGTCTAGGGATAAATTCTGACCCTGCACCCAATAATGCGGGCATTGTGACAGGCAATTTATACTCAGCCATACTACCATCACTTTGACGAGTTACGCGTGCTATGGTATTGACAAAAGGAACGTTATCATCTTTTACAAGCAGACCATAGTCATCATAATATTGGGCGATACCGCCAAAAAACAAAGTGTGCATTTCATTATCTTTTGCACTGTATAAAGGAATATGGGCACAATGATAATGATTGTAATATTGATTGAATCCGGCTTGGACAGCGTATCCATCACTGTCTATATTGACACAAGTCAAAAACGGCAAATCTACATTTTCTTGAAATACACCCGAAAATGCAGTCAATCCTTCCCTACCATTAGGCATGATTTGTGGTGCTACATTGTAATCTCTTCTGTGCAATTGTGCTCTGTCGTATATTTCGGCTTGATGTATAATTTTGATTGTCGTTCCATCATCTTCAAAAGTAAATTTTCTGATGGCATTGGTATATTCTTGTATGAATCCTGGTCCATTATTTGGACCCATGGGATTATATCTTCCTATAAATTTTTGACCACCTACTAGATAATACGTATCATATATTTTTTGCAAATATCCACCTGTGACAGCCAGCTTGTCATCCTTTATTTGTCGTATAAATGGAAGGATAGAAAGATCATTTTGGATAGCTTGGATGGTCTGTGGGATATTAATAGCTGTGAGATTAGGATAAGTAATGTGATCTCCTGCTGTTGCACTATATCCATACCCACCGATAAGGTACAAAACATCGCCTTCTTGGTAAAACTCCATGTTGGTAGCACTAAGTTGCTCTTTGATACTTGCAGGTAAGACATTGAGCGATGCTGTCCAACTTTGATTTCCACTTGGATCTACCACGATCAATTGGGTATTGTGGCCAGCGATATCAAAACTGGCAAAGGGTTGTCTCCGATGCAAACCATCCAATCGTCCGCCAACGATAAGCCACTTACCTTCATGCTGTCCAAAAGCAAAAGCTTGCAATCCACCTACTCCTTCCACTTGGATAGGCGTGAGTTGGATGTCAAAAGGTGTGTCCTGTGCTTTGATAGTCAAAACCATAACTAAAACCAAAAATATCGGAAAAATAAATCGAGACATAAAGTTAATTTTGAAAGGATAATAATGTGTAAAACCGCACCGAAGCATGGCCAAGGTACGGTTTAATTATATAAGATATGTGACTTATTTACCACAGTTTTCGTGGCTGCCATTGATGATGTTTTGATAGTCACTTACTGATAAGAACTGTGGACTATAGGTGACACCTAAAGGTTTGAGTTGACCAGTGAATCCTCTTAAGTGATTTCTAGATCCACAAGTAAGTACATCGTAAACGCGAAGGATATCTGATTTGGTCGTGTTGGCATAAAATCTTTGGATATCGCTGATGTCCAAATCTTCAATGGTTGCACCTACTTCCAAGGCGTCTATCAATGATATGTCCACTTTTGTAATGAGTTGGTTATAAAGTTCTTGCAAATCATTGTCCGCAAAAACACCATTTGCTAAACCTGCTGCAGGATCTACTACATTATATTTACTTAGCAAACCTGTCATATTATCGATGTGGGTTTGTTCGCTGTTAGAAATATTATTGAATACGAAGTGTCCATACTTTTGATAAGCATAAACATACACATCGTGGGCAAGTTTTTCTTCTTGACGTAAGAAGATAAGGTCTGATTTTTCTTGTTCGGTCAAAAGACTTTCGATACTATTATCTTTATTACAAGATGCGAGTACAAATATGGCTGCGAAGCCGATTAATATTAACTTTTTCATTATAAATTATTTTATAAAATGTGAATTATAATTATTCTAGTATTCAAGGGGTTTAAACCCCTTGGAACCATCTACTTAAACCCCTTGGAACCATCTACTTAAACCCGTTGGGATCCTTTATTTAACCGTTTGAGATTATTTAATACAGCAACCTTTTTTGTTACCTTTTCCACTTTTGCAATTGCCTTTATTATCGCCACAAGACTTATTATTGCCACTGCCTACACAAGCTTTCCCGCTGTTGCTGCCACATGCTTTGTTGCCTTTTGATTTACAATTTGAGTTATTGGTTTGGCAATTACTTCCTTCTTCATGGTCACCGTTGATGATGGCCATATATCTATCTTTATTGATGTAAGTCGGTGTATAAACCACATCCATATTGCCCAATTGTCTGCTGAAAGCTCTCATGTGATTGCGTGAGCCACGGTTAAGATTGTCATAGACGCCAAGTAAATCTTTGTTGGTAGTAGCAGCCATTAAGATATCCAAATCTGCAATATCCATGTCTTCTATGATGGCACCTACTGTAAAAGCATCTTTAAGTGATAGGCTACCTTTGGTGGTCAATTCCTGATAAAGTTTCTGCATGTCTGCATTGGCATATTGGCCATTAGTAGCAATATACGGATCTTTGATGCCGAATTGATCAAGCAAACCTTTGACAAAATCTCCATGTCTAGCTTCACTTTGTTTAATGTTTTTGAATACCTGATGATCCCATTTTTCATCAAGGAAGGTATAAACTTCAAAAGCTAATTTTTCTTCTTCTCTCATTTTTACCAATCCTGCTTTATCATTTTCATTCAAATTGTCATTGGTTGTAATTGGAGCGTTATTCGGAATAAAAGCGGACATTACAAGTATAGTGGTAATACCAAAAATCATGGTGAACGATCTCATTATATTTTGTTTAAAAGTGAATAATCAAATGTGTTTCAAAAGGAATACGCAAGCCTTTCTATTTTCTTTCACTTTTTTTAATGGATTTTCAAATTTATTTGAAATTTGTCATTTCGCTCCAAATGAATTTGGAGCACCATTGATCCATATCACTGTGCACACTTCCCTGGAGCACCTCCCCAAGGCCTGATTTTTTCTGCTTTAAAACTCATTTCTCCAATCAATTTTCCATTTAGCTTTATCTGAGTACCTACTTGCATATCAAGGACAGGTGCTACAAATGCATCTGTAGTATGGATGGTCCAAAGTTCATTTTTCCAATCTTTCATTATGATCGTGTCTTCATTGATCTCCATTATCTCTCCTGAAAGTGTACCTAAGGAAGCTTGACTCCAGATGGCGGTTTTTTTCTCTAACAAACTTTCATACGATTCAATATTGGTCTCAAATTTATTTTCCAACCATCGTGCGCCACCTGTTATAAAAAACATCGTTCCTATAGCCATGCTGATGCCCGTACTCAGTCGCATCCATTTGCCAAAAGAATATTTATATGCCCTGCCTGTTTGCATCACGCTTACTATGGATCCACCAAGAAATAAAATTAAGGTAGCCAACCACAAAATGGGTAGAAGTACTAAAATAGATTCTAGTTTGGAGTGTTTGAAATGTTGTAACATATCAAAACCATTGACTGAGATGGCAAAAAGTATGATAGAAAAGGAAATGCTTCCCAAGAGTACAAATAGCGCATAACTTGCCCATTTTCCCCATTCTTTATAGGTGAAAGACCACTTTGGATGGGGCTGGATGTCATCATTTTTTATTTTATCGATTATTTTTTGTGCGTTGTTCATATTCGTATTATTTAAATATGGAATTATCAAATTTACCGGATGCAAGTTCTCTAAATGACTTTTTAGCTCTATTGATTCTAGTAGCTACGGTGCCTTCGGGTATCTTTAAGATGTCAGAAATCTCTTCGTAACTTTTGTCTTCTAGAAATTTGAGTACAAGAACTTCTCTATATTCTAGTTTGAGCAGGGGCAAGATATCTTCTATGAGTCTGGAAATGGAATCTTCGTCATCATGATTGATATCTTCTGTAGTAAGTAAGGTCTTGATTCGGTCATCATCAATACTGACCACATTATCCTTGGAGTAGGATGTTTTTTTACGCCAAAAGCTGATGGTTTCATTATGTACAATCCGGAATATCCAACTTTCTAGTGTCAGCCTATGATCATAGCCGTGAAGGTTTTTCCATATTTTGATGAATGCTTCCTGCAAGATATCTTCCGCTTCATCATGATTGCTTTGAGATATTTTTTTGATGTAGCCGAGTAATCTAATTTCGTATTTCAGCACCAAACAGGCAAAATACTCCATATCGTCCAATGACAATCGGATCATTTCTTGGTCAGCCAAACCATGACAGCGTTCAGTTTTGAAGTGGGACATTTATTTACAGTTGTACACCTATTTAATGTATATACGCAACAAGGTAGTTTTTCTTTCACAATCCTTGAAATTTTATTGTTAGCATTGATATAAATGGTAATATCATAATTGTAGTTTGTTTGAAGTTGTTTGTCCAACCCGAACGTGTTCAAAATGTAAAATGAAACTCTTTTTCCAAAACATAGAAAATATAATATTCAATACTATAGCCTTACATATTGAAGATGGTGTTTTCTAATTTTAATCATTTAATTAACTGAAGTTTCGGACTAAATACATAGCGGATAAATTGCAAATGTTGTTCATCATCTTTACGCTTGTAGATGAAGTTTAATAGTGTAAATTGATTTTAACTTCTTTTTCTTTTGTTCACGCTAAAGTCGTGACAGGCTTTGACACAAAAGAAACATGCGCCGCGGCGCACAAGTCTGTTTCATTTTCTTAACGCCAAAACATCAGAAAATAGCTAAATCGAAAAAACTCGCTTTTGAATTTGGCAGTTCGTAATTGGCTTCCGTGGCACTATGTTCGCAATCACAAGTTTTTAAATGTGTATTAGCTCGAACATTTTTCGCTTGTAAAGCTATTTTGTGCAGTTTTGAATAAAAATGAAAAGGACATTTTTAGACAACACATTAGGAAGCGTACATAACAAAAATGTATATTATTGTAAGAAGGGAATGCTGATAATGACAAAAATAACAGCAAATTAAAATTACATGTTACAAAATAGACAATTTCGTGAAAGGGGCATTAATCATTTCAACTAAAAATCTGGAACTTACATTTATTCTTTCGTCGCCTCATGCCGGCTAGGCAAATACTTTTTGCATTGCCGAGTCCACTCTAAAAAGTGGTC
>DLGT01000127.1:0-3266 GCA_002482845.1 Saprospiraceae bacterium UBA7687
ACAGACCAATTAATAATATCAAAATTCAAATCATTTAATTTCACCCAACGGGTTAAATTTATAACATTTTTTCATCACTAAGTGTTTTTTATTATATTTGTTATCTATTAAATTATAACCAAAATGAAAAAAACTTTACAATTCTTATTTATTTTGTTTTTAGTAGTTAGTTCAACTAATGCTCAAAACGATAAGTTCTGGAAAGAAGTTTCTGACAATGGTAACTTAGAGAAACACCCTAATGTTACACGAGAAAACTTTCCAAACGAATTTAGATTATTTCAGTTAAATCTAGAACTAATCAAACAAACTTTATTAAATGCTCCTGACAGAAAAGAAATAGGCTCAAGAGGCATTGTAATCACCATTCCAAATTCGGAAGGAAAACTAGAACGTTTTGAAATGTTTGAAGCTTCAAATTTCGATACGGAATTACAAGCAGCCTACCCAAACATAAGGGCTTATGCAGGAAATGGTATAGATGACAAATCAGCTCAGGTTAGATTAAGTTTTGGAGAAAAGTCTTTTCAAACAATGATTTTTAGATCACAAAAATCCACTGAATTCATTGAAACTTATACACCTGATGCCAAAATATTTGCTGTCTACAGTAAGAAAAACGTCAATAAAAAAACCCCTTTTACATGTTCAACTATTCAAGAACAAGAATTAATAAATGAATTAGGAAGATCACTTGACAACACCGTTTTAAGTAGCGACCCCAATCTAAGAACATTTCGCATCGCGCTTTCATGTACAGCTGAGTACGCGAATTATTTCGGGGCGACAAGTCCGTCACAAAGCGCTTTAGTCTTAACCGCTTTTAACAACACTATGACTCGTGTAAATGGAATAAACAACAGGGATTTTGCCATTCACATGAATATTATTGCCGCTAGTACAAATGTTATTTACTATAATCCTGCAACAGATCCATATTCAGATGGAGACATTGGATCAGAGGGTGCGTGGAATTTAGAATTACAAAACAATTTAAGTAACAATTTAACAGGCTCTTCAACAAGTTTAGCTGCTAATAATGCGGCTTATGATATTGGCCATTTATTTGGAGCATCAGGTGGTGGTGGTAATGCAGGTTGCATCGGTTGTATTTGCGTTAACGATACCGCTTCTACGTCAGACAGAAATAAAGGTTCTGCATTTACATCACCATCTAATGGCATTCCTGCTGGAGATAGTTTTGATGTTGATTTTGTTGCACATGAAATTGGGCACCAACTAGGAGCCAATCATACTTTCTCTCACTCATCAGAAGACAACAATGTCAACTACGAACCTGGTTCTGGTTCTACAATTGTGGGATATGCTGGCATTACGAGTAAAGACGTTCAGAATTTTTCAGACGATTATTTTCATGCTGGTAGCATAGCTCAAGTTCAAACAAATATGGCTACTAAAACATGTGATGTGGAGACACCTCTAACTCATGGTGCACCCGTTGTTAATAGTGGTGGAAATTTCACTATTCCTGTAAGCACGCCTTTTACTTTGACCGGCTCTGCAACAGATACAGGTGGAGGAACACTTACTTATTGTTGGGAACAGTATAATGACGCCTTTGGAGATAGCAGCCTATGTAATATTTCTACTGTAAACCCAACTGGAGATAATGATTGTGTACCTGCCAGCACAAAAACATCAGGTCCAATTTTCAGATCATACCCCCCAACATCTAACCCTTCAAGAACATTCCCTAGACTTGAATCAATTTTAAATGGTTCACTAAGTACCTCAGGAGCTGAGATACCAGTTGAAATCTTACCATCTGTAGCGAGATCACTTAATTTCAGATTAACCGTTAGAGACAATTCTACTGTTGGAGGTGGTGGATTAACAAACTTTGCTAGCACAACAATTACAGTTGGGAACAAAGACGCTTTGACTGTTTCATATCCTGCAACTTCAAATACGAATGTCTACCCAGTCGCATCAACACATAATGTAACTTGGACAGGAACAACAAATTCAACTACGGGCCACCAAACAATAGCTGGAGCATCTACAGTAGATATTTTATTTTCTAATGACGGTGGACAAACTTTTCCATATACCCTTGTGTCGGGCACTCCTAATGATGGATCGCAATCTGTAACACTTCCTGCAGGAATTTCTGGTAGTGATTGCAGATTCAAAATTAAGGCAAGTGCGAATATTTTCTTCAATATTAGTAAATCTTTCGCCGTTGGAAATTACACATATCAAGCACAAAGCGTATGTACAGACTATCCTTTCAATTTAAATCAACCCATCACTGAAAGTGATGGAAGTAGCTATCCAGGTATTTCATTAAGCATAACAGACGCTTACACAATTACAGATGCAAATTTTAAAGCAAACGTAACGCATCCTAGTATAGGTCAATTCAATCTGTTAATTCTAGCGCCTTGGCAAACACAACTAAACACTGCTTTGTGGTTTAACAATGTAAGTTGTACTCAACCAAACATGGACAAATGGTTTGATGTTAGTGGCTCACCTGTTAATTGTGCAACAACTAACGATGGAGGTTCCTTTATTCCATTTTCAAGTACTAACATAAATGGTTACAATGGAAATAATAGCGCTGGTAATTGGCTAATATATTTTAAAGACGCTGTTGTAGATTCAAATGTTACAGCAGCAAGATTTAATTCTTTCACTATTCAATTATGTAGATCAGAAAATGTTGCTGTATTATCTTCTGAATCATTTGGTTTATCCAACTTTTCTATATATCCAAATCCAAATAATGGAAGTTTTAACATTGAGTTTAATTCAGATTCTAACAATGAAATCAAAGTCAATGTCCACGATATTAGAGGAAGAGAAGTGTATCAAAAATCATACTCAAATAATGGATTATTTAATGAATCTTTAGAACTTAAAAATGTTCAATCCGGAATTTATCTTGTCACAGTTCAAGATGGCGCTAAAAAAGAAGTAAAAAAGATTGTAATTCAATAATTAAAAACATCATTATAGAAAAATAGGGAAGCTAAGCTTCCCTATTTTATTTACCATTATAAGCATTCATTGTATTATTTAAACCCGCTAAAACAAAAGATCTTATAATTTCTGAACTAACTTCAAGTCGTTCTTTTAATTTTTCTTTTTCTTCTAAATCCCACTCCCCTAATACATAATCCACTTGCTGTCCTTTTTTAAAGGCATCACTGATGCCAAATCTAAAACGAGGATACTCGGTTGTATTTAATAACAATTGAATGTTTTTAAGTCCGTTATGACCACCATCGCTTCCTTTGGTT
>DLGT01000127.1:3308-3706 GCA_002482845.1 Saprospiraceae bacterium UBA7687
AGCTAAATTCAAATCATCGGTAATCACCAATAGATTCTCTTTTTCAATATTCTCTTTTTCCAACCAATATTTCACGGCTTTTCCACTTAAATTCATATAAGTATTTGGCTTTAACAATAACAAAGTTCTTCCTTTTATTTTTAGTTCAGCTATTTCACCCAATTTTACGGTTTGAAAAGAAATTCCTTCCTTCTGAGCTAAATAATCCAAAACTTTAAATCCGATATTGTGTCGTGTATTTGCATATTCTGAGCCAATATTTCCTAGCCCTACGATTAAGAATTTCTTCATGGGTAAACGCTCTTGTTTTTGTTTCTTAAATAGATTTGATAGCCAATTCATTTTGCAAAAGTAATGCAAAGTTTAGATACTGAAAAGCATAAAAAAAGCACCAGTAA
>DLGT01000152.1 GCA_002482845.1 Saprospiraceae bacterium UBA7687
TAATCTAAGATGTCAGGGCTACGCTCCTTAAATTTATGTATTCAAAATCGGTCCGAATAATTTGCAACTTGAAAGAAGTGTAATTTGTCGTAATCACAAAATCTTACATAGTATCGAAAAATCTTTGCCAAGGAGACGCTCACATTATTAAAAAATAGTTTATATATTTGTGTCATTATTAATATTTAATACTTAGTTATGAAAATTATAATCCAGGTACTATTACTTTTTTATGCTTTAAATTCATTTGGTCAACTAAAAAATCACGATATTGATTTATTTGTAGACCTTAATCAAACGCCAATAGGATCTGAACCTGTAGCCTTAGGTACATTTAATAATTTTATTGTTTTCAAAGCAAATAAAGAATTTGCTAATGAACTTTGGGTATCTGATGGTTCATATCAAAATACCTACGCAATTCACCATGACGCAGAAAATGATAACATTGTATATTCGCAAGTTAAAAGTTCTTCCAGTTTTGTTTATTTTGTTGCTGCAGACCTATCTTCCAATATTAAATTATTTAGGTCCAATGGTAAAAAAAACACACCTGACTTGTTACTTACACTACCTCAAGGATTGAAATTTGAAAATATCATACCAACCGAAAGCGGAGTTTATTATATCACTACTACAGGATGTGCTTCATATGAACAATGCCATAAACTCCATTTTGTAGATCACAATAATGTCAATACAGAAGTAACCATGGATGGATTGAATGGTATTACATCTTATTCCATTAAAAAAGTGTTACAGCATAAGGGAAAATTAATCTTTGGTGTGACTTCAGAGACTGATGATCATATATACGTAGAACAAAATAGTTTAAATTTTAAGCCAATTTTCACTTGTAAAATACGTACTCTTAACATTTTTGGTACAACAGATCAATATCTTTTTTATCATGCCACCAAAGAATCAAATAATGGCGTGTGGTCTTCAGACTTAATCACTCAGAATTTTATAATTTCAGGTGATTATTTATATTTTGGTAAAAATCAATGGCAAATAGAACAAAATAAATTTTACATAATTAATAAATCAAATTCCAAACAAGTATTGGTGAGTAATGGATTAACTTCGGCCATTCACATGGATCTTAAAAGCCAGATAGGTTCTCTAAACTGGATTTGTGTTTCTAATGGAAATTTGTTTTTTGATAGTTTTGGGGCCTATGTATATGATGGAGTCAATGATATTCGCAAACTCACCAATGGTGGCAACTTTAGGAATAGTTTTACTTTCAAAGACGTGACTTTTATTGAATCAGGGCTTGAATTTCTGATGTATAATGGTGGTGACTCTTTTAAGGTAGTATACAAGAAAGACGGAACTAATTATTTTGCCTTGAAAAATGATGTATATGTCGCTAACGCTAAAACCTTAAGTAAAGTAAATACCATTAATGGAGAGTTGATAAAGGTTGGAGATTTGAAAACTTCTTTGCGGGATGGTTTTCCAACAGAGGTAAACGAAATTGTTTTTTTTAATAACCTGGATTCTATCAATCACGAAGAATTGTGGGCAAAATATATTAGTGAACAAGAAATCAGGTTGGTAAAGGATATAAATGTCGCGACAGATGGTCTGCCTCTTAGTCAGTTGGATGCACTGGAAGACAAGCTGTTTATCAGCTCTGGCGAATGGAATTCTGGTGAAATTTACCCTATTGGTTTATATACATTTGACACGAAAGATAAAACGATAAATAAAATATACGAAAAAGAAAATAATATTAAAAGAGCTGGACAATACATGATAGTTGTCAGGCAAGAATTTCAGGGAGACTCCATGGAAATATACAGCACGAAAGGAATGCCCAATGATTTTGTTCTTCTAGGCAAACTCCCTCGAACATTAAATGCAAATGCAAGTCCTCACAGCAAACTATATTCTTTTGGTGATAAAGTACTGATTAGCCACGAAAAGGGAATCATCATCACAGATGGCACTAAAGCGGGGACTTTTAAAATAGCCGATCTCAGTATAATGAAAGATTATCTTATTCATAAAGGTATTTTTTATTTTAATGCCGACACATATGGCGGTAGCTATCAAAATGATCATAAATTATGGCGCACAGATGGTACAGTAGCAGGAACGTACATGCTGTTTGACGGAAATGCTAAGAGCTTATCGGTATATAGGGATCATCTTATCTTTGCAGTTCCTAATTACATCTACTATTTGGACAATATTACTGGTCAATTAAAGTATCAATGGCTGTCAAAAGTTAAGAATTTTTTTGGTACAGATTCTACATTTGTCGTTTTGTTGTCAAATAATCAATTGGGCACATTTCCATTGAATTTAGAAAAACCGATTACCAATAACCCAATGAGTTATTTTAAACAGTTTTTTACTTTTCCCGACTTTTCAGCGTCTTATATTGTGGACGGCAGAATATTAATGGTAAATATTTTCGGAGATCTGTATACGACCGATGGTACTACAACAGGCACAATACTCTTAAGTAAAGGATTTGATCAATATTCATTCCTGTTCCAACATGAAGGAGCAATTTATTTTAAAAAAGCTGAAACAGGGTCAGGAACGGAGTGTTGGGTTACTAATGGCACGATTGAAGGGACTTATTTAATAGAAGATCTTTACAGGGGAAAAAGATCATCTGACCCATCAGATTTTTTATTATTTAAAGATCAAATACTTTTTTTGGCCAATCATAGAAAATATGGTGGATATTTTTATAGTGAAGTATTTGTGTTAAATAACTTTTTTGAGCATGATCTGACGGGTACTGTTTTCCATGATATAAATAATAATGGAATCAGAGATTCGTTAGAAACTGGTGTGCCAGGCATTAAGGTGAGACTACAACCTGCAGGGATTACAACTACCACCGATAGTTTAGGGCAATATTACTTTGAATTAGAAGAAGTAGACGCTAAGTATGTAGAACTTTTCAATCAGGATTGTTGGAATGACTGCAATAAAGGAGAAATCGAAATAGGCAATGAACAAACAAGATTTTATAAACAAGAAAAGCACATAGATATTCCGGTTTGTAAAATCGAGGATGACGAAGTAAAATTAAAAGTCGACTTTTTAGTTTCAAATGCTAGATGCAATGAATATGGCATCCATATGATTAACATATATAATGAAGGTTGTAATGTTGAGCATGGCAAAATTGAAGTACATTTTGATGTAAAAGATACTATTTACAGCCATTTTGAATTCTTTGACACGATTTCAAAATGTTATACCATAAACTTTGATTCTCTTAATTCCAAGCAGAATTTTGTTTATCAATTTCAGCAAAAAAAACCAAATGAATCGTTTACAGGAGACACGTTGATTTATACGGTAAAACTGTATAGATTAAAAAATGGAGAAAGTATTTTGGTCGATTCACAAAAAGTAGAGCGCATTTTACGATGTAGTTATGATCCTAATGACAAGCAAGTTACGCCATCTAGAGTTGAGCCCAGCTTTAGCAATTTTACACAATTTGACGAAAAGCTTAGATATACGATCAGATTTCAAAATACAGGAAATGATACAGCATATAATATTACCATCATAGATACTCTCTCTCAGCATTTAGATATAAGTTCTATGACTTCAATGTACGCAAGCCATGATTTTATTTCTGAAATATCAGATGAAGGAATTGCTCATTTCTATTTTAAAAATATTTTTCTGATAGATAGCACTACAAATGCAAGAGCGAGCCAAGGATTTATATCTTTTACCATACAGGCATTAACTCCAATGAATCAATGGGATTCTATATTCAATACAGGTTATATCTATTTTGATATGAATAAGCCAATAATCACCAATAAGGTAAAAAATACCTTTGTTGAATTTTTGGACGAAGTTAAATCCGTCTTTATCTTCGTCCAAAAATTCAACAAAGG
>DLGT01000111.1 GCA_002482845.1 Saprospiraceae bacterium UBA7687
AGCGTTTTTGAATACTTTTTTGGCGATGCAAAAATGCCTGTGCCGCTAAAGCGGTATATTTGCCTTTTTCCTTTTCCATATTCCTACGGAATGCCACCCAGGGCATGAGGCGACGATCAAAAAAAATGCACATGAATGAGTTTTAATTGAAATGGTTTAAAACCCTTGCATTCAATTATCTATTTAATAAAATATAAAATTGATTCTCATTTATTTAAAACAGTAATAGCAAGTAATATATATAACAACAAGTTATCCACCGTACATGCAAATATAACTTAATGAGTACATATTTCGATTCCAAAAGTATCGCTGCCCGCTACGAAAAAGGTCGTCCTTATTTTCATATGGAAACCATATTGAAAATTAAAAATTATTTGGGGCTTCATACCAAATTTGATAGGGCTTTGGATGTGGCTTGCGGTACAGGCTTGTCTACAAAAGCGTTGTTGGAACTAGCAAATCAAATTGATGCCACCGATATTTCTGCTGAAATGCTCCTTAATGCTTATCAAAATAATCGCATTTCTTACACAAAGTCAGCAGCCGAACAGTTATCATTTGATCCCGAAACTTTCGATATCATTACCGTGGCTTCGGGTATTCATTGGTTTGACATTGACAAGTTTTTGATGGAAGCTCATCGTGTGTTAAAACCAGGAAAATGGCTCATAATTTATGATAGTTTTTTTGATGGCAAAATGTTGGATAATGAAGCGTTTGATGAATGGTATCCACAAATATATAATGTAAAATTTCCGCCACCAAAACGAAACGACAGCTATAATTGGTCTAACGAAAACCTTAGAACTAAAGGTTTTGAGCTGGTAACCGAACAAAAATGCATCTACCATATTGAATTTACCATTGACCAATTAGTTTTGTATTTAACGACTCAGAGCAATATTACAGCGCAAGTGGAACAAGGTTTCACAAGTTATGAAGCAGCTGAAATATGGTTGTACCAACAATTAGAACCTTTTTTTATCGCTAAAAGAAGCACATTTCAATTTGGTGGATGGATCAAATACTTAAAAAAAGTAAATTAATACGTTTATGACATTCAGAATAGCAAGGCATACAACCGATTTGCAGGCAATAGAAATATTTTATACATGTATTGTCGGATTGCAAAAGTTGGGTGGTTTTCAAAACCACGATGGTTATGACGGTATCTTTTTAGGGCATCCGCATGAAGATTGGCATCTAGAATTTACAAGTTCAAGCGATACACCCGATAGTCGTTTTGATGATGATGATTGTCTTGTATTTTATGTCGAATCAAAGATAGAACTTGCCGAAATCAAGGACAATTTGGTAAGGCACAACATGCCAACCATAGAACCCAAAAATCCGTATTGGAAAGAGAATGGATTAATGGTCGCTGACCCTGATGGTTACAAGATAGTATTTGCTTTAAAAGAATTGCCGCTCCATAGTGATGATGAATTGACACAATTGGTGAAAACCAAAAACATCAGTAATTGGAGTGAGTTACTTGATTATGTAAAAGGGCTGCCCTATGGTAGAAACGCCAAAAGAGATGACTTTTCATTGGTGCTAAAGGAAGAGCAAGGCACTTGTAGTTCCAAACATGCATTCTTAAAAAAAGTGGCACAGCTCAATCATATCAGCAATGTAAAACTGATCATGGGAATATACAAAATGAATCATTTGAATACCCCGAAAATAGGAAATACCATGCTCGAAAATGGGTTGGACTATATCCCTGAAGCACATTGCTACCTTATGATCAACAACAGAAGATACGACCTAACGTCTGCTAATTCATCTATACATCATTTGATAGATGATGTATTGGAAGAAACGGAAATCGAACCCGAACAAGTAAATATATTTAAAGTGAATTACCATAAAGACTTCATTAAGAAATGGATTGCCGAAGGAGCTACCGACTTGAGTTTTGAACGAGTTTGGGCTATTAGAGAAGCGTGTATTACAAAACTCGGGGAGTAAAATATAATACCAGATGGTCGCAGTTTGCAACTGCTATCTTATGTTTTATGAATTTATAATTCATTTCCACTCAGCTAGAACATCAATACACTTTAACGCATTGCAAATGCTTAATAAATGGTATTGAAGTAGCAAACTTTGACAATCGGGGAAACGCAACCAGCACCACGTATTTATACCTACAAAAACGGCAAGTATTTATACGCTTTTCCACCATTCAGAATAGTAAGACATTTGCAGTGTATATAAATATCAATGATTGATGGGCCTACGCTGATAAGTTTACAAGTGCACTTCCTAGTCAGCGCACTTGAAAACAGCGTAGGTTTTTATTTTTTTAAAAAACAAATATTATGGTGCACGTATTACATCCTGTAGTTCAGGAATTGGTAGATCTTATCCAGAAAAACAACTGGGCCGCTGACTTCCAAACAGCAATTGATAATGCTAGAAAATATGATATCAAAGATCTCGATGATATCCACAATCTAGACGACTATCTCGCTTACATCAATACATTTTTGGGATGGCTACCCGAAGAAAATGAAACAGGCACCGTCTTTTACAACAAAACATGCAAGCTGCATTTTATCCTAGACCAAGACCCGATCAAAAAATATCAGAATGCCATCGTGCCACATGATGAAGCACCGGAGTTGACGCCACTGTCTGCTTGGTTGGTAAGGTATTGCAAGGAGTTCGGTCGATTTATGGATACGCCTGAGTCTCTTACAGAAGCATCACTAGCCACTTTTTATGCATCTCCTGCATTCAATATGCATGAATATATCCAACCACATGGCGGATGGAAAACCTTCAATCAGTTTTTTGCCCGTAATTTTAAACCAGGCTATCGTCCCATCGCTGCCATATCAGACCCTACAGTTATCGTCTCACCTGCCGATTCTACCTTTGATGGACAGTGGGAGATACGTAAAGATTCGCACGTCACCGTAAAAAACCTACACTGGAAAATCGAAGAATTGATGGAAGGCAGCCCATACAAACACCGCTTCGAAAATGGCATCTTTATGCACGCTTTCCTAGGTCCCAACGACTACCATCGCCAACATGCACCTGTGCAAGGTACTGTCCTAGAAGCTAGGGTCATACCAGGCCAAACCTATCTTCAGGTAGTCATAGACGCACCGACTACCGCCGAAGTTGATGGTCGCGCCACCCTAAAACCTAGCCGTACTTTCGATGCACCCGATGATGCAGGCTACCAATTTGCCCAAGCGCGTGGTCTGATCGTACTAGATACGCCTATCGGTTTGGTAGCGGTACTTCCTATCGGCATGTGTCAAGTGTCTTCCGTCATTCTCACCGCAGAAGTAGGCAAAACCATGCGCAAGGGTGAAGAACTATCCTACTTTCAGTTTGGCGGTTCCGATGTCATTTTGCTTTTTGAGTCTTCGAGCAATGTAAGCATCACGGCGCAAATGGGCGTACATTATAAGGTGGGGACTAGGATTGGGCAGGCTTTTCCTGTGGTGTGAGGAGGAGATGGGAAGGAGTAAGTTTAATTAACAATTAGATGACGTCAGGGATTCTAAAATTGAGTTGGAATGTAAATTAAAGATATTTTATAATTTAGTTGTGATCCTTGCTCAATTGGAAAATTTGGTGTAGTTTTGTTCTTCATATTAAAAATTAATAACAAACTAATTAGCAATAATTCAAAAATAAGAGTATGTTAAAAACTTTATTTGGATTTCTATTATTGACAGGATTTATGACTTCATGTGACAAATCTTATAAGTATGTTGAAACAATTGAAGATAGGAGTGTTCTTGGTGGAATAACCATTAAAGAAAAAGAAGAGAAAAATATAAAAGCGAAGGATGACTCTACTGCATATTTAGAAGCATTTAGGAGCTTTTGTATATCTTTAAAAGTTAATAAAGATATGATTCAATCAATGGGATCAACTTTTTCTACACCATTGAGTTTTAAATTATTTAATAATAAAGGAGAAGATATAACAAACTCAACTTTATTTGCGAATAGGAGAAAACTAGAGAAAGAAATTCAAGAACAAATTTTTTCATTAGAAAACTCAATGCAAAGTTCTAATGTTAACAATAAGGAAGAAGATTTAGAAAATTTTAAAAAAACGATGAAAATTGACTCTGTAAAAGTAAGGGCACTTGAAAAGTTTTTTAGAAAACGTAAAGACGAGTTTTCAAGTACTAATGTAATTTGGTACGAACCAAAATCAGCGCCTAAATATACTAATATGAACGGTCTCTATTGTTATTTTCAAACTGAAAATGGAATACCTGGAAATTTAAGATTTAGACTTCAATATTATTCCGATGATTGGTTATTTTTTAGTAAAGTTCAATTTGCTATTGATGATAAAGCATTTGACTATGTACCGAATAGTACAGAAACAGACAGCGGTGACGGTGGTTTCATTTGGGAATGGTTTGACGAAAGCGTTTCAGAAAGCGACAAAGACTTAATTAATGCTTTAGCAAATGCGAAAAGTGCAAAGATGAAATTAATTGGAAGACAATATCACGACATAAAAAAAGTTAGTCAGGACCAAATAAACAGTATTAAAAGAACTATTGAATTATATGAAGCAATGGGTGGAAATTAAAAGTAAGCCCCAAAAATTATTTTGCAGTATTTTGGTTAAATTCCTTTTTTAAAATATTGAATTACAATTTATAATCAAGATTTAAAATTTAAATTAGATTTACATTAAATCGGAATCTTTAATAGAAATTATTTATGGAAACATTTCACGAACCATTAAAGAAAATTATTCTCTCGTTAAATTCGAGATTCAGTTCATTTCCACTACCAAATAGTGATCAGCAAGAGAGGTCAGTTGACTTCTATTACAGCATTGTTTTTAGAACACTGTTAGCTCTAGATAGTATCTATATTCTTTTGACTCAGTTTATTGATAGACCATTTCTTCGGTATCCTTATGTCCTTATAATGCGGACTATTGTAATGGATATCATTATTGCTGAATTAGCAGCCCAAAAAGAAAAGGAAGGACAAGATCAAATTAAATCTTTTTTGGATTCAGTGTATAATGAACATATCAATGCATCATTCAACACCTTATCTACTGCGGAACAATTTTATCCAAATGATCATAAATTTAAGGAAATTGCGAAAGCAATACGGGATAAAGTTAGTTCTGCCAATCCAAATTTAAAACAAAAAAATAGATTGAATACAATTAGTCCCCTAATCTCATTAAAGCAAGTTTACACACATAGTAAAGAATTACATAAAAATAATTTAACAAAACTATTTGAGCACTATGACTTATTTTCTAAGCTTGTTCATTTTGGAGAGAATTCTATTAATTTGATGTATCTTCAAGTTTCTGATCCTAATAGTAAATTAGGTGATAAGACACTTCAAGACAACTTAGTTTTAGTGCTTCTGTTTACTATTGATTTAATGAATACTTTGGGTATTGAGATTAATGAGAATGATTCTATTTGGAATTTGGTAGATGAGATAACTTACTCAGAAAGTTAAGTATTATAAAAACAGATATGTCATTATATTTGGATTTAAAATGAGCTATTAATATATTTTACTGATGATAACAAACCAAGAAAAATGTTTTATAGAATACTGTATGAATAATAATTTATCAGGAGTGAAAACATGTCATAAAAACGGTGTGAATTTATTTATTGAAGATAATTGGGCAATTGATATTGCAGCTAGAAACGGATATTTTGACCTAGCAAGGTGGTTGTTACAGAATGGAGTCACTCATGGAGATGCTGCCATTAAGAACCTACTAGCTTATGCATGTTATCATAAGAATTTACCTTTTGTATATTCAATAATTGGACAATCTGATGCGTATAAAGAAGATAAATATGCCTTTAGCTGGACGGCATCGACTGGAGTTATAGAAATTGGAGAATTACTTTTGGGATATCTTAACAAAGAAAAATTAGGCGGCTCGTTTATAAGAGCAGCTGAATGTGGTCATACCGATTATTTAGATTTTTTAATTGGTAATAGTATTCAAGATTATGATAAAAGTGCTAAAAGAGCAGCATATTGGGCGGCAGAAAATGGAAAGTGGCCAGCAGTTAAACAGCTTATTGAAACATCAGTTTGTGATATTGAAAGTATATCTGAATTTAAGGAAGTGTATCTAAACTGGCTCAGGGAAAATTAAATATTAATTAAACTATTGAGAATGTAAAAAATAATGAATCTTACAAATCCCACAAAATCCAAACAATTATTATAATTCATTTTCGCAATTCTAAATCATGGTACAATTTATATTCGTAAAAAAGGTTAAATGGATTGTTTTCCAAATGAATACTTCGACAATCGAATAATTTTTTTGAACTATTAATGATCGCCTTTCATTCAATTTTGTATATTTGTATGATTTTCTTAACTGTAAACAACCGAAACTTATTGGTTTGCTTTTGGATAATTATAGTTTTAAAACAAATTGTATTAAGAATATTAAGTAAGATTAAAAGTTGATTTAAGTTTGGGTTATTACAATACCTGAACCGTTAGGCAATAAATGATGGATAAAAAAATAAATAAAAGAAGTTAAGTATATGAAATATGCCTTCAAGCAAAATGCAAAAACGCTAGAGAGAATTGACAATAAACTGGGAAAGTTTACTGATGAACATTGGAATAATATAATGAACTTAGGGCAAAATGGATGGGAATTATTTCCAAAATTGAAAGTATTCATAAGCTTTGCTGAATGCGATAGAAAGAGAATGGAGATTGTTGTTAAAGAATTAAATAAATCAGAGTTATTAAAGCCTTTAGTAGTCGAATCAAATAGACGATCCAATGAATCAATATCAAATTTAGTGATTGAGTCAATCAATTTGAGTCATTATTTCATTCCTATACTCTCCGAGGAATCAATAAAAACACAATGGGTCAATCAAGAAATTGGATATGCTAAAAGTAGAGAAAACTTAATAACGATACCTATTATACAGTCAACAATTATAAACAGCTTAAAAGGTTTTATACATAATCAAGTACAATTACCTTATAAGTTTGATTTAACAGATAAGCCTAATTCTAATAGAATTCAATTTAACAAGTTATGTAATGTAGTTTTGAATGATATGGAAGAAGTGATTGAAAATAATTATACCATATTAAATTACATAAAATAAAACTACTTTAAAAGATGGTGATCAGAATTATCATAGTGATCTTTTAACTTGATGGTCTCAGTTTGTAACCGCGATCCAATATTTTATAATCAATACAAATTTTCAGTCCAAATATAAACGCCATCCATTCATATTTGTATGATTATCTGAACCATATACAGACAGACGCTTAATAATTAGAAAATGCTTGATAATTTACCCATATACATTTCGCTGATTTTTGGACTGACTACTATTGCTACTTTATGGTTATTTATATGGTCAGTGAGAAGTTCAAGTTTTAATGAGACGCAGAAACAAGCTACGCCAATTTTGATTGGATTGATTATTTGGTTGGTAATCCAAGCATTTCTTAGTTTGAATAACATTTATAACACAGACACCACTACTTTTCCACCAAAAATCCTATTGTTAGGAATTTTGCCTACTATTTTGACAATAATCCTGTTGTTTTCCACAGCGAAAGGAAGACGATTTATAGACAGTTTACCATTGATGAACTTGACTTATCTGAATATTGTGAGAATCCCTGTTGAAATAATTTTGTATTGGCTTTTTCTCCACAAAGTAGTTCCAGAATTGATGACTTTTGAAGGTAGGAATTTTGATATTCTTGCAGGGATTTCTGCGCCAATCATTGCATACTTTGGATTTACGAAATCAAAACTTAGTCGGAAAGCTATATTAATATGGAATTTTATTTGTCTCGGTCTTTTAATTAATATTGTTTTGAATGCCCTTTTTTCAGCTCCTTCACCAATTCAAAAATTTGCTTTTGACCAACCCAATATTGCAATATTGAATTTTCCATTCTGTTGGCTGCCTACTTTTATAGTTCCAATTGTTTTATTTGG
The DNA here is from genome assembly GCA_002482845.1 of Saprospiraceae bacterium UBA7687. Classification (GTDB taxonomy): domain Bacteria; phylum Bacteroidota; class Bacteroidia; order Chitinophagales; family Saprospiraceae; genus OLB9. The sequence continues at coordinate 7,994 of DLGT01000111.1, forward strand.
ACATTTAGTTTCAATCAGGCAATTAATCAAATAGCAGTAAAGTATTTATAACAATGAACTTTGATGGTCGCAGTTTGCAACTGCGATCCTAGGTTTTATGAATTTATAATTCATTTTCACTTTGTTAAATACAAGATAAATTTTACGCATTGCAAATGCTTAATGAATAGTATCGAAGTCGCAGACTTCGACAATCGAGTTGAAGTAAAATAAATTATCACTTGTTAAATGATCTGATTTCCATTCCCTTTTATACATTTGTAAACTATATTTAAACCAATATATTTTCCATTATAGCACTTGCCTTTAATTCAAAATTATAGACAAGAAAAGGAATAGCCACACTATTATAAAGTATCGCTATTCCTTTTTATTTGAAAACTGTCTCTATAGATTACTTTTATTTTATCGGTAACCCTTGCTCATTGAAGTAAATAATTTTTTCATCGTTTTTGTACTCAAGTTCTACTTTGTAGGAAACTTTTTTGTCTTCAGTTATTTTTTCTGCATCGTCAATGTGGTAGTTTTTATAGTCCTTGTTGATAGCGGACAAGATGCTTTTCGGAAGCTCATTTTTGGTTAAATCTTCCACTGATTTTAGTTGTTTGCCATCAGCTGCATACCAAACTTTAAAATCTTTATTCCAACCCTGTTCAAAATCAACTTTGTAACCATTACTTTTTTGTTCCCACTCTACATCCTTGGCTTTGGGGAAATCTGTGTTAAACTGATTGATGACAACTGATGGAACTTGACTCGCCGCAATGTCTTGCGCAAAAACTGCGATACTACCAAAAACTAAATGAATGAATAATAAAACATGCTTTTTCATTTTTCAAAAGATTAATTTGATTAAATAATAACGCAAAGGTAGGCTGTGAATATAGAAAGACTTGGGAATTTGGTCGCCCCTAAAATTTTATTATGAAAAAATGTTTTCCGTCTCTGTATTGGTAGCTGATTTGTAATGCGTAGAGGTTTGCGATTGCTTTTATTATGGAAAGTCCCAAGCCTGTGTTAGATTGGGATGTGTTTCCTTTATGAAAACGATTAAATATTTTATCTTGGTCTAAGGATTTTGGTATGCCAGTGTTTGCAACGATTAATTGATTTTTTTCAATGCTTATTTCAATCACTCCATTTTCGATATTGTGAATGATGGCATTTTTTAGGATATTTAAAATCATTATAGTGGCATGGGCATTGTCCATTTTTTTGAAAAGTGGTTCATCTTTCAATGAGTTGATAGTTAGGTTTTTGGATGATATATAATCGTCAAGTTCATCTTTGATTTCATGTACAAGCTTATTAATACTTACTTGAGTGAGTTCAGAATGTTGTCTGTTGTCGATTTTTGAAAGCAGCAATAATGATTTATTGAGTTTTGTGAGCCGCAGTAAAATTTTGTGTGTTTCGGCTAGCATCTCAGATTGATGATTTTGGAGTTGACCATCTTCAAAAAGTAACTCTAGTTTATTGATGGCAATAGCTATTGGAGTCTGCAATTCATGTGATACATTTTCAATAAACTCTTTTTGCCGATTATATGCATTCAAATTATATTGATTCATTTGATCGACAGCCACTTGCAAGTCATTAAATTCTGTGATGTTAGAGTCAGATATGGCCAATGGTTTTGCGTTTTCGATTTTATAAGATTTCAGCTGTTCCAAAAACTTGTAGAAGGGCATCCAAAGCTTTTTCAAAATGATGTTATTAATGAGGATAATGCTTAAGATTAGCAGCAGATACAAGGCTACAATATTCCAAAACAAAGCTTTTACCAAATCATTTTGTTCGATGATTGGGTTGGCAATGTTCAATTGATAATAGTTGTTTTCTACTTTGAACACAGATGTAAGCATTCGGACAGGCTCCCATTCAGGATTTTCATCATCGTCGTCTTGCATGAGGATTGTAGTGTCAAAATATTGGTCTTTTGCAGCTAATGCTTCGTTTGTACCTACCTTTTGTATGGTGTAAAGACTTTCGTCGAAGTGTTTTTTATCTATAATGATAGAGTCTGTCAATGTGTTTTGAATGATCAGACGTTTTTGGTTTTCTAATTCTTCATCCGCTGCATCTTTTATTTCGTGCAACATCGAATAATAGAATACAACCGACCAAAGAGCTACAATAATCAAAATAGCAATAGAAAGATATTTTAGCGATTGGTTTAATAGTTTCACAACAAAATGAGTTTATAGCCAACACCATAGACAGCTTCGATAGATATTTGAGCATTCGACTCATTTAATTTTTTGCGTAAATTTTTCATTTGGTAGTATATGAAATCAAAATTGTCAGCATCGTCATAATGATCTCCCCATACATGTTCAGCAAGTGCAGATTTTGTTATCAAGCGGTTAATGTTTAGTGCGAAATAGCAAAGGATTTCAAATTCTTTTCTATTCAGATGTACTAAGCTGTCATTTACCAGACAGAGTCGATTATTGATATCTAATGCTACATTTGACAAAATAATATTATTGTTGCCTTGCAAGTTTTTTCTGCGAATGACAGCTTTGACCCTAGCGGTTAGTTCTGCCAGATGAAATGGTTTTGTCAAGTAATCATCTGCACCTAAGTCCAATCCAGTCAATTTATCATCTAAAGAATCTTTGGCAGAAATGATGATAATGTTTTCAGTTTTACCTTCTTTTTTTAGTGCTTTTAAGATGTCTAGCCCACTACCATTTGGAAGCATGACATCGAGAAGGATACAATCATAATCATAATTGAATATTTTATCTAATGCTTGGTTAAACTCGATGGCTGTTTCAACCAGAAATTTTTCTTTTTCCATTGAAACTACTATATTTTGGAGCAATTGGGGCTCGTCTTCTATGACCAATATTTTCATGTCACAAATTTAAAGCTTAAATATGGAAAGATTTGGGAATGTGTTATAGAATTTTTATTTTAGCATCTCATGTTTAAATTAATTAAAGTGTCTCAATTTTCAATTCTTGAGCTTCAAGAGCAATCTAAAACTTTATGATCATAACAAATTTCCACTGCACATATGACTTTGATGGTCGCAGTTTGCCACTGCAATCCTGTATTTTATGATCAAAACAAATTTACAATCTATATATCACGCCATCCAATACTTTTTGTACATTTGTATGATTATCTAAACCATATACAGACATAGCTTAATAATTAGAAAATGCTTGATAATTTACCCATATACATTCCGCTGACTTTTGGACTGACCACTATTGCTACTTTATGGTTATTTATTTGGTCAGTGAGAAGTTCAAGTTTTAATGAGACGCAAAAACAAGCTACGCCAATTTTGATTGGATTGATTATTTGGTTAGTAATCCAAGCAGTTCTTAGTTTGAATAATATTTATAACACAGACACCAATACTTTTCCACCAAAAATCCTGTTATTAGGGATTTTGCCAACAATTTTGACAATAATCCTATTGTTTTCCACAGCGAAAGGAAGACGATTTATAGATAGTTTGCCATTAAAGAACTTGACTTATCTGAATATTGTGAGAATCCCTGTTGAAATAGTTTTGTATTGGCTTTTTCTCCACAAAGTAGTTCCAGAATTGATGACTTTTGAAGGTAGGAATTTTGATATTATAGCTGGAATTTCTGCACCAATCATTGCATACTTTGGATTTACGAAAACAAAACTTAATCGGAAAACTATATTAATATGGAATTTTATTTGTCTTGGTCTTTTAATTAATATTGTGTTGAATGCATTTCTTTCAGCTCCTTCACCAATTCAAAAATTTGCTTTTGAGCAACCAAATATTGCAATTTTGAATTTTCCATTCTGTTGGCTGCCTACATTTATAGTTCCAATTGTTTTATTTGGACATTTAGTTTCAATAAGGCAATTCATCAAACAGCAGTAAAGTATTTATAACAATGAACTTTGATGGGGTTAGCTATAATGCCAAAATATCTACTTATGAATAACGTTCCCCAAAAGCATTTATTAGATTTGATTCCTATTATCGTTTTAGCAATTTATGCTATAGTCCTTTTAATGATTGTATCCTCTACAGATATTATTTTAAATTGGAAACACTATTTGGGATTTTTCTTTTTAATAATTACAACTATCATTATTTTCAAAAATCATCAGATAGGAACACTTTGCCTCGGACTCATACTTTTGCTTGGATACTTTGGCTTATGGTCTCTTAGTCCCCAATTGCTTAGTATTAACTTTGGAATTCGACCTCTTGGTTTTTTTATTCCTTTTTTTAATGGACAACCTATTATCATTGCGTTAACTTTTGTACATTTTTATTTGTCCAGGCGGTATTATTTCGGTATTGTAACCAAGAAATATTGGCAAGCATTCATGGAAGGAGAAGCATATAGTAAAGAGTAAGCGTGCCACCCTCATGGTGAAAGCACCACTAAAGCCAGCTTTCATCGGGTATTTATTATTTCGCAAAAGCAAATATTTTACCTGATACAAAGAACTGGATAACTGTGATCATGGAAGATGCCAAAGGAAATATTTGGTTTGGGAGAGATGGTTACGGAGCATGTAAATATGATGGAAATTCGATGGTACATTTCACCACCAAAGATGGTTTGAACTCAAATAATGTTCAGTCCATTGTGGAAGATACAAAAGGGAACTTATGGTTTGGGACCAGGGTAGGAGAGAAGGACAATTCAGATCCAAAACAACATGGTCAAGGTGGATTAAACAAATACGATGGTAAAAAAGTCACGCACTTTTCTGAAATAAAAGGTTTTAGCGAAAGTGATGTTTATGGCATTCATAGAGATATAACAAACGATTTATGGTTTGGCACAAGAAGTCACGGAGTGTACAAACTTGTAAATAATGAATTCGTAAATTATGCCATTCCTAAATCGACTGTGAGTTTTTTGAAAGACAAAAAGGGGAATTTATGGTTGGGATGGGCCGGTGGTCTTTATAGGATTGCTACTGATGGAAAGATAATGAACATAACGAAAACCAACATCACAGACCTATGACACATTTTCCAGTCACAAATTCTATTCTTTCGGCGACACATTTAGGTCTGTTTTTGCATGAGAAATATCAAAAAGGGACGTAGTCCTGTGATCTTTGTAGCAATAATGGCAAGATCGTTATTTAGGGGCGTAGCCCTGTAATCTTAAAAGCTGAGGTGATCTAAGATGTCAGGGCTACGCCCCTTCTTTTATGTTTATTGATCTGTTTCTACAAAGATGTCAGAGCTAACGCTCCTTTTTGCACGCATTTGATGGTCAAAGTTTGCAACTACGGTCCTATAATTTACGAATTTATAATTCATTTCCATGCTACTAAATGAATGTTGCATTTTTATGTATTGCAAAAGCCTAATGAATAGTATCGAAGTCGCAGACTTCGACAATCGGAGTATCAAACCTAACGCTCCTTTTTGCACATACTTGATGGTCGCGGTTTGCAGCTGCGATCCTGTATTTTATGAATTTGTAATTCATTTCCTACTCAGTTGAATTCTAGATAGCTTTTACGCATTGCAAATGCGTAATGAATAGTATGGAAGTCGCAGACTTCGACAATCGGAGTATCAAAGCTAACGCTCCTTATTGCACACACTTGATGGTTGCGGTTTGTAACTGCGATCCAATTTGTAATTCATTCCTGCTCTGTTAAATTCTTGATAGCTGTTATATTGCAAATGCTAAATGAATAGTATCGAAGTCTCAGACTTCGACAATCTCCTAATACAAAAAAATAGAACCATTGAAAAAAATTCAATGGTTCTGTTTTTTAAAGCAAGTAGGAAAGAAATTTCCTTTAAATCATAATCTATTTTGTAATCACCAACTGCGATGAATGTACGACAGCGCCAGATTTATCCATTACAGATATCATGTAAATACCTTCTGCGATTGATCTAGTGTTGATGTTGGTTTTTGTAGTGGTCAGTGGTTGTCTATACACGACTTTTCCTGTTACATCCATCATCATCATGCTAGTCATGTTTGCCGATGTTTCTATGGTGAAATGGTCGTTCGTTGGATTTGGATAGACAGCTACCTTTGTGTTCAAAGCATTTTCATCTGTCGAGCTAATGATAACCATTGTACATACAGATGTGTCTTTACAATTACCCACTGTGATCTCTACTGCATAACTTCCTGTTGCTGTAGCAGTATATGTTTGTCCTGTTGCAGATGCTATTGCAGCAAAGTTGTTATTACAATCCAACCATCGGTAAGTAGCACCGGTTTGATTGGCAGCAATGGTATTTCCTGTCAATACTACAGCTGTGTCTATACTTGTAATGGTCAAATTGATCGTGATAGTCGAATCACAACCTAAAGTCGTAGGGATGATGGCAATTTTTGTTCCTGATGTGGTGTAGATAGATCCATCAGGTGCAGTGTATGCGCCACAACTTACTTCAGTGATCGTAGTTACTGCATCAATACATGCATTGTTGTTTTTGATCTCAAAAGTGGTGAGTGTACCAGATATTTCATTGGCTACGATAACATAATCCTTTCCATCAGGACTATCTTTGCCGGGGATAAATGTTAATGTTTCAGCACCATGGTCACCAGCATAAGATGTAGTACTTCTGCTGTTTTTATAATCTACAAACTGAACATTCGAAGGGTCGGTCACATCATATACCATCACACCGCCTATACGCTCTAATGATACCAAAGCATACGTTCTACCTGAAAGACGTGCTAACGTAACACCTTCTGGTTCAGGACCTTTTGCACGGCTTCTGCCTTTAGCTGTATTGTCTTCATGATCAGAATTGAAAAGTGCATTGATGCTTGGTTCCGTTGAAGTGTACATTTCAAAATCATCACCACTGTCATACACCAATGTTCTCGTATCGGCATTCCATATAGAAAATGAACGACTACCTACACAATAAATCTCATCAAAGTCACCATCACCATCTGTATCTCCATTTAGATTTGTGACACGCATTCTTCCTAAATTATAACTTTTTTTAAGTGAAGCTGCATTTGGGAAAATAGTTGGGTCTAGCACATAAGATGCTGCTCCTACAGTAGTTCGTTCGTTTAGAGGGCCATATTCTTTTTCATCACCTTCATTGGCAGTCACTAAATAATTCACACCATCTACTGTATAACTTGCAACTGCATCAGGTATGTAAAATGCTTTCACTGGCCAGTTAGTCAGTAGTATTTGATTGTTGTTATCACTTGCATCAAAACCATTTCCTACTTCATTGTAATCCTTGGTTCCCAATGCCCACACATCTGTGATAGACAACGTTGACAAGTTAATTTCTGCCATCGCGTTATTTTCTTGTAAAGTCACCCATACTGTTTCTGAATCAGATTTAATAGTTATAAATTCTGGTTCGAAATCTTGAGAAAGTGTACTGCTAGCTTTTGTTTTTCTCACTCCTGAAGCGATAAGTGTTGCTTCATCCGCATTATACGATGTGAAGTCTAAGGTCGTGACATCACCTTGTGATAAAGAAGCAATTCCACCTGAAATATCAATGATACTTACCGTACCTTCTGGATCTACGGTGTATGCATTATTAGGTTGTCCTTCATTTGCTGTCAATACTTTAGTTCCATCTGGCGTAAAAGTGATCATATCTGGCAAAGCACCCACAGTGACTTGTTTTAAGAATGTGCCATCTATATCCATAAACAATACTGAACCATCAAGCTGCTCATCTGCATTCGGTGATGCTACTACAACTATACCATTTTTGACAGCTACACTGGTGATACCACCATAACTATTGATGTCAACAGAATTGATAACTGCCAATGCATTTGGATCTGAAAAATCTACAATATCCAAAAATCCTGCAATCGCACTTGTTGTGAATAGACGTTTAGAAGCTGCATCATAAGCCACTACTTCACAAGTACTTGTGTTTGTTCCTGATGGGTCAAAACTACCTTTGTAAATCAATTCAATATCTTGCGATGGCACAGGTGCTTGACGATCATTGTCCTTGATGTAAATCGTTGCAAGTGTATCGCCTACGATAGAGCATCCTACAGGATTTCTTAATACAAGTACAAAATACTCTGCTGCTTGTTCTGCTGTAGTATCATCGATGATTGGAATGGTAATAGATTGTGTAGCATTACTAGCACCTGTAAAAGTTATAGTTTGACTTGCCAATGTAAAATCATTTGCATCAGCCGAACCATGTGGCGCACCCAACACTACCAAATCAATAGAACTGTTTGCTGGATTGGTTAAGTTTAATAAGAAATTTAATGTTCCTACATTTTCGTCAACAACTGTGAAGTTGGAAGCAAAAGCAATTTTAGTATCATAAGAAAATGAAAAAACATAATCACAAACCATCTGAATATCATTGCTATTCAAGATGCCATTCACCGTCAATGTATATGGAGACGAACTAGCAAATGGCGTGTTGTAAGTCAAGATTACGGTGTCAATTGCAGTTCCGTTATTGGTCACAACCGCTGAAGCTAAATCTGCAATTCCTTTATAATTAGCTAAGTCATTTGCACTAGCTACATTAAGGTCTGAGTTAAAAATCAAACGGATAGTTGTTTGGTTAATGACCGTTGCATTGGTAACTGTTGGTGCCGCAGGAAAGTTAAATGCGGGCCATGTTTGTGGAGCTGTTCCACTAGGAGATGTAACCCAATTTGCTGGGTTTAGAATAGCTGCTTTTAACTGAGTTGGATTACCTGCTTGTGTACCATTATAGTATGCATTTGCAGTATTTCCTGCTACATTGTCAGGAGCAGTACTTAAGTTAACAGAAGAAATACCATCTTCTAAACCTGCTGGTATCAAAGATAAACTACCACTACATGAAGTATTTTCTAATACCCAATCGTTAGAAGTTAATGCTGTAATATAATTTGGATTAGCAGGTGTACCTGTGTAAACAATTACTTGATCACCACCAGAACTTAATCCAAATCCTGAACCAGTAACCGTACCTTTATTTGCTACCAAAGCACTTGTTTGAATAGTGATAATCGTTCCTGCTGTGATACATTCATTACTTGGCGCTGTCCATACGATACCATTTGCACATTGAGGTGTTGTATTCGTCGTGTATTTTGCGTCGGTCAAGTTGATAAATGTACCTGGGATAATATCTACAAGTGTCAATAAAGCCACTTCATCTTCCGTCGATGTTGCATTCATTCTATAAGCTACAAAAACCATATCTCCTGCATTAAAAGCAGTTTGAACAGAAATGGTCGTAAATAAGATGGAGTCAATATCGACTATGGCGTTGTTACTATTGTCTTCCACTACATTTGGAAGCAAGGATACATAATATTGCTGTGCATTTTTAAGGGAAGTTGCTGGAACGATGGTAATCTTATTGTCAATAAAAGTAGTGGTAAATGGCACAATGTTTCCTGAAGCATTGTCTTCACGCAATTCTACCAAAGTAGCTGCATTTGCATCAGTAATAGGGCTATCATTTACTAATCTCACTGCTTCGTTAAACGAAATTGTAGGGTTAACAGTGATATCGACATTTGCTGTTTTGTCAAGTGGCGTAAATATAGCAACCGGTGGAATATTGTCTCCACCACCAATCGGCAATGCTTCCAATGTGAAATTGTCAAAACGATTATTTCCTACTGCACCACCTGCACCTTGATCGAAACTAGCTTTGATTTTGAAGTTGGCATTGTCATTCACTTCCACAATATCTGTAAAGTCTAAAGTCTCTAAAACTGGGTCACCACTTATAGGTGTAATGGTGTCAAATGGAATATAGTTTGTACCGTCTATAGTATAAGACCAATACTGCAATCCTGCACCCGAACCCGATCTTCGAGTAGCAAATGAAACAAGGATATCTTCAAAACCTGTAGTTGGTAAAGCAAAAGATAATTCACCACCGATAGGGTCATTAAACCTTAAATGTGTACCTGAAACATCACCATTTCGAGCGTTAAGATTACTTACATTAAAGTTTTGTCCTGTACCACCTGCTGCATCAATGGCACTGATGCCTCCTGGAATATGGACGATAGAAGCACCTGAAACTAAGGATTGATTTGGAGCCAGTAAAGCTGATTCAGATGAGTTGTCATTGAAATTCCAATATTGTACCAATGCTGAAACAGGGATAGGAGATGCATCAATGGCAAAATTGTCAAAACGATTATTTCCTACAATACCACCTGCACCTTGATCGAAGCTAACTTTGATTTTGAAGTTGGCATTGTTACCCGCATCCTCAATATCAGTAAAGTCCAAAGTCACTAAAACTGGGTCTCCACTAATTGGGGTAATTGTATCAAAAGGAATATAGTTCGTACCGTCTGTGGAATATGACCAATACTGTAATCCTGCACCTGAACCAGATCTTCTAGTAGCAAATGAAACAAGGATGTCTTCAAAACCTATCGTAGGTAATGCAAATGCTAATTCACCGCCGATAGGGTCATTAAACCGCAAATGTGTGCCTGAAACGTCTCCATTACGAGCGTTTAGATTGCTCACGTTAAAGTTTTGTCCTGTGCCTCCTGCTGCATCAATGGCACTGATGCCTCCTGCAATATGTGTAATGGAAGCTCCAGAAACTGTTGATTGATTCGGAGTAAGCAAAGCTGCTTGTGAACTGTTATCATTAAAATTCCAGTAATGAATAAGTTGTTGCGCTGATAAACTAGTGTACAAGACAAAAGTGCATAGCATACTAATAATTACTTTTTTTCCTGATCTCATATTATGATTTTATTAAGGTTAAAAAAACTAAAGGGTAAAACTATGCACTGTAAGTTAACCCCAAAACAACCCTAGGTTAACTAAACATTAATCGGTTAATTAAGTATTCCCTATTAGCTCCTCAATGACTTATAAAGATTTAGGATATAAAATGTAAATAAAATCCTTGTTCCTTATTTTGTAATCTAATTATAATAGAAAGGTTTCGGTGGATTAGATGGTCTAAATAAACGACTATTTATAAAAGCATCTTAGTTGTTTGTCAAAACAATATATAAGTAGCTAAGGAGAAAACTACAATTAATTATAAGGATGTACTATTTACTTTCACTATGTTTTTTATATTTGTATTCAAATGAAGATATACAGTGTCAGCATTGGTCTGATGAAGGAGTAAAAAGCAATAATATCATAAAACTTTTCACTTTCGATTTATTGATAGTTTCTTTATTGTGAATAATATGAAGATTTGAGCGTATGTTTATAATTATTAAAAAACAAAATTTAAAAAATGAAAAAATTTAAAATTATTACCTTGATATTGTTAAGCATGCCATGGATGGGATATGCGCAATGGGCTGAAAAAAATGTTATGACTAATGCTTCATTAACGAGTGTAGATTTTATAAATAATGATCTTGGTTTTGTTACTGGATATAATGAGATATTCAAAACAGAAAATGGTGGGGATAACTGGATTTTAAGTCATAAAGCATCTGATTTTGTAATATACGAAGACATATTTGCCATTAACAAAGAAGTAGTTATCGCAGTAGGAAAAGACTTATTAACCAATTTATCCATCATCACAAAAACAGAAAATGGTGGTGTAGATTGGAGTGAAATAAACATTGATAATTTTTCTTTTTTGAAATCTTTATTTTTCATCAATGCAAATGTAGGATATTGTTCAGGTTCAAATGGTGCAATTTTGAAAACATTAGATTCGGGAGATACTTGGCAATCAATAAATTCTGGAACTGGGTTAAACTTAGAATCCATTTATTTTGTAAATGAGATGGTAGGAATAGCAGTAGGTGGAACAATTGGGAGCGCTTTGATTTTAAAGACAAAGGATGGTGGAGAAACTTGGCAGGAGATGGATTCACCTTCAGACGAGAACCTTCAATCTGTATTTTTTTCTAGTCCAGAAATTGCATATGTAGTAGGATGGAAAGGCGAAATATTGAAAACGGAAGATTGTGGCGATAACTGGGTAAGACAAAATTCGGTGGCCATGACAGGTAATTTAAGGGTGATATTCACCGATGAAAACACAGGATACATTGTTGGTGGTTCGATGAATGAATCCCTCATCCAAAAAACTACAAATGGAGGCGATTTATGGGAAGACATAAGCCCACAATTTTCTCAAGGGTTGATCTGTGTGGATTTTCCATCCCTTAATGTAGGGTACGCTGTTGGAAGCAAAGGTATTGTTGCCAAAACCACAACAGCAGGTATCATGACTTCCACAAATAATCTACATGTTCAAGATGAAATAAAGTTGTTTCCTAATCCATTCCATGGGATACTTCATGTAGCATCAGACATAAATATTTATATTGATTGTATTAAAATTTATGATACAAATGGCCATATAATTAAGGAGATCAAACCCAACGCAACAAAGACGTCCATTGATTTATCCAATCTAGCATCAAATGTTTATTATGTAGAAACACATGCAAGTGGCAAAACCCAGATCAAAAAGATAATCAAAAAATAAGCTCAATGTTATATTTAAGTTACACACAAAAAGTAAATTAATTGCCATGAAGACATTTCAAACGAACAGCATCTTACTCATCTTTCTTTTTATTATAACTTTAGGTAAATCTCAAAATCTAACATTTGGAGCCACTATTAGTTCGGGACCAAGTGTAGTCACTTCAAATGAACGAGGCGCAGGCACTTTAAAAACTAAAGCAGCTTTTTCAGGTAATGTAGGTGTATTCCTAGAGAAAAAACTAGGGACAAATTACGCTATAGGACTAGAAGGTTTATGGGTGCAAATGGAAGGATTTGAAGTTGATGAAAATATTGAATGGTTTGAAGCGAGTATTGAAGAACCAATATCCATTGGATATATTTCTGAAGAATATCGCTTTCATACAAGTTACTTGGGTTTACCACTCTATTTCCGTTATGAGATCGGGAAATTCGGAATCAAAGGAGGGATTCAGTCTTTATTTCTTTTAAGGACAAGTACACATGCTAGATCATATGGTGAACTAAAAGGTGAACCATTTGATTCTGAAGGGAAAGCGAAACCACTCGAATTAAGTACTTTAGACTTTGGTCCAAAGATTGGCATAGATTACCAAATAAGTCCTAAACTAAGGTTGCGAATGGATTATTATCACGGTATCCAAGACATAACTGCAGATCGATGGGAATGGATAAGAAAAAATAGGCAGTTGGGTATTGGTATTAGTTATATTTTTGGCAAAAAGGAAGATGTAGCTGTGGAAGGATCGGTATTGAGTACTTATTAATCATAATCAATTATTTTACCAAAAGGAGTTAGTTTTAGAAATTAGTTTCTATTTTTGTTACATATTAATTTAGAGATTATGTAGTGTTTTCTCAAACAAAAAGATAAAGATTTCTTCATAGAACTTTTAAGATGATGATCGTAAAGAAGTTAAACTCCGGTGACATAATTGATTTTAAAGGTCTACTTGACATTTTTAATGAAGTTTTTGAAAATAATACGCTTCTACCACAAGATGAGTACTTAAAAAAACTTTTAGATAATCGAATTTTGTTGTCATTGAGGCAGAAAACAACAAAGTTATCTTGGCTGGACTCACTATGTACATATTACAATCTTATTATAATGAGAAACCTGTCGCCTATATATACGATGAAGGTGTAAAACCTATTTATCAAGGAAAAGGAATAGGCAATTCACTAATACAATTTTTGATAGCATATTGTAAAACAAATGGTTTTCATGAAGCGTATGTGGAAGCAGAAACAGATGATGTGGAATCTGTGAAATTTTATCGAAAAACAAATTTCTCCACAGAGATGCAAGCCACCCATTTTACTTATAAATTTTCTTCTATAGATAATAAGTCATAATTAAAAAAGAAAAAGTCCAATTCATCATGATAAAAATAGTATGTATTATTTATTTCCAAATTAGTTAAAAATCAATATATGTGGGTGACAGAATCTTTATGGTTTGAGATAGCAGTTGTGAGTATCATTTATGCTTTGGGTAACATACTAATGGGGCACTTCGAAGAACGTACAAATAAAATCCGCAGAGTAGGCAAGTATTTACTCACAATTATAGTAGTCTGCCTAATTTCAGTTTACTTTGGTAGATTAGTGGCAATGATTGTGCTTTCATTATTCATCTTTCCATTGTTATATATCCACGCCTACTACTTACCCATCAAAAAAGGAATAAACGGATGGACTGGCGAACCCAAAAGCAAGTATTATGAATTTCGTAATTGGAATAAAGACATATTCTCAAACAAATAAAAGAGTTTAAAATGAATTTAAACCAAATAACGATACCCTCTTTAAATTTGGACTTGTCTATACAGTTTTATAAGACATTAGGAATGAATCTTATAGTGGAATCCCAACCACATTATGCAAGATTTGAATGCAAAGAAGGGAGTTCAACATTTTCATTACATTTGGTGGATGAGCTTCCCATTGGCAATGGTATTTGGATTTATTTTGAATGCGAAAATTTGGATCAATTCGTGACAGAACTTATAGGAAAAGGTATAGTCTTCGATGAGATGCCAAACGATAAAAGTTGGCTTTGGAGAGAAGCGAGACTAAAAGATGTCGACAATAATCAACTAATTTTATATTATGCAGGTGAAAATCGACTAAACCCTCCTTGGCGCTTAAGATGATATTTTAACCAATGAGTTACACCATTTATTACTGGCTTTATTGATCAATATAATAAGCTAATAATGTCATCAAATCTTTATCAATTTACCATACATTGTTGCGGTGCTAGTTTGTACTTTTATAATGTACGCTCCACTTGGCAAGTCTCTGGCATCTATCTCTTCTGACGGCTTATGATTGCGAATTGTTTTCACCCACTGACCACTAATATTAAAAATAGATAGTTCAATTATTGGGGTATCATACGACTGTAAAACAACTTTAAAACTAGCCGATGTAGGGTTTGGTACAAAGCTAATTGTTTTTGACTTTTGAGTCTGTTCCTTTGGATCAATTGTACTTACGGTAGTCCCGAATGTTTTAATAACTTCATTGGTTATAATAGGATCGTTAAAATCAAAAAATATGGAAGCTTTATTTCTTATTTCATCATTGATTTGTATGGTTTCTTTTAGCTTTATTTTAAATGTAATAAAACCATTAGAACCTAAACTATTGGTAAAACTGTCTACAAGATTGATGCCATCAAAGGTAACAATGAGTATCGAATTTTCTACTTTCCAAGTGCATGCATGAGAGTAATCAGTCAATTTTATGGATTTGATATCAAACTTATCTGACAATTTATCTTCCAACCTCACTGTATATGCTGTATCTGTCCCTGTATTTTGAAATCTTATACGATATTCTATTTCATCATCTTTCTGAATATTCGACTTATTTTCTATGCCTGACACAAAAATGGTTTTGTCATTTGGGTCGTAAGATCCTATGGAAACAAGACAATTTTCTACGGTAAAGGTATTCTGTAGTTGACAAAGAGAAGGATCTATTGTTTCCATAACGTCTGCAGTGAAACAATATGATTCACCTATCGATGCAGCACAAGGCACTGTAACTGTAAATTGGAATTGCTGATTTGAATCTACAGCTAATCCGTTGACCTTAAACACATAATTATTTCCATTGACACTAAAAGGTGCTGGAAATACATGGGATACTTCTAGCTCTGGGTCAAGCTGAATACTTAATGTTATTGGTCCACTGTTGATATTTCCATCATTGACAAGATTATATGAAACAGTCCGTTCAAAACATGGTCTCAAAGTACCATGGGCACCATGCAACTGTAAATCAGTACAATAGGCCAAGGTTCGAAATGGTATTTCAATTTCAGCATACAAACTATCTTTATGCATTGAAATTGGGTAGGTTTCTTGACAAAAAGCATACAACTTATCATTATAGGCAAAAGAAATATTATTTGTGTCTAAGCTTGTGATTATATATTTTATGGAATCATAATCCACAAAGAAGTCTCTATTATTATTTATAGTATTGAAATGACCAATGGTATACTTCTCATTTGGGTCTTTTAGGCAATTCCCATTTGTATCTTCATAATATTTTATGACTATTGTTTTATTTTTACCTGCACGAAATATTTGGTTACATTTGACAATATTTTCATAAGGTTTACATTGATTATTATGATCAATAATTTCTGCTGACAAACAAATAGTTCTATCAAAAGGTACATAAGGGAGAATATTTGTATAAAATTGAATCATAAATTCCTCTGACGGCGCTAGCTCAGAAATTTGGACTACGTATAATCCTTCTGCAATCTTATTAAACAAACTTCCATTAATCGTAGTATCTAAATATTGGTAAGGATCCATTGAAATATGCAATTCCGAAGGATTTGATACTGCATTACCATTGTTCTTTATTAAGACAAAATAACTAGTTTGAAAATAAATTGAATTCGAATAATTAACTAATTTAACATCTAATTGAGCACATTCCTGTTGTGTTACACCATTAAATGCCTCTGTGCGTACATGTCCGCCTCCGTCGTCAAAGTTAAGGTCCACAGTATCTTTACACAGATCTAAAATGTCATTTTCGTTGTGGATAAACAATTTGTTTTGATCTGCATGGCTATAAAATACGGCATTACCTTGAGCATCAGTAAGCTGTGTCGAAAGATTTTTAAGTGATACTTTTTGTTTAATGATGGGTTTTTCATCATTAGAAATTTCACAATCATTTTGGGCATCATCACTGAGACTTACATATACAATATTCGGCTTGGCCAATGGATTTTTGTATTTCAATATACCCTTTTCGGCAGTACTAATGTAAATATAATGATCGGGGCTAACGGACAATCCGTTTATATTATCACGACTATTTAAATCTACCTTAATTTCTTGCCAAGTCTGTCCCTCATCACCCGAGATTAGCAAACTTTTGCCTTTTACAATAACTAAATGACCGGACCTAGTAGTCGCAAAATGACTAATATGATCTTTTGATGGTGGAAAATCGTGTAAGACATTAAATGTGAATCCTTCATCATAAGAACTTGAAAGTTGATATCCCTCGGATCTATCATCAAGAGAAAATGAAGAAATGGTAACATTGTAAAATGTATTCATTTCGTAATGGGTACATGCTGTATATCTATAATTCTGTATATCCCTTACGCTTTTGATTCGTCCAAAAGTATCCAAATGAGATAAAAGTTCAACACCAAAATAATGACTATACAATCCAGCTTGATTCGAAATCCCTGCAATTTCAGTTAAGTTACTCAGATTTATTTTTGTAGAATTCCATGAAGTTTCATTAGTTTTCCTATAGTATAAAGAATCTGGAGATACACAAAATACTGCATTCTTTTTTGGGTAAATCGATGATAACTTGAAGCTAGTTTGATTTTTGATTTTATTCCAAGATTGCCCTCCATCAAAAGAAGAATATATTTTATTTTCAGCATCAACTACATCAATAATCCTGTCTTCAGAAAATGCAAATGAAGGGTCATAATAACGTGTCTTAAATGGTAACAATGTCCAAGCCTGTATGCTATCTTTTTTGAAATATGCATCTTTATTATCGTAAGATGCAATAATCTGCTCATCAAATCCAGCCGCAAAATAATTGACATATGAGTTTGCCAAATCATATCCTACTGCTTCGAAAATTCCGTCATTGGTCCTTAGTATCTTTATATCCGTCTTCTCAAATGCCGTATTTTCAGTTATAATAAACTTACCCATGTAAATATTAGCAAGATTCGTCTCATCAGGTAAAGTAATTACATTAAAATTTGTGGCATTATTCGTCTTAAAATAGATTTTATTGTCTTTACCAAAAGCCAACATCTGATCATACTTAAATATAGTGTCTGGTTCTGTAAAAGGTAAATCATACTGAGTCCAAGTCTGACCTAAATCTGTACTAAATTGATTATCTCTAATCAATGTATTATTATGATAGAAATATCTCTTACCATTCATATTAAGGTTCGAAATCTTTTTCAAAGTTCCTTCTTTATCAATTTGGTATAGATGGTGTTTATTGTTGTCTACATAAATGCAGTATGTTTTATCAGGAAGATTGGCATCGAGTAATTTATGTATTTTGTTGCTAAATAAATATCGATCACTTATAAGACTATCACTCACATATATAGAAAGACTGTTTTCCCTATACCCTATTATCGTTTCATCACCAATAAATGATATTTGGCTTAAGTTTCCCTTGGTTTTTAATGTTGATATCTGATTTGTTGAAAGATTATATTTGTAAATTTGATAGTTAGCGTAAAACAAAAGATCACCATTAGGCTTTTCAATTGTTGTGCCAATGGAGTATTGTTGTCTTAGTGTGTCTACAAAACGCCATGTCTGACATCCATCCAAAGACTTTACCAATCCAATGAAAGGATTAGTTCTAGCCAATACCTCACCTTTTTGATTTTGATATAGAATATCTATGGTAGAAAGTTTTGGCGCGGGTATTGCTTTCCAGTCATCTAATTGAGCATTGACAAAAGATGTGACACAACATGTTACTAGAAAAACAATTATCCTTTTCATTCGGAAGTATTTAATATTAGTGAAACTTAAATAATTTTATTTACAACAAAAATACAATTAAATTCATATCATTCCCTATCCTACCAAATAATAATGCAAAGATGTCGCATTGGATACAAGAAGTGAGAAACATACAAATCATAAGTATTTTAATCCAACTGAGAAAGTATCTTGATTCGATAAAAACTAAAAAGGGAGTGTAGAATACTTTGTGTAAACTCCTAGGGGAGTTAGGCTTTGGACTAAGGGGGGAGATTGCCCCCGCGGGGGCAATCTCCCCCCTTAGTCCAAATTTTTTTATATGTTTGCGGTGCTTACCCTGAACACATTTTTTAACCTAACAACTTTATGTAATGCAAAGTAACGACTTTAATTTTAATTTTTCAGACATTTTTAAGGATGTAAAGAACTTGAACGACTTCGACGTCGCTATGAATGGTCTTTACAAAATTGGTATTCAACACTTACTCAACTCTGAGATGAGTCATTTGCTGGGGTATGACAAACATGCTATAAAAGGTAATAATTCCGGTAAC
>DLGT01000151.1 GCA_002482845.1 Saprospiraceae bacterium UBA7687
TCCATAGATACTCCGTACTTACTCCGTATCAACTCCCTACATGCTCCGTACACGTTCCGTATGTAATCCCACCACATTCCCACCGAGTTCCCACTGAGTTCCCACTAGATCCCACTAGCGTCGACTGACACTCTAAAGAATTAGTATGGTTGGATGTAAGAATTATTTTCATTTAGGAAACTAATATAGACCAAAGAATGGAAAAAATTCCACTATCATGACCATCTAGTCTTTTATGTTAATCAATGTAATCTGAAGATTTATTTACAGTATAGCTTGTACTAAAGAATAACAAACATAAAATTAGGATACATCCATTAAAATCGAAAACCCTAAAAGGCAAAGCTAACATTGTAGAAGCAAACTCCCATTACTTTAGCGAAAGCCACAACTCTGCACATATTATCAACTTCTGCATTATCAACGAGTAGTATAAATCAACCAACACTTCTTTGGACTTATGTGCCTTAAGTGGTTGGATGTATTGATCAAAAAAGCTATTTTGGGTCGAATGAAGTATAGAAATCTTTTAGCGTAGTGCATGGATTCTGAAGGAATTTCCTTTTTAACAAGCATCTTATATTTATCATTTAGTTGGACCAATATCATGGTCAAATATTATTGAGAATTCCAGAAAACCCTAGATATCCACAATTTAGATGTAACTCTATGCAAAATCAAGAATTATTATCCTTCAATTTCATTCTACATAGATGATAGTTTGAAAAACAATTTTCGCTTAACCTAACTTTGTTTATTAAAGTGAAAACCGCACAACTTCCTACCCCTTTTTCTCTATCTCCTTGAGACTTTCCATTCTATTTCTTACCAAGAAGTCGTCTATCGTCTC
The DNA here is from genome assembly GCA_002482845.1 of Saprospiraceae bacterium UBA7687. Lineage (GTDB taxonomy): Bacteria > Bacteroidota > Bacteroidia > Chitinophagales > Saprospiraceae > OLB9. Next base: position 851 of record DLGT01000151.1, read on the forward strand.
GAAGTGCTCAATGACCCTTTTATCCTTAAACTCAAATACTTTCTCAGCTAGACCTTGCAAGAAATCCCTATCGTGCGATACCAAGATCAGCGTCCCATCAAATGCAAGCAAAGCTTCCTTTAGTACATCCTTTGATTTGATATCCAAGTGGTTGGTTGGTTCATCTAGAATGAGTAGATTCACAGGTTCTAAAAGTAGTTTAACCATAGCCAATCTCGTCCGTTCTCCACCCGACAGCACACTCACTTTTTTGTCGATATCATCACCGGAGAACATAAAACAACCCAAAATATTTTTCAACTGTGTTCTTACTTCTCCCTCAGCTACCTCATCTACCGTCTGAAATACAGTGAGCGATGGATCTAGTAGTGCTGCTTGATTTTGTGCAAAATAACCTACTTTGGCATTGTGTCCTAGCTCACATTTCCCTACAAAATCTATCTCTCCCATGATGGCTTTGATCATCGTAGATTTACCTTCACCATTACGACCTACAAAGGACACTTTTTGTCCACGCTCGATGGTCATATTGGCATCTTTGAATACGATGTGATCACCATAACTTTTGGACATATGCTGCACAGTCACAGGGTAATCTCCCGATCTCAAAGATGGTGGGAATCGGAGTTTCAAAGATGAATTGTCGATTTCATCTATTTCTATGATGGTCATTTTTTCAAGCATTCTCTCCACGGAGTTCACTTGATTTGCTTTGGAGTAAGTACCTCTGAATCGCTCAATAAACAACTCACTTTCAGCTATTACTTTTTGTTGTTCTTTGTAGGCCCTTACTTGAGCAGCACGCCTTTCTTCTCTGAGTTGTAAGTAATGTGAGTAATTGGCCTTGTAATCATAGATTCTACCCATGGTCACTTCTATGGTACGATTGGTGATATTGTCGATAAATGCTTTATCATGGGATATTACCATAACAGCTTTTGCCTTATTGATCAAGAAGTTCTCCAGCCAGATGACGGACTGAATATCTATGTGGTTGGTAGGCTCATCGAGTAGGATTAAATCTGGTTTTTTCAGAAGGATTTTGGCAAGTTCGATACGCATTCTCCATCCACCACTAAACTCACTAGTCCCTCTATTGAAATCTTCTCTGACAAATCCCAATCCCAACAAGGTTTTTTCTACCTCTGCGTCATAATTGATGTCTTCCAGTGAGTAAAATTTTTCACCAAGTTCTGATGACTCTTCTATCAACTTCATATAATCGTCTGACTCATAATCTGTCCTAGTCTCTAATTCGCTATTAAGAAAAGCCATTCTATCACGCATCTCAAATATCTGTCCAAAAGCCTTGAGCGTCTCTTCAAATACGGTACAGTTATCGTCTGTCAATAAATGTTGTGGCAAGTAAGCAATTACAGCATCTTTTGGCGCACGAATATGTCCACGTGTGGGTTTCTGAGCGCCTGCTATAATCTTCATCATGGTGGACTTTCCAGCACCATTTTTACCCATAAGGGCTATTTTATCATTTTCATTGATGACAAAAGATACATCGCTAAACAAGGTGCTACCACTAAATTCTACTGCCAATCCATCAACAGATATCATACTTTATTTTTTTTGAAGCCGCAAAAGTAAGAAAAAGATACAAATCGACCATATTAAATTATAGCCTGTATGCACCTATTTGCCACAATCTGTCTTCCGTCGGGTATCCACAATACCCATAATTTGCCAAGTTCCTGCCAATTTACTTAGAGTAAAAACATTGACACCACAATGACTAAAGATATCATTGATAAAAAACTCATAAGGTGTCCAAGCGATAGCCATATCACCATCGATCTTGATTTCATAGCTTAGTAATCGTTCATCTATACGAACATTTTCTATTTTGATGCCTGTCAAAGAGATAAATTCTTGGGCAGTTTCATGGATAATTTTTGTCTCTCCTGTTTTTGATTTCACAATACTTTTTAAAAATGCGTCCGTTGACAGCACACTTTTGACCTTTGTAGAGTCAAAAGATTCCATACCTTCAAATAATAGTTCAATGGTAGTTTTTATAGCCAAAGTATCCGATTGTGCTCTCAAACCATCATGATTAGCAAATAAAATGCTGATAATCATGATATATTTAAAGCAAAAACTGATTTCATTCTTAAAAAAGGACATATTCTAGTATTTTATTATTTATTTTGCATTTCGAAAGGCGATTAGTGACTTTATACCCACAAATTTGCAACAAATTAAGTCTTTTTTTATTTCGATAGTAATATCATTTGTCTAAAATAATTTCCATATGTCTGAAAAGACACAAGTTACACCCTACGCAGACAAAGACGTGTCCAAAAAAGGTCAGGTCACATCCATGTTTGACAAAATAGCTCCGTACTACGACAATCTCAATCGAGTGTTGTCTCTAGGTATAGACGTTCTATGGCGCAAAAAAGCCATCAAGCTGCTCCAAAAAGAGTCACCAAAAAGCATTTTAGATATTGCCACAGGAACAGCAGACCTTGCAATCGAAGCAGCAAAAGTCATCCGTCCTGAAAGGATAGTAGGCATGGATATTTCTGCCAATATGCTAAAAATAGGTGATGAAAAAATCATTAAAAAAGGTCTAGATAAAATTATATCACTTGAAATTGGGGATAGTGAAAACCTAAAATACGACACAGGAAGTTTTGATGCTGTCATGGCTGCCTTCGGTGTTAGAAACTTTGAAAACTTAGAGAAAGGGCTTGCCGAAATGCACCGAGTATTGCGTCCGGGTGGTACTATCATGGTACTTGAATTTTCAAAACCAAGACATTTTCCCTTAAAACAACTCTTCAATACATACTTTAAATACATTTTGCCCGTTATAGGCAAGGTAAGATCTAAAGACGAAAAGGCATACAAATATCTTTATGAGTCTGTACAGGTATTTCCTGATTACGAAGATTTTACCAGTATTTTGAGCAAATTGGGATTTACTCAGACAAGTTATAAAGTTTTAAGCGCAGGAATATGCACCATTTACTTGGCAAAAAAATAGTTTTATTATCACTTTTAATAGGTAGCGCTCATCTGATATTCGGTCAGATAGGTGGTAGAGATAATTACAACTTCAGAGGATTTAATAAAAAAGCCTACTATTTTGGTATTAATATTGGATTTAATAATTCAGGTTATAAAATCCAACAATCTGGTTTTTTTATAAATAATGATTCTATCAGAGTCACCGAAGGAAATAGTTCTGTAGGTGTCAATATGCATATGGTGACCAATCTTAAACTAGGTGATTACTTCGACTTCAGGTTTTTACCAGGTTTTTCATTTGCACAACGAGGTATTGAATTTACACCCGTAAAAACTGATGATCCAGTTGTAGAAAGAAAACTAGAATCGGTATTTTTTGAATTACCCTTCCATATTAGATTCAAATCTGAACCTTACAAAGACAAAAGAATGTTTGTCGTAGCAGGTTTGAAATATAGCTACGACGTACAAACCAACTCCAAGTCAAGACAATCCTTAATTAAGATTGCGCCACATGATTTTCAGTACGAGGTAGGATTGGGTATTCAGATGTTTTACCCATATTTTATCTTCTCTCCTGAGATTAAGTTTTCCAGAGGTTTAGGAAATATTTTGCTATACGATCGAGGCCAAAACGAAGCAAGGGTATTGGAAAATGTAGTGTCTCAAATATTCACTATTTCATTTAATTTTGAAGGATAAAACTTTTTTCTTAGCCTCTCATTTTATCTAATAGTTGGCTCAGCTGTTCATATTCTTTATCAGTCAACGTCTTAAGTTGCATATCAGATTCGTTTACATCGTAAGATATTTTTTCTACGGTTTCATACCCTTTAGTGGTTAATGAAATATCCATTTTTCGTTTATTACCAGGACAAACACCTCTTGTCACAAGCCCTAGATTTACCAGCTTACTTACTAATCTTGTAAGGTCACATCCTTTATCAAGCATCACTTCCTTAATATACCCTGGCGAGACTGGTTCAGGATATTTTCCTTTCAATATTCGCAGGATATTAAAATGATTGCCTTGTATCCCATGTGATGCAAAGATATTCACATGTGTATCCCTAAAATAATTTGCAGTATAAATAAGGTTGATATATGCCTTTTGGAATGGGCTTTTAAATTTTTCTTGCTTTATGACTTTTTCTATCTCCACGGTTATTATTAACTTTGCATACTATAAACATTGCCTTCTACACACTAAAAATTGATCTAGAAAGCAATGTTATAAACAGCAAAAAACGACCTTTGGTTGTCAATGAAATATCCTACTATTCTGCAAAGTAAATAAAGCCAGGAGCTATACCCGTAGCGAAACGACCAGTAGCGTTAGTTTCAGGATTGATAAAAAGTATTTCCCCGGCAGAGGTAAAATCTTTTGCATCAGCTAAAAATATTCTATTGGTAGACGATTGGTAATTGATTCCATAAAAGTATCCATCATAAATCGATTCTTCTTCAAAGGTACTGTCTGTAATATCGTGGGCAAATACTTTATTGTCCATCAAAAAGTACATTCTATCTCCATCTTTATCTAATACAAGACCATTTGGACTGAGTGCTATCCCATTAGCATCTTTGCCAAATATAAATGAATCTACCTTCTCATCATCCCTAAGTCTATGTAGAGAGCCAGGTGTATTATTTTCTGGTTCAAAAGCAAAATTGCCTGTACAAGATACCCAAATATCTCCATTTCTATCTTTTACAATGGAGCTTGGACTGTCACCTACACTTATTGATTTTGATATCTTATTTGTTTTAGTATCAACTATAACAACATTTTGCGACGATTGTCCATAAGGGGAGTTTAGCGTTACATATAGTTTGTCGCCAGTAAAAAGCAAGTTTTCAGGAAGATTGGATACACTTATCGATGCAGAAATGCTAAGATTTTTGGTATCTACCTCATTTATTTTCCCAGATGCAAAATCACTATTGTAAGATGTTACGTACAATTTTATACCATCCGTAGCAAAATACCTTGGTAGTTCGATTGGAATTTCGCCAATTATTTTAAAATCCGATGCATTGACCACTTGGATTTTTGCAGCATTATTGACAGCGATAAAATATTTATTGTCAAATTTTATCATAGACTGAGCGATATTTCCTAAGACTGTACCACCATTTTGGGTAGCAAATAAGTCGTTGAATAGTATATTATTAGCTTCGTTCCGGTAGGTAATAGTACCTGTTCCACTTTGAAAAACGCCTTGATTGACTACAAATATGCCCGTAGAAAAATTATTATCAAACTGAACTCTATCTTTTTCACAAGAAGAAAAAATAATAACAAATCCTATCAAAACTACTAAAAACTTATTCATTAAAGTATGATTTTAAATGTTGAAAAATATATTTATTTTATGATTAATGTCATATCAGCGTATATCGTATTGTAAGATTCAAATGTCTTCTTGGCAATGGAAAAAATCTCACAATGGCATAATCTTCATTCAAGATATTCTGCACATTGAGTTGCAGCGTCAAAGCAGAATATTGATAACCCAAATGTATATCCACCAAATGATTGGCAGGCAGTGATTCAGAATGATCCGATGTGTCGTACCTCTTACTTGTAAAACGGTAGGTAACACTAACATCAAACTCCTTTTTATGCAGGCTAATCACCGTGTTTATTTTGTGTTTTGGGACGTAAATAAGTTGTTTGCCTACTTGATCAGCCACTGTATAATGTTCTAATGCTGTCGTACTATTGAAGCCATAGCTAACACTACTTTTTAATTTAAAACTTTTGAAGTCTATCATTCTCCAAATGTCCATTTCAAGTCCAGTGCTTCTTACTTTTTTTTGATTGATTGGTGAAAAAATACCATTATTTCCTGGCACCCATTGTATCCAATCATTAATGATAATAAAATATACCTTGCTACCAAAATGAAATTTTTGTATATCAAACTTACTTCCGAGTTCTGCTTGGACAATTCTTTCAGTTTTAAGGTTAGTGTTTCCTCCCGATGGCCAATACAAATCGTTAAATCCAGGCAAGTTGTAGTTTCTGGCAATATTTAAACTTGCTTTTTTGTAGTTTACTAATATAGATGCTGCTGTTGGCATCCATGCTTTATCCACCAAGTCTTGTCTTAGGGATATCTGACTTATGACTTTATCGCTGATTAATATCTTTTTTGACGCTCCAAAATTGATCGTATGTCTAGTTTTTGTACTCGTATAAAAATTAGGATAAGCGATATCATTTCTATATTTCAAGAACAGATGATGATCGCTATTTTTTTGCTCCGTAACTTCTAATCCAACTTGATATATCTCTACTTCTGATCTAGAGTCAATACTAGGTGTAAAGAAATCCAAACCTTCTTTCATATAATGCAAACTACTTGAGAATTTATAGTTTGATGTATAATATTTATGGTTTAAATGTAATCGAAGATTTCTGTCATTTTGTTTTTGATCTACTGGGGCAGAAGTAATACTGACAGGAATATTTCTACTAGCATCTTGCCACCAAAAGTCCATTTCTAATGTATTCTTTGGATTAATGACAATTTGGTTACGGTAGATGATATTTCGATTGTGAAAATCAGTAGTTGTGCGTTTTTTTAATTCATCACCATCTCTATATGAAAACCGATTTTTGTCCAATGAAAAACTAACACCGATTTGATGGACTATTCTGCCCGTTTTCATTTCAGTTAAGACACCCAACATATAGTTTTGTAAAGTGGACACAGAAGTGGTGACTTGTAATTTACCTATATTTTTATGTTCTTCTATATTCATAACGCCAGCCAAACTATTATTTCCAGTCAAAGTAGGTGAACCAAAGCTGTAAAAACTAATGTCTCCTACTAAAGAAATAGGAATAAGATTGTAGTCAAAAGTACCATTTACAACACTCTGAATATTGATACCATTCCATAAAATAGGGAGATGGCGTGTACCCATACCACGATGCAGAAAAGTATGTAATCCTCCTGGAGAACTCATTTGCACTTGACCACCAATGATGTTTTGCAAAAAATCTGGTGTGTTAACTAAAATCTTGCCACTATCTTTTTTTTCATAACTTGCTTGGACTAGGTCAAATGCATATATCTTTTCGCCCTTTATGACCACTGAATCTAACACATGCTGACCAGCCAAAGATGTATCTTCGTAAAGGAAAATGATTAATAAAACATATCTGATAAAAAGTCTGGTCAATACTATACATTTTGCCGAGAAGACAAAGTAGACCAATAGAAAACAACTTGACTATACAATCTGGTGACTGCACATTCATCTATCATGTTTTCTTTTGACCAACCTTTCATCCCGAAAGTCAATACAAAAATACATATTGGCAGGTCTTCTGACTCATTTCACTTTGGGCACCTTCCCATCACATAAAGTATGACAGTGGTATTTTGCCTAAGCTTTTGTTGAAATTTACAGCTACGGGGATAGTTCCGGACTCAAAGATAAAACATCTTTTACACCGGATTCCCTTTTAATGTTTCAAGATGAAATACACCAAGAAACAACCAATATGATGCAAAAGTAGTCAAATAATTCTATTTGACATTAAATCGATCTATTTCATTTGTAATGATAAGTGTTATTTTTTACAGATAAGATAGAATTTTTGGGATATATCCCATTTTTTCATAGAAACTAATTTAAAATTCATTTTGTCTCCCTTAAGGGTCGGGGTAAAACAAAATGAATTTTAAACTAAGGGTTATTTTATGATGCCATAAAGGAATTTAGCCGTTCAATCTAAAAAAGACACTCACAAATCGATGGGATTCCTTTGAGACATCCTATCAAAAAAAAGCGCTCAAGGACAAATCCAAGAGCGCTTTTTTTAATGTTCAATTATGAATTGCTTACAAGACGGTTACGTCTCCAGCCATTATTTCTATTTCGTCTTCTAAGTTTACAATTTCTATCTTATATACATAGACACCTGGAGTTACTTTATTAGCATTCAGCTTACCATCCCATCCTTGTGACCTATCACCAGCTGAGATATTTTCTTTTAAGAAAACAAGATTGCCCCATCTATCAAAAACGCTCATAGACTTGATGCTTTTAATATTTTCAAATCCTTCTACAAAGAATGATGCATTATTACCATCCGGTGAGAAAATATTTGGAATAGTTATGACAGATACTTTCTGAACTCGTACTGTGATGCAATCATTGATATTACATCCATTATTGAAGTAAACAGTAGCACAGTAAGTCTCGTCTTCTTCTGGTGCAACAGTTATTGTAGAACAATTTGTACCTCTACATACTACGGTTCCATTAGATGATACCCAAACTATAGAATCAACTGTCGATGACAAATTAGATACTGTAGCTGTGAGTTGCGTAGGCTGACCGCTAATGATAGAAGTATTTCCACTTAATACCAAGGTAGGCTCGGCAGCAGAAGTAATGGTAAATGTTTCATTTGCGGTACAGCTATTTATATCCGTCACCAATACTTGGTAAGATGCTGGTGATAAATCTGCAAGTGGTAAAGTGACTACATTTCCATTAAGGGTATATGTGTACGGAGCTGTACCATTCTCAGCTGTAACAGTAGCTTGACCAAAGTTGTCTTGATAACAATCTGGTGGTACTGTGGTTACACTTACAGATGGCGTGTCAAATATTTCTACATCAACTTGTCCTGTATAGTCACAACTTTCTTCTGTAAATGAATAGGTCAATGTATACACACCTGGAGACAATTCTGCTGGATTAAACATACCTGTACTAGATACACCTGTGCCAGACCACGACCCTGTACCTGTTCCATTAGATCCTGTTTGCGTGGATGTCAATTGGAATGCATTGATGACAGATCCTCTACAGAATGATGGGAAAGGTGTAACTGCATTCACTGTAATCGTAGGACACTCCTTGGCCTCACAAACTTTGGAAGTGGCAATGGCTGGACATGCACACTCACTGATAGGTCTGACTTCAATTTCTGCCATTTCGCCTATCATTAAGTTGTCCAAAAAGAAACTTAAATTACTTTGTACGCCTTGCACAACACCATTGATTGATACTTCATACTCAGATGCACATTCTGTAAGTGCTGTCCAGTTATAGGTTATACTTGTTGTGGTTTGCTGACAAGTGATCGTTACTGTATCCAGTTCAGGGTCTACCAAAACATCTAAAGTACTAAGTTCTGAGACACAACTCGCTGTTCCAGCTAATAACCCTAAGGTAAACTGACCATCCGTAGTGAATGATATTATGTATTGATTAGGTGGTCCAGCAGGCGTTGAAGTAACACCATTAGGTAATTGCCACGTTAAAGGTAGATTTGGCGTACCAGTATATGTCACAATATAATCATCTGAAATACATACATTAGCATCGCCTGTAAAGGTAGATATTGGTTGTGCAATGATGGTTATAACCATACTAGTATCTTTAGTACAATTACCATCTACAAGCGAAAATTCAATGGCATGGGTGCCTACACCCGCCACATTCGGATCGAATACACCTGTTGTAGGATTCACTCCAGGACCAGCCCAAGTGATCACTTGATTAGCAGATTGTAAGCCACCGATAATCGTTGCATCAATATCAATTACTGACAAATTATTGCCAAAACAAATAGTCGTATCTGGTTGATTAAACATAATAGATATCGGAGGACAATCTGTCGTACTACATACCAATGTACTAGTGACCCCTGGACATGCATTATTACTTATGGCTTCAACTGTAAGGGTAAAAGTTTCATTCGTGCCAAGTCCTGTCAACGAAAGTATAGAGTTGTTTGTCTGCGGCTGTGCCACATTATTTAATGTAAGATTATAACCGCTTGTATTAGCCACGTCATTCCAGTCGAAGGTAAGTACTGTTGCACCGATGGTAGGACAAGTTATCATTACTGGAGCAATCCTTGGCTCAACAGTGACTGGTATCGTCGTAGGTGTAGAAACACACCCATTTCTAGAAGTAGTCAATGTTACATTTTTAACGCCTGGTGTAGTCCAACCTACATTAAATGGTCCACGTCCTGTTGGTGCTGGCAACACTACATCTGATCCAAAATTCCATGTGTAGGTACCACCTGAAACGATACTTCCTGTATATTGAATTCTAGCTAAACTATCTTGACAAATGACGATATCACTTGCAAAATCCGATGTCGGAGTAGCAAATACGTCAATAGTAGTAAACGCAGAAGCTGAAATACACCCAATAGCATCTGTATAATCAAACCTTATAGTATGGCTACCTACACCTGCAACGGCTGGATTAAATATACCATTAACCATATCCACTATTCCTGGACCACTGAAGCTGTATATACCGTCTGTAGTTACTGTTACAGCTGAGTCTTTTACTACAACTAAAGCAGGATTGGCAGTAAGGCAAATAGGTGGAATTTGTGCCAAAGAAATAATTTCTGGTACGCAGTCTTGAGTAATACATGAACCTGATATCATAATATCTCCACATGGATGTGTAGAAGATAAAGTCACAGTAATATTTACATTGTCTCCAGGTAATAATCCTGTGACTGTGTAGGAATTCCCAGCAAGTAATCCTGTTGTTGATGATATGACAGATACATTGGTTTGATTCATTATTCCAGTCCAATTAAAAATAATCTCAGTATCAGTGGAGGTACAAGTAACTGATGGTGGTGTTAACCTTCCAATAACTTCTACAGAATCTCTATGTACAGCAGATGGACAGCCATTCTGAGATACAATAAGCTCGACATATTTCCAACCAGCTGTAGACCACATGACTTCTAGAGAGTCTATGCCATTTGAATTATTGGTGGAAATAATACTACCACCATCTAGGGACCAATTGTAAACATAACCTGGTACTCTTGGTAGATTGAATGTAACACTGCCCGTACTATCTATACAGATTACAGGATCAATATCAAAGTCGGCTACTGGTATCGGTGTGATGACGATAGTCTGACAATAAGGTTCACTTTCTCCACATACGTTAGATGTGAAGACACATATCTGACCACCTAGCACATTTGCCCAATTGACAGTAAGGGTATTTGTGCCTTGACCAGTAGCTGTTACTCCATTCGGGAAAATCCACTCGAAATTCGTATTTCCATCTGGACTTGTAACCGAATAAACTTGTGGCGTTGAAGTAGCACAGAAGGTCGTCACCCAAGGTGGACTAGGAACTGGCGTAGCAGGTACTTGATTATTTATATTAAGCGTATAGCTGTCTTCATACGTACATGTGACACCGTTAAGCGTATATGTAAACTCAATGAAGTAGACTCCACTTGACGGTACGATGTGTGTAATAGGATTTCCATCAGGATCACCATCGTTAAGGTAAACACCGTTATCATCCCTCCATCTTATGGTAGTAACTAAACCAGCATAATTAATTGGTCCAAAATATTCATATGTTAGCTGAAAACCACCATTTACACAACCATTTTCCGTAAAAAACAAAGGTTGCATTCTAAGGTCATAAATTTTTACGTTAATGGTACTATCACAACCATTAGCATCATCAATTATTATTTCATCTGGAATCATGATATTATTATTGATATCATATACGGTTCCAAAATCATAATTTTGACCTCCTACGGCAAATGGAAAGCCTCCTTCACATAAGACTGTGTCAATAATTGTAGGAGGGCTTAAAGTAAACAACTGAATTTCTACTTCTTGCATGTATACGCAACCCATGCTCATGATGGTAGTCATATTATTACCTACCACAAAATTAAACCCAGGATCTTGCCAACCTAAAGTACCATCACCATTTGGATCAGGATTGTTAGAAGCGTCCACAGATGGGCCACCGTATGTAGCAAGATCTTCAGGACACAATACTACCAATCCAAAATCTTCATCAGGTGGATTATCTACTGGAATAGTGATGGATTGTGTCACCATGGATAAGTCACACTTATTTCTAACTTCGAATATTTCTATGATATAGTCACCAATCATTGTGACTGTATAATTAAGTGTATTTGTGGTTGTTTCAACAAAACTTACACCACCCATAGGATCAATTATTCTCCAAATAAACCTAACATTCAGGTTTGTAAAGCCTGGAACTTCAACAGAAACCATAGAATTAGGACAAACTGTCTCACCGAGCATGTGTGAGGTAATATCTACACTTGTCGGATCTGGAATGGTAAATTGCTGAAAATTACCATTGATATTAATGTTGTAACTACAAACACTACCACCACAACCATCTATCCAAAAATAATAGGTGTTTCCGGGCACTAAACCTGCATTTGAAAATGAAAAGGGCGAACTTATACAAGCATTCATACATTCTACCGAAGTAGTAAAGGTACAATCTTCATAGATACCCATCTGTACACCTTGCTGTCCACCGACTGTGGTACATCCGAATGGGTCTATTTCTATTTCATAGTTACCTGTACCAGCGACAAAAGCAAACCATGACATATTGTGTGCGACACCACCACCATTACAAAGTGGGCTTGGAGCTGGTTGGACCAGAGAATTAGGCATTCGAGCACAACCAACATCCAATAAGGTAAGATCACAAAATGTGTCCATGACCATATCGCATGAAGGTGCTGCAAGTGCATTCGGTGAGTTGCAGTCAAAAGTAAAACACATATCAATTGTTTCATTGACAGTACCATCCATTCCTGGCTCGTCACCACACCTAAACTGCACAACAGTCGTTTCTATTGGGCCTTGCATAGGACCATCACCATTGTCGTCAAGATCTGAATCAATATTTGCATCGACAAAAGCAACACAACTTATCAATCCATTAAGTGGGTTTCCAGAACCAAAATTGGAAGAAACCACAGAGATCAAATAGTCTCCAGGCTTCACGTTAAACATATACTCACCATTAGCATTGGTAGTACTCACCGCTACTACTGTACCTCCTGGACTCGAAATAAGATGTACTACTACGCCTGATTGAAGTGATTCACCACCATCTAGTGTACTATTGCCATCTCCTTCCACCCATATCGTACCTATAATATCAATGTTTTTGTAGATACCTGCATCTATGTTGTCTATCACTTGACCAGAAGTCAAATTAATTCTTGTCAATAAGTTACCAACATTATTAAAATCACTATCTTGAGCATCATTGGTCGCATCTATATCAGAGAACAACCACATAGGAGGTGGTGTAATCGTAATATCATAAAGACCTGGTCTAATATTCATAAACTCATACATACCTGCGCCATCTGAGACCACTGGTGCAAGTGGATTACCATTAACATCCGTTGCAGGTCCTCCGAATCTTTGTAATGTCACAGTAACACCACCATAACCAAGCTCTCCACCATCTTGGATACCATCTGCATTTGCATCGTGCCATACGAAGTCTCCAATGGTAATAGGCTCATAAAAACCTGCATCGATATCATTCTCTACCTCACCAGAAGTGATTTCAATATCGAAGGTCATATTTCCATTTGCTTGATCATTATCTGAGTCATCAGGAACATCGGTTGCATTGTCATTACCTCCTGCTGCATTTACTGTGGTAGGGAAATATCCTCCTGGAGCAGTAAATGTAAGCTTATACATACCTGGTGGTAAATTAATGAAGGAATAATTACCTGCGCCATTAGTCACCTGAGGTCCTATAGGAAGTCCCAGTGCATCATTGACTGGATTTCCAGCATTATCTGTAATGGCGATACTCACACCTCCGAGTGGAAGTGGGTCATTTTGTATGCCATCACCATCAAAATCTATCCATGTATAATCTCCAATAGTACCACCAAGGAACATTCCTGCATCCATACTGGTGATATCATCATCACTTATTACTGTAAATGGAGCTGTATCTCCCATATTATCCGCATCACTATCTACATTATCTCCACCAGCATCTTGTTGTGTATAGAAATGATTGACGGATGGCAAGGCAAAGTTAAGGGTATAAGTACCTGGGACGATATCCATAAATTCATACAAACCACCACCTGCTGTTACTTCATTTAAATTTACAGGATTACCAAAACCATCATTACCTGTCAAAGTCACGGTGACTCCATCTATACCAGGCTCACCACCATCTTGGATTCCATTTCCATTCAAATCTTCCCACACAAAATCACTAATTGTTGCAAATACAAAATATCCTGCGTCAATATCTTGATTGTCGTCACCACTCATTAAAGTGATTGGTGCTGTGACTCCCGTAATTCGATCTGGATCACTATCAATTGTCTGGAATGTTCTTTCAAACCCTGCAAATGCATTAAAAGTAAGTGTATAGGTACCTGGTTCAAGACCAGTGAAGCTATATGCTCCAGTCCCCGCAGAAGTGGTATTTAAATTTACTGGTGTACCCAAGCCAGTAGTACCATTAAGGTCTATACTCACACCACCCAGACCTGGTTCGCCACCATCTTGCAAACCATTTGCATTAAGGTCTTCCCACACAAAATCACCTATAGTTGCTGGAATATAGTATCCCGCTTCTAACAATATACTAGGAGGCGTGCCATCTGCTTCAAAAGCAAATGATCCAGGATTGGTTGATAAGAGTAAGTATGCACCAAAATTGGCAGGAATAATGACTTCGTAAAAACCATTCGGTACATTTGAAAATTGACCAATTAAATATGGTAATCCAGAATTGACATCACCTACACCATCCATATTGGTATCATTCCACAATTCGGGCGTCACAATATTGGTCGGTTCACCTCCGTCTAGGATACCATTTCCGTTAAGGTCCTCATACGTCGTAACAATGATATTAGTCTGAGAGACAATGTTAGTTGTAACTATTACGCTAAATAAAATAAAAAGATAAATCGATTTTGTAAAGTTATACATTATCAGGTTGTTTTAATTTGAAATTAGGTTTAAAATCAAAAGGGAGTAAATGGAAGTACAAAGAAAACAAATTTGCTGAAAAAAACTAGTAAAAAAGGAGATAGATTTTTTTTCGTTATGTAAAAAACGGACTCAAATTGTTAACGAATTATTTACTAAACAAAATATAATTGTTATCGTATAGTTAAATCTTGGTTCAGTTTTAATTAAATTAGGGTAGTATAATGGTATGCAGAATAAAATTCCAAATATTCGAAAACTAAATATTTTAAATAAATTTACGCATTGATGATGGTTTCCACCTAATATTTAGACATTGTCTTTGGGCTTTCGCCATCTCAATATCATTTCCACAAGAGCCATAGGATTAAGCCTACTATCTCTGATAGCCATAAATGTCAATAAAATTGCAAAAGGAGCTAACAATAAACATGGCAACCAAGCCGCTTGTATACCACCCATGCTGTCGTTACGAATTAGTTTTTCGCCTAGGATTGTGGTAATAATAAAAATCATGTAAAATAATATAGCAACCAAAAGCGGATAGCCATAACCACCTTTGCGTATGATGCTACCTAAGGGTGCTCCAATAAATAAAAAAACGATACATATAAAAGCCCAACTGTATTGTTGATTGAGTCTTAAAAGATATTTTTCTGTAGATTTTCTAAAATCTTGATTCACATTGTTAACAGACAAAAGTTCGTCTCTATCTCGAGAAAGATCTGATTGTGCCCTAGTCAATACATCACGAATATCAACAGAATCAATGGTCTCATAAAAATGTTTTGCCGAAGATAGTTCTACAGTATCTTTTTGAGAGATCAATCTTTTATATACATTGGTTTTAGTGGGATTTGCTTTGCTATTGTATTTTTGCTGATAAATGGAAGCTTTATCGGATCTACTTTGAATATTGTTGGAAATTGGCAACTGATTTGGATCTTTCTTTAACGTTTCGTTGAGCGCTTTTACTAAGTTTGAAGGTATTTTTTTTATGGTAGCACTGTCTGATAATGAATTAACAGATGTATCCATTGAGACAGTATCCATGTTTTGGATGGTATCAGCCTTAATAGGTTCATTAATTTGGATGGTGTCAGATTTTATCTTCTCACCAACATTAGGCTTTTGGTTAGAAAGAAAAATCGCTTCAACTCTTGCGTTTACTTTCTGATAATTTTCCGCATAATTAGTTTGGAAAGTATCGATGGCACGCCACAGCTGAAAAGTATTCATCATATCTTCTTTGTTGCGATTAAAATTCAGGATACCTTCCTCCCCGTCAAATTGCTCCATGTCAAATGTCTTAGTCCATTGGTCAAAGTAGGTTCTCATAAATGGAATCTCCGTTTTTGAGCTTCCAAGTTTTGACTTTTTTTCTAACTCTTGATACTGAATGCCTGTATCTAGTTTCATGATAAAATACTTGCCTTCTTCTGCTGTAAACATTTCGCCACCCTTGGACGACATCACAGAAATAAGGCTTTTGTCATTTTGAGTATGGTCATATATCAATACATCATGAATATCTCGGCCATTTTTCTCTATTTCATTTACCCTAATGATCGTCTCTCCGAATGCATCATTAAAGATACCTTGTTCTATAGAAAGTGCAGATTTCTGTTTTCGTAAGGAGATAAATCGTTTCTGAAACTGAAGATTTGCCGCAGGTTTGAGATAATTGGAAGCAAATAAGGAAAATAAACCTATAAAAATGGCGACCATCAAACTAGGTAACATAATGCGCAACAATGAAATTCCTGCCGACTTCATGCTCGACAACTCATATTTTTCGGCCATGTCGCCAAATACCATTACTGAAGATATCAAGATGGTAATAGGAACAGCTAGGGGAATAAGCGTAATCGCATAATAAAAGATCAATTCAAGTAACTCCAAAATAGTAAAACCTTTGCCAAGTATCTCATCTATATACTTCCATAAAAACTGCATGACCAAAACGAAAGTTGCCACGAAATATGATAAGATCGAAGGTCCAATAAAACTAGTCGATATGAGTTTATCTATCTTTTTCAAAAGATGTCACTTAATTATTATGAATGGCAAAAATATAGCTTTCAACGTTCATTTGTATAAAAATCATTGTGCAACTTCAAAATTTATGCTTTTATTAAGAAGTTCCCTTCATCATCTTCAAAGTGAATCCTCCCAAAACGATGATAATCGCCACCATCAATATCCAAAGCCACCATTTATTTTCGAATAGTGGCAGACTTTGTGGGACAACATCTAACTTTATCATTTCTTCATCACCCAATTCCAAATTTGCTACACTATCAGGTGTGGTAAAATGAGCAATATCATATGTAGGTTTATACAATCTTTTATCACCATAGACTAGGTAAAAAGGCATATTTTTGTCATCAAATCTTCCAATTAGATAATAGTCAGGGCCGGATACTTGTATAGAATCTATCCTTACTGGAGCATTGTCATGGTTTTGAATGATACACCTAAGCTTTTTGGTCCAAGTATTATTAAATGAAAACTGATTGTCATCCAATGAACTCAATGTGCCTGATTTAATGTTTCCGTAATGATAAGTCCATGATCCTGATGCTAGTTTGGTACTATCTCTTAAGGCTTTTAACTCAAATGATCTGTAGAATTCAATCCTTTTTTCACTGTAAATAGATACTTCTGACACAGGTACAAAAGACGAAAGAATGATATCAACTGTGGTGGTTTTCTCTTTTTTATTTTCAGAAATTGTATATTTGTTCTGTCTTTTTGACAATGGAATATCTAATTTTTGGGTGGTTAAAACTTTTGCTTGCTGCAAGGTAGGTTTTTCCTTGGATTTGATAAAAAAGCGGAAATATTTATACTTAGACGGTGGAAATATTACCTTACCAAACTGATATTCTGTGATACCATTTCTGATAGAAAGAATCCGATAATTATCCACAATCGTAAACCAATCTTTTAAGTCTTGGCTGCCTTCTAGTTTTATTTTCCAATCATAGTTTTGCTCTACAAAGTACAGCATTATCTCACTGATTAGGACTTGGTCAGCCATTTGAAATGTGAAATAAAAGCCATCAGATTTGGCAGCACTATTAATAAGGCTGAATTCCAATTCTTTGGGAAGTGCCTGTGATTCAAGTATTTGAGTAATATATGGAACTTCTGAAGTATCCCCATTTTGGGTATAGCCATAAATCCTCACATCTGATAAATCTTCCGAAACTTTGGCGTACATATCAAGTGGCAATAAAATTTTGTGCCATTGATCCTTTACTCCTTTTAATTGTCTTTTGTAGAAATGATCATTGGTTTGACCAAATGAAAAATTGTAAACAAATAAAACTAAAATCAAGACTATACCCTTATTTTTCTTCCACATCTGTGAGATTATTGTATTTGTTGTATAAAAACGATGTAATGAGCAATAGGATTCCGAGAGATATAAAAATGATTGTTTTTGCTATCGTACCAAGATGCGAAATGTCGTAGAAAAATAACTTCAACAATGTAATTGCAAATAATACTATGGCAAAAATCCGAATATGTTTTTTCCCTTTCCACAAACCAAAAATAATAAATAACAAAGCTACAATTCCCCACAAAATACTCATGCCAAGTTTAAATGAATCTGCCACATCATTAATATCCATCCATGTCAATAACTCATTGCTAAGTATCACCCACACAAAGATTGCTACAAACAATTCCATTAATACCCATCGACGCTTTGTGGTCTCCATAAAAGTAGTTTTAGCGTGTAAAAACAAACTATAAAACGTGAAACTTGCCAATATGATACCAAGATATTTTATACCGAGATGCCAAATTCCCTTTTCATAAAATTCCGAATTATTATTACCTAAATAACTTGTTCTCAAATCTCCTGCATTAAACAACCCGACAGTCAAAAACGACAACAATACCCAAACCGTCGCCAATGAAAGAATGATACCCACGACTCTGTTTCTAACAAATTTGATATTGACCCACAACAAAATAGAAGCATAGATCAGTGAAAAATATAGTGACCATAGGTTACCAAAAGTTAGCAAATCATAATTATAAACTGGATAACTATTGTCAGGATCTGATTTGTCTTGCAACACTGATGCCTCATATGCTCGTTGCCAATAAGTATCTATTTCTATTTGGGCAGTTGAAAAAATCAATACCACCAAAGAAAGACTAAGAAAAATGGTCAGCACTTGATCCCAAGATTTGATACCTAGTAATGGCTCGATATTTTTATACTTTTGGTGAATAAAAAATATAAATACAAATGAAAATATTACTAATACCGCTGTCAAGAAATAGATATTAAAAATAGGCAAAATTGTTTTCACATGTTCAACGTCTAGGAACTGATATTTGGACCAATCTTCGCCAAGGCTTCCCATAGATAATATCATTAGGGGATAAGACATATACTCATAGGCAGACACATTTTTTGTCCTTCCTATCCAAAACAAAAGTGCTGCTTCAAATGCCCAAATCATAGTGACCCAATGTCCATCCAACTGGACAGGAATAGCCATCGTGATGAAAACCAGTACCAATCCTGCAACAAAATAAAACAGTCCACGATCAGCCAATTTCATCCTATAAATTACCATGGTCACCATAAAATGTATCATTCCATTGGCTAATGTAAACAAACCTAGGAGCTGATTATATGCAGCATCACCACTTAGTAAAGAATAACCGAATCCATAAAATATAAAAGAATTGGTCGATAGTAAGATGATATCAAAGGCATCAAACCTTTCTTTTCTGACCAATTTGTACGCCAAAAATACAGCATAAAAAATAGCAAAAAAGATCGTAAGAAATAGAAATGCCAAATTAAAATGTTGGGTTTGAACAAAATTCAGATTGTACCAACTAGCAAATATCATCCACGTCAGTGCAAAAGAAACATAGTACAATGCTTTCCAATATTTCTTGAAGGCTAAGACCAGAATCCCTAGGTTAATGACAACCATGTAAGTGAATAAAACTCCGACTTTCCCTGACCCTTCACTTAATAAAAATGGAACTGCATACGCACCTACAAGCCCAATATGTGCTACAACTTGTTTATCATAATGTATGGCTGTGACAACTGTAAAAACAGTAAACATCAACATCAACCCAAATGCCACCTCCATGTTAAACAAGCCATAAAAACTGTATGCCGCATAAGTGATAAAATACATGATTGCTATTGCACCACTCACGAGTACAGCACTGAAGTTGTGGTAATTTTGTTTGAGCTTCATCCCTACACCTAATAAAGCTACACCCATCAAATATCCAAGTATTATACGTGTCAAAGGATTGATGAGATTATTGTCAATGGAATACTTAGCACCGATCGCTACGCCAATGATAGTAATGGCAATGCCCAACTTATTGATAAGGTTTTCACCAATGAGTTTTTCAAAATTTATGCCTTTTTTAGAGATAGTATCTACGTTTGTAGGTTGTGTAACTTGTGATGCTTCAATGGGAGTATTAATAACTTCTAATTCCGATGTTTCATAAGAAGGATTAGACTCTTGTAAAGATGTATCAGAATGTAGGGTGTGAGATATTTCTGGTACTAGCTCTTCATCAATCGTTTCTACGACATCAGGAGTTGACATCTTTATGTTTATGATTTCCTTACGGATAGCATCGATCTCGGCTGAAAAACTTTCTTGCCTCTTGATGATAGATGCTAGTCGATCAAGCAGGATATCTAATTTATCATTTGGGTTTTCCATATCTTCAATAGTGATGTGATACCACAAATATGGTACAAATTATCGACTAGAAGTCAAATTTATTACGATATTGGACGAATATGAGCGTTTAACCTATGATCTATACTTTTTATAGATAAATATCAAAGCTATTGAGAGCAAGATGAATGGCCATAAGTAAAGTATAAAGACCAAAAAAGACATTAAAATATCCCATCCACCAAGTATGGCTACGACAAATTTGGATGGTTTTTTAATTGCCGAATCATCATTTTTTAGTTGATAATAGCTGACAGAAATTGTGCTCAAAGCAGCTTGATTAGACAACCATTTTATTCTCCCTTCCATCGACTCTATGTCTGTTCTCACATTGTTTAGTTCACGCTCTATTTCTAGCATTTCACTGATTTTATTAGCTTTTGACAACAACTCTAGATATCTACTTTCTAGCACTTTTTTGGCTTTTGCCCTAGCTTGTATATCTATAAATTCTGAAGTCACATCATTTGATTGAATATTTTTCCGATCGAGCTTCCCTGCCAAAGTCGAAATATCATCCATTAGAGCTAAAAAATGCTGTGATGGTACTTTAATACTGACGACACATTCATTTTTGAATTCATAATTTGTAATATCTTCATTCGAGACATAACCTTGATGGATGGAGATCAGTGAATCCAACATCTTTCTAGTCTTTTTTGCATCTATTGTTTCAAAAGCAATATCTCCTGTGCGAATAATTTTTCTGTCATCTGGTAGTTTACTTTCCATGTCAGATAATGCAGTCTCTTCATTATTTCCTGCTAAACTATTGGGTTCTTCACTTTTCGGAGCTTCTAAGTGTAAAGAATTATCAGCTATGGCATTTTCTTGGTCTTGTTTACAAGAAAAAATTAACACAGTGCCTATTAAGAATAAAATTATTTTGTTCATCTTAGAAATGTATTTGATGTTACTAAAAAATGAAAATCAAACCTAAGATGGTATGGAGCTATATTTTTGGTGTTACTAATTTCTTTCTTGGGAATAGCTTAACAAGTATTAACGAATATTGGGGAAAATGTAGATCATTCAGTCATTGTAAAACGGCATTTAAATTCCACTTCCTTCATCATACAATTTCTCTCTTCATTCTGATAGTATTTTGTTATAACGGCCATTTTATTCAGTACTGTATCATCACATTCCTTAGATAATGATTTTGATATTCTTACATTAGAAATAGAACAATCGGTATTTACAAAATAAGTGACAATAACTTCACCTTCCACATTATTTTTTCTTGCTTTTGGTGGATATTTTATATTGACATTAAATATTGGTTCCAAATGCATTTGCCTATCATGATCATACCTAAGAATGACTTGACCATGTTCAACTGACTCGGTCCAAATTCCCGCTTTTTTGCCACTTTTATATGAACGAGTATTCCCTTTTTCATACCAAGTGCTATCCTTTCTATTTAGGTTGTAAAAGCCTTTATATTGCACAAAATCATCTAGGTTAAGTCGTCCTTTTTTATAATCTTTCCATTGATTTTCTGTCATTTGTTTGTAAGAAACAAATGGTCCGTGTTTGATAGACGGGTTAGATTCTAAAACCCAATATTGCTCATAAACTTGTTTTGATTTATAAAATGTCTTTATTACTTCCTTTATTGGTTGAGCATTTATGAACATTGGTAAAACCAAAATTAATAGAAAAAACTTGTTTGATAACATCTTTCTCTTTTTTGTTCACTCACTAATTATAAATGATGATTGATAAAGTAAAGATGTAATCACACCATCATTTGGTGCAAACTTTTATTTTTTTTGAGCTAAAAACTTTCTTTTAATCTTAACTAGCCAAGGTATTCTGGATGAAAGAAACCAATATTTGAGACAACTTACCTTAACATTGACTCTTACAGTCCACGCCAGTCGACGCTAGTGGGATCTAGTGGGAACTC
>DLGT01000052.1 GCA_002482845.1 Saprospiraceae bacterium UBA7687
AATTGGCTTTTTAGACAGCCTCATGATATATCGCCCTTTTAGGGCTACTATGTAAAAAGATTTAGTGTTGGTAGGGTTTAAAAGGAAAAGGTGTTTTGTATATTGTTTTTAAGAATTAAACGATATTGTATGGATTTTGTTAAAATAAGAAATATAAAATGGATGAAAAAATTAAACTTTATAGTATTCATAATAGTATTTGTCGCGTCTAACATTTATGCGCAAAATATAGATACCACATCATTTATCACTAAAGCTAAGAACTGTGAAGAAATAGAGGATTATAAATGTGCAATTATCAATTACAGTAAGGCTATTGATGGAAATCCTAAGAATTCTAATTTGTACTTTTATAGAGGTACTGCCAAAACTAAGTCGTTTGATTTTACAGGTGCAATTCAAGATTTTAACAAAGCAATAGATTTAAATCCAAATGAAGTAGAATTATACAAAAATAGAGGTATTGTTCATACTTTTATGAGGGATAACCAAAGTGCTTTACAAGATTACACAAAAGCTATCGAGTTAAGTACAGATGATGCAAAATCGTATCTTTTAAGAGGTCTGATACTTGCTGTTTTAAAGGATTACACAGGTGCTATTCAAGATTATAACAGCGCTTTAGCGTTAAATCCACAAGATGGTGATGCTTATTATAGTAGAGGTAGCGCTAAGAATTCATTAAAAGATTATCGAGGCGCAATACTAGATTACACAAAGGCAATAGAATTAGAAATTGGTGATGCATATTTTAGCAGAGGTAATGCTAAATATGAATTAAAAGATTATCGAGGAGCGATACTAGATTACACTGAAGCTATAACATTAGATTCAAAGGATAAAAGAATATATTTTAATAGAGGAATGGCAAGACATCGTTTAGGTCAAATCGAAGACGGATGCCTAGATTTAAGCAAAGCTGGTGAGTTGGGATATTCAAAAGCCTATGAAGCAATAGAGGATTTTTGTAACTAATTGAGCTCGTCCATTCTTTTGTCTTTGAGAAAAAAGGATATTTGAAAAAAGTAAAAGGCCATAGTATTGAATAAAAAACATCATAGGGTATGAGTATGAATTGCAAAAGTAATTAAAATCTTTATGAAAAGGACAATGGAATATAAAGAGCTACCGATTTAGTATAAAGTACAGTCCAGTTAATTACGAGAAAGTTCAATTGGACAAAGCTATAAAATGGAAATTTTCAATTTTAGTAGAATACTAGTACATTGAATTCAAATACGATAAACTTCCATTTTTTATTTTAAATGCCATAATGGTTTGTATATTTGCGCTACAACCAAGTTTGAATATTTTACTTTCCACCAGAAACCTAATGAAGCTTTAATTATAAATGCAACCACAAAAACTCTCTTTATCTCAATTAGAACAATATCTATCTAAAGCAGCATGGATACTCAAAGGACCTGTGGATGCTTCGGATTTTAAGGTGTTTATATTTCCATTGTTGTTTTTTAAGCGATTATCTGACGTGTATGATGAAGAATATCAACAAGCACTTGCAGAGTCACAAGGTGATACAGAGTATGCATCTCTTCCAGAATTCCATAGATTTGAGATTCCACAAGGTTGTCATTGGAATGATGTGCGGGAGACGACTGCTAATGTTGGGCAAGCTATCGAAAAAGCTTTTCGTGGCATCGAACAGGCAAATCAGGAATTGCTTTATGGTATCTTTGGAGATGCACAGTGGAGCAATAAAAACAAACTGTCTGATCGATTATTGATAGATCTGATTGAACATTTTTCTCAATATTCTTTGTCCAATTCGCTAGTGGATCCTGATATCCTTGGACAGGCGTATGAATATCTAATCAAACATTTTGCTGACCTTACTAATAAGAAGGCTGGTGAATTTTATACACCACGGTCAGTTGTACATTTATTGGGTCTTATCCTTGATCCGCATACAGGAGAGAGTGTATATGATCCTGCTTGTGGTACGGGTGGTATGTTGCTGGAGTGTGTACATCATTTGCAGGAGAGTGGTGAAGATTACGGAACTTTGACTTTGTACGGGCAGGAAAAAAATCTGACATCCAGTGCGATCGCACGTATGAATATGTTTTTGCATGGTATCGAAGATTTTAACATCGTAAGAGGTGATACACTTCGCAATCCTGCTTTTTTTGCGGCTGACGGGCTGAAAACTTTTGATTGTGTGATCGCCAATCCACCTTTCTCTCTAGATGATTGGGGCAGCGAAAACTGGGTCAATGATCCCTATGGAAGAAATATAGCAGGTGTACCTCCCAAAGGGAATGGAGATATGGCATGGGTACAACACATGATCAAATCCATGAATAGTACAGGTCGTATGACGGTCGTGCTGCCACATGGTGCATTGTTTCGCAAAGGGGCAGAGGGTAAGATCAGAGAAGCATTATTGAAGCAAGATTTGCTCGAAGCGGTCATTGGACTTGGACCTAACATCTTTTATGGTACCCAACTGGCAGCCTGTGTGATGGTATTCAAACAGAACAAACCATCAAAATCAAAAGGTAAAGTACTTTTTATAGATGGTTCAGATCAAGTACGAATCGGTACGGCACAGAATTTTCTAGAAGTCACCCATGTGGAACAATTGTATCATTGGTACACGGAATTTGTTGATGTGGAGAATTATGCAAAGGTGGCATCACTATCAGACATAGCAGAAAATGATTATAATCTTAATATACCACTCTATGTAGAGAAGATTATTGAAGACAATCTTCCGTCTGTTGAAGAAGCACTTGCTGACCTAAAACAAGCATGGGGTGAAAGTATCAAGGCAGAAGGAAAATTTAAATTACTGTTAAAACAATTTATATCATGAATAAAATGCCATCCAGCTCAGCTCAAGATCGCCAAATTTCAATTTGGTTTCAAAAAATTACAAATGGGGAAATTAAATTGCCCCGTTTTCAAAGACCACAAGCATGGGACAGAAATAGAGTTTGTAGTTTACTGGACACAGTTACTAAAAACTTGCCTTTAGGAGTTACTCTTCTTTTAAATGTAGATCAAGAACAATTTGTTTCCAGATATTTGGTTACTGCTCCTGAAACAGGTGGAAGAGTGCTTGAACATTTGTTAGATGGGCAACAAAGATTAACTGCACTGTGGAGGTCTTTGCATAATAATTATCAAGATACTAAATATTTTCTCTATATTTTTAAATATGATAATACAAAAGATTCACATGATGTAGATTCTGAATCCAATATATTTTATAAAACAAGATGGACCAATAAAAACAAAATGTTAATGCCTTTATGGGCAGATATACCTTCAGATTGTTTTAGTCGTGGTTTAATTCCATTTGAATTATTAAGACCTGGAGATATTTCTACGGAATATGATAAATGGGTGGATAATGCAATAGCTCCATTGAAACCTAATATTGGTTCCGAAAAATATGAAGAAAGTTTATTTAAATGGATGAACTTAAAAAATGAAATTTTATCTGTTATTAGGGATTATCGTGAAACAATTTCACATTATAATTTGCCTTATTTGGAACTTCCTTCTCAAACAACGAAAGAAACAGCTTTGCAAGTCTTCATAAATATGAATACTAATAGTAAACCCTTATCTCAATATGACATAATAAGAGCAGAAATTGAAGGCATAAAAGGTATTTCATTAGATGATTACCAAAATAAATTAAGTAATAAATATCCAAATATTTCATATTATTCTGAACTTCCTTACTTAATACTGGCTACTTCTGCTTTGATGCAAGATAAACTTCCAAACCAAAGAGGTATGTGGGATATGAGAAAAGATTTATTAATTGATTCATGGGATAAAATGTCTTTAGGTTTATCAAAAATGTCAATATTTTTAGAATCAGAAGGAATTTATGATAGTCATAGGCTACCTACAAATTCAGTACTTTCAGTAATAGCAGCTTTATATGTTCATATTCCAGAAAACTTGGATATAAGTGGGACATCTGAAATTATCTTAAAGAAATACTTATGGAGAAGTTTTTTTACTGATCGATATGAAAATTCTGCAGCAACTAACGCATATAGTGATTTTATTGCTTTAAAAAATTTGATATTAAAAACTACTAAAGAAAATGGTTTGCAATACAACGAAAAGGATGTACCAATTTTTGACTCAAAGAAATATCCACTATCTACTGAAGATGAATTGAGTAGAGTAGGGTGGCCAAAAGGTGAAAATATAAGAGCACGTGCAATTATGGCAATCTTTTCAAAATTAGGAGCTATTGATTTTGCAGATGGAAAAGTTTTAAATAGAATCCAATTAAATGAAGGCAAGCGTCAATACCATCATGTTTTTCCACATGCTTTATTGAAGGAAGCTGAAGTAGAAAGTAATTTGGCACTAAATTGTACTTTAATTACTGATAAAACTAATCTGAATATTAGCAATAAAGAACCATATAAGTATCTTAAAGAAAGATATGAATGGACAAGTGAAGAAAATGTGAATAATCGTTTAGTTACACATCTAATACCAATTGAAGAATTAAAGAAGGGTGGATATGAAGGATTGTCAGAAACTGTAAAAAAGGAAAAGATTCGAACTGATTTTAATTCATTTATTCAAAAGAGAGCAAAATATGTTATTAAAGCAATAAATATCTTAACAGAAGGTAAAGATATCAATGCTAATGAAATCATATTTGCCGTTGATCAAGAGAATTCTGAAGAAGCATGACCCAACAAGAATTAGAAAAATATCTTTGGGGAGCTGCCAAAGTATTGCGTGGTACCATCGATGCAGGCGATTATAAGCAGTATATCTTTCCGTTGCTATTCTTCAAGCGGATATGTGATGTCTATGATGAAGAATTTGAAAAGGCACTGAAAGAAAGCGATGGCGATATGGAGTATGCATCTTTTGCAGAACATCATCATTTTATAGTGCCACAGGAAGCCCATTGGAATACTGTAAGAGAAACCACGACCAATGTGGGTATGGCCATCCAAAATGCCATGCGTGAAATCGAAAAGGCAAATCCTGATACGCTTTATGGTATATTCGGAGATGCAAGCTGGACCAATAAAGAAAGACTCTCGGATGCTACGCTGATTAATCTGATAGAACATTTCTCGCAGCACAAACTCAATGTGAGTGCAGTTGCCGATGACAAACTGGGCAATGCTTACGAGTATCTGATCAAAGAATTTGCTGATGATAGCGGCCATACCGCTGCGGAGTTTTATACCAATCGTACAGTGGTGAAACTCATGACCATGATCATGGACCCACAACCTGGTGAAAGTGTTTATGATCCTACCTGTGGATCGGGTGGACTTTTACTCAATTGTGCCTTGCATCTTCGTGATGAAGGCAAAGAATATCGGACACTCAAGCTTTACGGTCAGGAGATCAACCTGATCACTTCTGCCATAGCTCGGATGAATATGTTTATGCATGGCATCGAAGAGTTCAGCATCGTACGTGGAGATACACTCGCACAACCTGCATTTCTAGAACATGATGCACTGAAAAAGTTTAATGTCATCCTAGCTAATCCACCATACTCCATCAAAGCGTGGGACCGCAAAGGATTTGAAAATGATCCCTATGGGCGCAATATATGGGGCACGCCGCCACAAGGATGTGCAGATTATGCATTTCAGCAGCATATGCAGAAAAGTCTGAATGACAAGAATGGTCGATCTATCTCTCTGTGGCCACATGGTGTGTTGTTCAGGGATTCTGAAAGCGATTTACGAAGAAAGATGATTGAGCAGGATTTAGTAGAATGTGTAATTAGTCTAGGACCCAATCTTTTCTACAACTCTTCGATGACTTCTTGTTTGTTAATTACANNATTACAAACAATAACAAAAAGCCTGAGCGAAAAGGTAAACTATTGTTTGTTCAAGCTGTAAATGAAGTACGGAGTGAAAAAACGATGAGCTACTTGGATCCACACCATATTAATCGAATACACAATGCTTATTTGACATTTGAGAATGAAGACACTTTTACGGCAGTTGTGAGTAATAATGAAATACTAAATGATAGTAATGCCCGATTGAGTGTGCAACTCTTTGTGAAGCAGAATAAAATTGAAGAAGAAGTTTTTGGCGAATTAATTGAAAGATGGGAGAAAAGTTCTATTTCATTAAAAAAATCAATGAATGAACTTTTTAAAACTTTAGCAAATGGTTAATAACGAGTTAGGAGAAAAAATATTAAAAATTGATAAGTCCGATTGGAAACTTACCAAACTTGGTACTTTGGCTGAAGATATTTCTGTAAGGGTTGATAAGCCTGGGGAATCAAAATATGATAGATTCGTAGGATTGGACAATTTTGTTTCAGGTGATATTAAAATAAAATCTTGGGCATCAACCAAAAACTTAACATCATCAGCAAAAGCATTTAAAGCAGGTGATATTCTTTTTGCTAGGAGAAATGCCTATCTAAGAAGGGCTTCTTTAGTTGATTTTGATGGTTGTTGCTCTGGAGATGCATTTGTTATCAGAGAAAATTTGGATAAAGTTGTGCCTGGATATTTAACTTTCTTAATGAATACAAATGCATTATGGGATTATGCCAATTCGAACGCAGCTGGCACTATGTCGAAACGTGTTAAATGGCGTGATTTAGCAGAATACGAATTTCTCCTCCCACCCAAAGCCGAACAAGCCCAATTGGCAGAATTACTTTGGGCTATGGATGAAGTGATTGAGATGGAGAATAACAATTTGATGAAGATTAAAATCATAAAAAATTCTCTTTTTGATAATTCGGTTTATTTAGCAGCACAAACAACAGATCAATATTTTGGAAAAAAGGAGTCTCGATGTGAAGTAGTTAAATTAGGCAAGTTGTTGTCTGAAATCCAATATGGGATTTCAGAAGGTTTAAGTGATGCTGGATCTACCCCAATTCTAAGAATGAATAATCTTCAAAATGGAAAGTTACAATTGGATGACCTAAAATATTACAATCCTAAAAACGGAGAGTTGGATAAATTCATACTAAATAAAGGGGACGTATTGTTTAATCGAACAAATAGTTTCGATTTAGTTGGAAAAGTAAGTCTTTTTAATGTCGAAGGTGTATTTAGTTTCGCATCGTATCTTATCAGATTAAAAGCTAATGAAAGAACATTAGACTCAAGGTTCCTTAATTTTTACTTAAATTCACCAATTGGGATAGCAAAAATTAGAAAATATCGTACTCCAGGAGTAAGTCAGAGTAATATTAATGCTCAGAACCTCAAACATATTTCAATACCTTTGCCAGATTTAGGTAGGCAAACTGAATTGATGGATAAAATTGAGTTATTAGAAATTGTAGAAAATTTATCTATTTCAAAAATATCAGCGTCACAATCCCTCCAAAAAAGCTTGATCAATCAGATATTTTGAGTATAGGTGTTGGAGAATGTAGCAAGTATGGCAGGATGTTTTTTGGCTTGATCCTTGTATGACGATTAGATGTTTTAAGGTTTAATTAATGTTTCATGTAATATTTTTACAAAAATTATGAATTAAACGCAATTATATGACCTTAATACATGTTATACGGTTATATTTGCCCAATCATTCAAATCTTTTACTTATGTTGCTTCAGTTAAAAATGAAAAATTATCGGTCATACAAAAATGAAACAGTCTTCTCTATGGAAGCAAATTCGTATGCACACAAGCCTGATAATGTTTTTGAAGTAGGTAATGACAAACAGATGTTTAGACTATTAAATACTGCCATCATTTATGGTGCAAATGCATCAGGTAAATCAAATATAATCAGAGCCTTATTCCAAGTTATATTCTTTATTCTAAATAAGCCTAAGGTAGATCACAAGATTAAATTATACGAATCGTTTGCTTTTGACGTAGACAGTAAAGATAAGCCATGCGAGTTTGAATTGATATTTCTGGACAAAAATGCTATAAAATATCACTACAAGTTTTCCATACTTGAAGATCGGGTCATAAATGAAGAATTAAACTATTATCCTAAAGGCAAAATAACCAAAGTTTTTACTAGAGAACCATACAATAAAAAAAATAGAGTGCAAAAGGGCTTTCTTGGAGATAGCTTTAAAAATAAAGAAATCAATGTATTTGCCAATCAACTGATATTGTCTAAGTTTGGTGATGATGAACCACATGAATTATTGACGGATATTTTTTTATATTTTAAGTCTTATGAAATTATCAATGCTACCAACGCAGTACATAAAGACTTCCTCAATCGAAAAGTTAGTGCAGATTTGTATGCTAATACATATCTGAAAAATAGAGTAGGACAATTGATTTCAGCGGCAGATACCAAAATCAAATCCATAGATATCAATCACAAGGAAGATGAAGAACTTGGGTTTTCTATCGAAAATAATCCTTTTCTGGTTTTTGGAATCCATGATGTTTATCATAAGGACAAAATTATCGGAGACACTTCTCTACCTTTCGCCAATGAATCAACAGGGACACAATCATTATATGTCTTAGGAGGAAAGATATTAAGTATTCTTGAGAGTGGTGGTGTTTTGGCTATTGATGAATTAGATACAAGCCTTCATCCGTTTATCACCAAGATGATCGTGATGATCTTTCAAAATAAAAATTTGAATCCTAAAAATGCACAGCTAATATTTACGACGCATGACGTCACCTTGCTAGATAGAGACTTGATAAGACGCGATCAAATATGGATTTCAGAAAAAGACGAAAAAGGTGTTAGTGATTTGTACTCATTACAAGATTTTGAAGGATTAAGAGAAGATACTCCATTTGACAAATGGTATTTGGCTGGCAAGTTTGGTGGTTTGCCCAAGATCGAATCTATAGAGGCTATATTCACTTCTCATGACTAGGCAATTTTATAAAACTATATTGATCGTTTGTGAAGGCCAAGGGTCTGAGCCAAGTTATTTTAGTCATATCCGGGATATATTGCTTAGGGGAAATTTAGATATTTCTATAACTATCAAACCAAAGCCGAAAGAAAAAGAAAAGAAGGTAAAAGAAACTTTTACTCTTCGCGAAGGTGGAAAAAAACGTTCTCTACGTGAATCAGGAAAAGAAATACTTCTATTAGATATCGAGGATGAATATAAAGCCCAACCCACACGTTACGTCAGAGAAGCCCAAATGGGACTGGAAGATGGCACTTATGCAGAAGTTTGGGCAGTTTTTGACAAAGATGGTCATCCAAATCATGAAGAAGCATTTGAGCTTGCTTCAAATGATATAGCTGGGAAAAAAGTGAATATAGCATTTACGAGTATTGCATTTGAATATTGGATTCTTCTTCATTTTGAGTCCAATGATACCGCATTTGTAAAATCAATGTGTCGTCAAGGAAGGGATGACTTTAATTGCGGTCAAAAGAGTCATAAAGATGATTGTGATGGGGTGAAATGTGTTTGTGGAAGGATAGTGACAGCAGGTTATTTATCTTACGAAAATGGCAAAAAGAGCTTTGATGTAAATCAATATCATCCAAATGTCTATGATGCCGTTAACCGTGCTGTTTTACTTAGGAAGGGATATCATGGAGATGCTAGACCGATATATGAGTTCAATCCCTACACTTCTATGGATAAACTCATATTTAGGTTGATTCATTTGCATAATTACGATTTTGAGTGGTTTGACTTCCATGATGTTCAGACTACGAGGGTATTCCAAATTTCACTTTCAGTTGATGCAGAAAAAATACAAATTGTTGTAAAGAATATTAGTCCCATTACTCAAATTATTACTCAAGACTTTTTGGTTTTGTTTGATGTACTCGGCACTCCTCACGAAATAAGTGAGAAAGTTGTATTGCAAGATAACGAAGACTATGATTGTTCAATATCTATAGCTGATGTTGTCAAATTTAATTCCTATTGTTTAGGTATAAAAGTGATTACTAACCATTATCTAATAACTGAGATACCAATATAAAATTTTTTTCTGGTATTGCAATTTTTGTTTACTTTTGTCAGAGATTGAATTTTTCGTTAGAAAATGATTTAACTGTTAAATTAATATTTTTCCAAATAGAGATTCCTAAATAGCCAAAACAAAAAAGGACGCAGAATAAAATGAATACCGATGGCCTTTAACGAACTCAATAGTGTAGAACACTACATCATATATCAGCTGACTGGTACCAATCTAAATACATTAGATATTAGTGAGCCCAAAGTACCTTATGGTGCACAATGGCAATATAAGTCAGCCAACGAACTCAATCGATCTGTCAATGAAGTACTTATTGAGAAAGATCTGAAAGAAGCTTTGATTCGGTTAAATCCTGAGATATCTTTGAACCCAGCCCTGGCAGATGAAGTGATTTATAAACTGCGGGCCATCTTAATCTCTGTCAATCAAGTAGGATTGGTGAAGGCAAATGAAGAGTTTTTTAAGTGGCTCAGTGGTGACAAGACCATGCCTTTTGGAGACAATAATCGCCATGTACCTATCAGAATATTTGATTTTGATGACCTTATGGGAAATACTTACATCATCACCAATCAATTTCGCATCCATCATCGTGAAACCAAAATACCAGATGTAGTACTTTTTATCAATGGGATTCCTGTAGTAGTAGGTGAAGCAAAAACGCCCATACGTCCTAGTGTGAGTTGGCTAGATGGAGCCTATGAAATCCATGAAGTCTATGAAAATACTGTACCTTCATTATTTGTACCTAATATATTATCTTTTACTACAGAAGGCAAATCGTTGTATTATGGTAGCATACGATGTCCATTGGACTTTTGGGCACCATGGAGATTGGAAGATGAGGATGAGACCCTTGCTCGTAGGTTGGGTTTGGGTGAGATCGGCAAAGAGATGGGAGACTTATTGCATCCTGGACGATTATTAGATATTTTGCAAAACTTTTCGTTGTTTTCCACCAATAAAAAGAAGCACCGCATTAAGATTATCCCTCGGTTTCAGCAATATGAAGGAGCCAATAAAATAGTGGCTAGGGTAAAAGAAGGGCGAGTGAAAAAAGGATTGATATGGCATTTCCAAGGATCAGGTAAGTCACTGCTCATGGTATTTGCCGCACAAAAACTGAGACGTGCACCAGAATTAAAAAGTCCGACCGTAATCGTCTTAGTGGATCGTACTGATCTAGATACACAGATTTCCGGAACTTTTAATGCATCAGATATCCCCAATGTAGAAGCGACTGAAAATATCAGAGATCTTCAAAAGATGTTGCAACAAGATACTCGGAAGATTATAATCTCCATGATACACAAGTTTCGAGATGCGCAGCCCAATATGAATACCAGAGACAACATCATAGTTTTGGTAGATGAAGCTCACAGAACACAAGAAGGTGATCTAGGTCGTCAAATGAGAGCAGCATTACCGAATGCTTTTTTGTTCGGCCTTACGGGCACACCTGTCAACAAAGCAGATAAAAATACCTTCTGGGCGTTTGGCTCGGAAGAAGATGAAGGTGGATATTTGTCCAGGTACACATTTCAGGATTCCATTCGAGACGGTGCGACACTGCCATTACATTTTGAGCCACGTCTTTTGGATATCCATATCGACAAAGAAACGATCGACCAATTATTTAATACATTTAAAGAAGAAACAGCTCTGACTGATGAAGAGGCAGACGCACTGAATAAGAAGTCTGCAAAAATGGCTGCTTTCTTAAAGTCGCCAGAAAGAGTAGCCAAAATTGCAGCCGATATCAGTATACACTTTACAGAAAAAGTCGCTCCACATGGATATAAAGCTATGATTGTGACACCTGATCGTTACGCATGTATCCAATACAAAGAAGAGTTGGATAAATATTTCCCGTCTGAAGCAAGCCGAGTAGTCATTTCTACATCTGCCAATGACAGTTTGGAGTTCAAACAAAAATGGGGTGTAGATAAGTCACAACAGGAACGAATAGTAGATGAGTTTAATGATGCCACATCGGACTTAAAATTTCTGATAGTGACAGCCAAATTACTTACGGGCTTTGATGCTCCTATATTACAAACTATGTATCTGGACAAATCTCTGAAAGATCATACGCTATTGCAAGCTATTTGTCGTACCAATAGATTGTATCCCAATAAAAAGCATGGACGTATCGTAGATTATTTTGGGGTTTTTGATGATGCTGCCAAGGCCATAGAGTTTGACGAGGCATCGGTAAATCAAATCA
Organism: Saprospiraceae bacterium UBA7687; assembly: GCA_002482845.1. GTDB lineage: Bacteria > Bacteroidota > Bacteroidia > Chitinophagales > Saprospiraceae > OLB9. The sequence goes on from DLGT01000052.1 coordinate 12,129, forward strand.
TTACTAATTTATCAGAGCTTCGGGTCCAAGTTCCAAAAGCTGTGCAAGACACTTTACAACATTTTGCAGGTGTTGATAGAACTATCCAAGGTTTTGAAGGGTTAGAAGCAGCACAAAACATCATCAAGAGCGATGAGAAAAAAGATGCATTTGCCAAAGATTATAAATTTCTGAATAAGCTGTGGGAATCTCTTTCTCCTGATCAAGTCTTAAATGCTTTTCAGGAAGATTATAGGTGGTTGACTCAAGTTTTTGAATCGGTGCGACCTGCGTCAGACAATGTTGGAAAATTGCTCTGGATGACACTAGGCGCACAAACGACCAAGCTCATCCATGAACACATCCACGTGGGTGACATCCATGTACTGGATGAATTTGTGTTAGACGCTGATGTGATAGAAGAGATTTTTAATAATCCCGATCCAAAAAATGCCAAAAAGTTAACTAAAATACTTGCCAGCAGATTTAAAAAGCACGGTAATCATCCAAAGTTCAAAAAACTCAGTGAACTTTTGGAAGCATTGCGAGACAGAGCTGAACAAGGATTGATAACTTCTATAGAGTTTGTCAAAGAGCTCTGCAAAATCGCAAAAGAGACTGTGCAAGCTGAAAAGGAGTTGGAACAGGAAATCCAAGAAAAATCACCTAAATCAGCACTCACAGAGTTATTTTTAGAATTAAAAACAGATCAAACACCTGCCGTAGTAGAGCGCATTGTAACAGATATTGATGCTATTGTGCGTATTGTGAGCTTTCCAGGTTGGCAAAAAACCACATCGGGTGAAAGAGAAGTTCAAAAGTCATTAAGACAAGCGCTCCTTAAATATCAATTACACAAAGATCAGATACTGTTTGATCGGGCTTACAGTTATATAAAGGAGTATTATTAAGGATAGATTATTTATCTGGATTATGCTGGAAGCAAAAGCCATTGCATAATTTTGTGCGCCGTTTACACCTTATTTGTTCCTTCGTTTTTCCTTTACATCTGGTGGCATTGCATGCTCCAACAGCTTTGTTTTTCCCAGAGTGAAAGAATATTGCCTCATTTGGAACTGGGGGCTTGCAGAGCTTACAAGGTCGAAGGTGGTAATCTTTTATAGCTTCATCTACTGTCATACGCTGTGACACATTATTGACATGTTTATATTTTGCTAAATGGTATTTATTGCCCGATGGTGTTTTGTACACTGACTGGGCAAAAGAGAAGACTGAGAAAAGTGTAAGGATTATGGATTATGTGGAGGAGAAAAGTTTTGGCATGAGAACTTTTAAGTCATTATATAAAGATTATGGATTACCATTTTCAAAATATGAATATAAAGAGCATTTTCTAATCCTAACTTTTGCTCTTAATATGGGGGCACTTAAGTTAATATGTAAACATCCTGTAGTTCAACAACTTAACTCGGAAGAATTGATTGGTTATAAATGGATAAAAAGTTTAGATGAAGTAACTGCTAAGGATTATGCTATGCATTTTAATGTTAGAACTAAATTTAATTAAATCAAATGATGAATTGGCTAAATCACCTAAACTTAAGTATAGGATAGTTTAGTATAATCATACCTATTCATTTTGGATAACATGTTGTTTTGATCAAATTGGATAAAGTATCATTATTAACTTTGATTACATAGACACATACATAGACAATGCGTCTATGTAATTCATCTTAAGGATAGATTAAGTGATAATAAAGCAATGTAATTGTATTAACTGACATAAAAGAGCTATATAAATATGATTAATATTCTACAAATACATAGACATTAACATAGACTGTTCGTCTATGTATACATCACTTACAGGTAAAATAAATAACATAGACACACTAAATGATTATGTTGATGAAATGCTATAAAAGGAATGGTTTTTGTATTATTATCATGGTTTTTGTTAGAGATTCATCATAGATGAGTTTGGTAAGCTGTAGATAAATTTTTATTTGTTAATTTCAAGCAGTCTTTAAAATTTATAAAGTGTGGATATGTCACTAAAAATTGATTTTGTTCTTAAAAAAAGTCACGAGCTTCATGCTTTAAGTGACAAGAATACCTTATTTGACCGGTTAATGAAAGTTGATCATCAATGCTTGAGTAAACTTGAAAAGCAATGGAGTCCAAAAGATACAGTTCAACCTGTAGTCCTATTACGGTATATCATAGTTCAAGAACTTTTAAAACAAAATACAATCAATAACAATTCCATAACTGAGATTAAAGGAGCTATAGAATCAAGGGATATTTCAAAATATTATAAAACATCACTTGAATATCAGAATAATCTTGAATCTTATAAAAATAGCGATAAAGGGATGTTTCCGCAATGGAAAGAACCATTTTCCATTCTATATCCATTTTTTTATAGTCAGGATGATAAACAGGAAACTTTAGAAGTTCTCGAATCATTAGGAAATGAGATTATAAATAAGTATGACCTTGAAAATGCCAGAGTCCATTGTGTTGGATTTGATGGATCTCAAAATTATGGCAGTTCGGATGCCTGGGGAGCAGTAATTCCTTTTGCAGCTGGAAATGTACAAAAAGCACATCAAATATTTTTTAAAATAAATGATAAAGGTGTTACTGGTGGATTGTATGCAGGACATCAAATTGATTCATTTATTAAAAATGATGGTACTCAATTTAATAACTGGCAAGAATATCTTGATTATGCAGGTACTTTAGTTGTAGAATGGAAAGAAAAGAACGAAGTAATTGATTTTAAATTTCAGAATGATGAAATCGAATTTGAAAAGAAGATAAAGAAGTCTGGGATGGATGACCTGGGAATATTTTTTAATGTAATAGATAATGTTACTTATGAATTAGAACTGGAGAATAATGAAAAGCTTGTTTTTAGTTGCGGTTCAGGGCAGTTAAGTTTTCAGGTAGGTAAGAGATATTGCGTATGCCTTAAAAAGAATAAATTTTCATTTATAACTTCAAAAAACTATATTATACAAAATACGGAAGTAGGTAGTTTTACTGAACCAGATGATGCGTTATTTTACAAAAATGTATCAGGTTCAAATGTAATTTTACATTTGAAAGAAATTATGAGTGCAGTTCGGTCAGAAATTATGAGAGATAACCACACTCATGAAAAAAAATATGATAATGAAGCTTTCAGAAAGGCCGTTTTTGATAAAGTCTATCGAAAAAAGTTTTTACCCCTTTTTTACAAATCTAATTCTATTGTATTGAAAAATCCAAATATGCTAATACAAAAAACATTAAACCAAATACTTTTTGGCCCACCAGGTACTGGTAAAACTTACCATACTATCAATGAAGCTATACATATTATTGATCCTGAATTTTATTTGGCAAATAACACAGACAGGGAAAGCCTACGAGATTACTATAAGGAAAAATTAATTGTTGATTGGGAAACTGCCAAAGGACAGATCGGATTTTGCACTTTTCATCAATCATTTAGTTATGAAGACTTTGTAGAAGGAATCAAACCGCAAAAACCGACCGATGCAGATACTTATCTCAAATATAGTGTACAGGAAGGTATATTCAAACGTATGTGTATGCTTGCCGCTCAAAATATAAAAGCTCTAACAGCACAAAAAAAGGAGCTGATTTCTCTTACAGATAATGAATTTCAGCAATCTCAGTTTTACAAACTCTCCCTTGGCGATTATGCAGAACAGGAGACTAAAATTCTTTATGATTACTGGAAAGAAAATCATGTTATATCCATAGGTTTTGGAGATGGGATTGATTTTACAGGCAAAAACGAAACTGAAGTAACTGCCATATATCAAGAGAAGTATAAAGATGATTTTGGGGCCAATGCCATTAACCTTTTTAAGAACTATCTAAAAACTGGCAATTATGTTATTATTTCTAAAGGTAATCAGCATATAAGGGCTATAGGTAAAGTGACAGGTGAATATTATTATGATCCAACTACTGAAATGAGACATAAACATTTCAGAAAAGTAGATTGGATATTTAAAGATCAAGAGATACCTGTAGAAGATCTATATTCTAAAAACCTATCTCAACAAACCATTTATAAAATGAAAAGTGAGTGGATACAAAAGTCATTTTTCGTTAATTCAGGTACAGAAGTTTATTATGAAGGACATGGCGAACCCCAAAATTATGTCTTGATAGTTGATGAAATCAATCGTGGTAATGTGGCCAGTATTTTTGGCGAACTCATCACACTTATCGAACGAGACAAAAGAGCTGGAAATAAAGAAGCCACAGAAGTTATTTTGCCTTATTCAAAAGAACGATTTTCTGTACCATCCAATCTATACATTATCGGTACGATGAATACGGCTGACAGGAGCATCGAAGCTTTGGACACTGCCTTAAGACGCAGGTTTTCATTCAAAGAAATGGCTCCTGATCCGGAACTAATTAAGAATGAAGGTAGTCTGAAAGGCAGCAACGGAATGATTGAAAATATTGATGTTGTTGCACTATTGAATGCCATAAATCATAGAATAGAAAAACTTATAGATAAAGATCACAAAATAGGACATGCTTACTTTATGGACATAGAGACTATAGAAGATTTGGAAATGGTATTCACAGATAAGGTGATTCCATTACTGGAAGAATATTTTTTTGGTGATTATGGGAAGATAGGATTGGTGCTGGGAGACAGTTTTGTGGAAAAATCGTCTCATGACAAATTTGCCTTTGCTAGTTTTAATGCTTATGATGGTCAGATGCAACAAGATCTAAAAGAAAGGGCGATATATATAATAAAGCCATCTGACTCTTGGAACTTTGTGAGTGTTTACACCCAAACATCAAGTTAATCATATGGCTCGTCTAATCCAAGTATTTGAGTATGAAAAACTGACTTTGCACATAGATCAGCAAGACAGATTTTTATACCCTGATGAGCTGGAAAAGTTGTATGCTTATAATGACCGGAACAATAATATCTATTTTACTGGTATCAGAGATGGTATTAAGTTTCAAAATTATGTAGGTGTCATACAGGTAGGTGGCCTGACACTCGAAATACTGCCCAAAGCCGACAAAAAGCAAACTAATGACAACAATGATTATCAAAAATGGCATAGTATCCTACTTAATATGCTGGCTATATGCCGACATATCAAAATAGATGCTGTATCTGAAGCATCGCTGCAAAAAAGACAACATAGCCTACTTGACATATATTTTAAAATCTTTCTGGATGAGGTAAGCCAACTTATCAGACTAGGACTGATCAAAAAATACCACAAACAGGAGGGCAATGTTATGGCTCTAAAAGGCCGGATCATCTTTGGAAAACAAATCAGTAAAAATCTGATCCACCAAGAAAGGATGTATACAGAGCATCAGGTATATGATCATGAACATCTTCACAATCAGATATTGCTCAAAGCACTCAAAGTATTGAGCGTCGTATCTTCCAATCCGTTTATATTGGACCGCATCAACCGGATAAAATTTGACTTCCCATATATTAAAGAAATAGAAATCACTACATCGCATTTTGATCATTTGAAAGATAATCGGAAAACAAAACCTTATGATGAAGCGATCAAAATTGCTAAAATGATCATTCTCAATTATTCTCCCGACATCAAGTCAGGCCATGAAAATCTACTGGCCCTTCTTTTTGATATGAACAAGTTATGGGAAGAATACATTTACCGTATGCTTGTCAGGACAAATGCGCCTTCATTTTCATTTAGTTTTCAGAATTCCAAACGATTTTGGGAACATAAAACCATCAGACCAGATCTTGTAATTACAAGAAAGTCTGACGATAGACCTGATGAAGTATTTGTCATAGATACCAAATGGAAGATCATCGATACCCGCCATCCATCTGATGATGATCTGAAACAAATGTTTGTCTATAATGCCTATTGGGAATCCAGCAAAAGTATGCTGCTATATCCCAAAACATTCGACCAAGAAGAAAAATTTGGTACTTTTCATAAGGGACAGCCCCATGTCCATCATTGCAAACTTGGATTTATTAACGTGGTGGATGCATATGGGAAGTTGGATATGGAAATTGGGTGGGAAGTGTTGAGGAAATTGGAGTGAAGGAATGCTAATTGTTAGGTAATCAGAAGGTATTAAATCAGTATGGAAATGAATTATAATGTAACAAACCGAATCTCCCAAATTCTATGACTTCAACCTCGAATACATCATAAGATGGGTCTCTAAAAGCTTGCTTGAAGAATTGCGTAGCTTCATGGATAATAACGAATACACTAAATACCTTAAAAGGATTGTATTTACAAAGGTTTAATATAGTGTTCAATTAACTTTAAAATATTTGTGTATTAACGATAATATGAAAATAATACACTAATAATTTGTATTTATAAAGAATAAAATTATATTTGCTATCGGAAAACGAAGCGAGCGTTGGTTACATAAATAATCAACCTGATTATGTATAAATTTATTTGATAACCAACTTAATTGCAGCTGATGCTTAATCTACACCTTTGGTTCTTGCTATGCTACCAATAATATTAATTCATAGAACTTAATTCATTACGAAATTCTATTTTGATTCTGTATTATTACATATTTTTAAAGACAATTTTACTTTTACTCCTTTTGGATTTGGTATGGTATAACTTAAGTGGCATATAACAAAAGTTATATTGACAGTAAGTATATGATCATATAGCTTTGTTGAAATATTTTTAGTTTTAATGGGTTACTTTTTAAAAGTAGTTGCATTAAATATATTCTAAATCAAAACCATCCATTGTGAGCAAAAGATCAAAAAAACAATTTCAGGAGTATATCAACTCTAAAGAGTGGGCTACGAAGTCTAATGCTTTAGATTTACCTTCGATATCCTTGCCCAAGGGTGAAGGTGCTTTGAATGGAATTGATGAAAAGGTTTCTGTGTATGCGGTAAATGGAATGGCAACTTTTTCTATGCCTTTGCCAGCATATCCTGGTCGTCGTGTTGTGACGCTAACTTATAATTCTGGTGGTGGAAATAGGTTTTTTGATTTAAAGTGGAATCTCAATATTGAATCCATTAAGAGAAGGATGGATAAATGGCTTCTACAATATATGGATGGAGACTGTGTATAATTATTTTTATTCTGGTGGTGCTGAGATTGCAGCTATTAAGCAAGAGATTATTCCACAAAAATATCATTTAAGGATGAATTGATAAATATTAAGAGGATTGGTAAATAGTTTTAAAAGATGAAAGGCAAGTAAATTTTTATTCAACAATATTTTTTAACAATTAAAAACAATAGTATTATGGCAAATTTTTGTTTTGTAGATCGAAATGGAGGCCCTGTAAGTGTAAAGTTTACAGCAACAAATGGTTTGAGGGCACATGTCAGGTGCGGATTATTTGACTTGTCAACAAATCAACCCACCCCAATTCCAAATGATAATCATGATGGACCAACCGGAGCTGGAGGTGAAATAACCTTTATTCTTAATACACCTGTGTCTCAGTTCCAAGGGAAAGGGTTTGCTTGGAGAAATGAGGCGTGTTTGCAAATTTCAGGAACAGAAAAGGCAAGTTTTAAAGTGGAATTTTTTCAAGATGGAACTAAGCTTGAGATAAAAGGGCAAAGTACGTATACGGGTAAATACACTTCGTGTCCTGATGGCACTACTCAACAAAAAGGACAATATGAATTTGCTTTCACTAACCTTCAAATAAATGAATTATGGACACTTTTGTAAAAAAACAAATTCACTTAATCTTATTTATTCTCTTGACAATATCTGCTTATGGGCAAGATTGTGACACCTGCAAGGTAGCCTATAAATTTAAGCTTGATTATGACATTCCAGAAAGCCCTGCATTTTCTGTACTTGACGCCAATCCTTCTACAGTAATGAGAGGATCAGCAGCAAAAGAATTTGCTTTAAATGTGGCCAATAACTTCATAAGTAATTCCAGGCAAGAATCTGGAATTGCTGCTGATTTTAATCCATACTTTGTTTTTGGTGGTAGATTTAAAAATATTAATGACTATAAAGATTCTAAAAATTATTTTAATAGACTATTAGCCAATACATCATTATCCTTTGCTAGCATTCAAACTGACCAATTTCCAAATGATAATTTATTTAGCGGTGGCTTAAGAATAACACTGTTTGATGCAGCAGACTTACTAAATGATGATGAATTAGGAAAAGATATTGACAATGAATTAGATGCTCCTGAATTAGAATGGGATTCAAATGATGATGGTACGATTAAAACTACACAAATATTAAACAAAGAGAGATTTGCAATAGCCTACCAAAAAGCAAAAGAGAGGGCAAGGAACAAACAAGGTGGTGCTTTGTCTATTGGAGCTGCAACATCTCAACGTGGATTGGGTGGAAAAATTAGCGCTGATAGTTTGATACATTTTAGGAGTCAAATATGGCTTTCAGGGCAGTATAATTTTGGACATGGGTGGAATATGTTAGGATTAGCCATGAACAGAAATACTTCTATGACAAATGGAAATGTTAATGAACTCTTATTTGGTGCTGGTTTAAGAAAAATGGGAAAAAAGGTTAATTTAGGCGCAGAAGTCATATATTCTAATCAAAAAGATTATTTGGAAATTGGAGCGAATATAGAAGTTTTACTTATCAATAATATCTTATTGGCTGTAAATATAGGAAACTCAAGTCAAGATATGGGCAATGAGAACAATCAACTAATGATAAAACCTACATTAAAATACAATATCAGTCAATAACAAAAATAAATAAAAATGAAAACATCACATGTAATAATATTAAACATACTTATGCTAGTTGGTGGCTTATTAGGATTTAATCATTACCTTACAATCGCCAACAAACCACCTGAGCCAAAAAATCCTGTACTATTAGTTGCAGAATATCATAGTATTTCCAACAAAAGTAAATTACCAGATACATTAATACAAATACCTAAATTTGTTAAATTGTTTGATCTGTATGCTGGTACTAATCCGACAGAGTCCATTGATGCTTTTATGGCAAAGATCACTCCTGCAATTGCAGCGGATGCAGTAAAATTACAATTCAAAGATGATTTTGAAATTTTAAAAACTCGTGCGGATCAAATACTATTAAACAGAGGGTTTAAACGTAGTTCCAGTAATGTAGGCGAAGTCGGATTTATCATTGTTGCAATTATAATGGCTCTTGCAGGACTATTAGGAGGTTTACTCGCTAATTTTAGAGGCTTTTATGAATTGATAAGAGATGAAAAAGATAATATTTTTCCTGCACATTTACATTTTCCATACTTGGTTAGACCATTAACTGGCTTCCTTTGTGGTATTTTAGTCTTTTTCTTGGTCAATGTTTTGGTGGCACCATCGACTGCTACAGTCGAGTCCAATGCAATACCATTTAAAACTATGATTTCACTAATTGGGCTTGCAATTATTGCGGGATTTGCTTCACAAGAATTTACAGAAAAGCTTAAAGTCGCAGCATCTGCTTTGTTTGGTGCAAGTCTTAAGGTGGAAGTAAAGAAACCTGAAGGACCAGCTACCCCACCAAAGCCAGGTACTATTGCTGAGGGAGGAGAAACATTGGCACCATTAGACCAAAGTAAAAACCAACCTGAAACAGTTCAAGAAACTGTAACTTACACATTAAGAAACAGAGATTAATCAATTTATAATATAATTAGAAATGATAAAAGATCATTACTTACAAGAACTCACGATCCTGGGCACGCAGAGTAGAGTATTATAGGACCATGTCGAAATGTTGCTGCTACATTTACTTTAATTAAATGAAGTTTGAATAAATTATGTAAAGAAAGCGGCACTGTTGCCTTTCCAATTAAAGGAAGCGATATGGTCGCAACAAGCAGTGCACATAATGATTGTAGTTAATTTGATCTAAAATTTCAGAAATGGAAGATATCTTTATCTCAACGCAAGGGTCCTAAAGATTTTAGGACCCTTACACGTTCTGTATTTATTGCGTCACGCTCAAATCAAAACTAACTTCAATATCTGTCTCACCTCCTGCATTTGTAATGATTCCGGCAGCTACGCCAACTGCGGTTTTGTTGGGTTCATGGCGGAGTGTGATTTTTACTTTTTCTGAACCTGTTCCAGTTGCTTTGACGATTGTTTTTAGTCCGATAGGGTTATTGTTTGCATCTTTATCATCATACGTGATGGTTAAAACAGAAGGTAACGTAGTAGCCACTTCATAGAAAAATTGATGTTCTTCAGCTTCTTCTTGGATTTCTGTGGTAATTATATCAGCAGGGGTTACCGATTCATTTAATAAATTTAAAACACCATCATAGGTTTTCCCTGATTTTAGCGTGCCTGATGTGATCATAGGTGCATTTCCACCGTCGCCATCAAGGTCTTTGAATGATAATGTGACGATATCACCACCGTCTCTTGGCGTAAGGGTGTACACTAGGGTAGTGATCAGTTCTTCTTCATTGACTGGATCAGGATTCTTGTCACATGAGGTAAAAAAAACAAACAGTCCAGCAATTAATAAAAAACTAAATTTAGATGTCATAATTAAAAATATTTTAAAAATTAAAAATTCGTTTTTATGTTGAAAGTAATATTTCGACCCATTTCATTTGCAAAATATCGCATTCTATTCAGATAATCTCTGTAAGTTGTATTGAATACATTTTCCATTCTCAGACTGACGTCTAGGTCTTGGTTTGTTTTACGTTTGAATTTTATTCGTAAGGATGCATTAATTAAAAAATAATCATCGGGTGGTAGTAAGAAGTCTTCTTCGATCGGAACATTATTTTGCATAGCGGTATAACTCGCTTCTACACCCATTTTTAATTCGTTAAATACCGATGTTTTACCTATTGTATAATGGATATTAGAAAACGCATTGAGTGGTGGAATTCTGATTAATCCTGTTTTTTGGTCGAGATTCCTAGCATAAATATAACTCATTCCTGATGTCCATTGGAAAGCTTTATTAATGTCTGTGATACTCTTAAAGCTTCCACCGAGCATAGAAGCATCTGTACCTACGTATGAAAACAATGGGAATGCGCCTCTGATGGTAACAACAAAATCATTTTGAGGCTGCAAATAGATAAAGTTGTTGATATGATTGTAAAAAAGTGAAAGATTGACGTGATGTTTTTCCGCAAGGTGCCCTGTCCATTCATTGACGATTTTGAAAGAATTTTCGGGTTTTAGGTTTGGATTTCCCACTTCTATACCACTTACGCCTTGATGGAGTCCATTGCTATAAAGTTCATTGACTTCAGGTGGACGATTGGTATAGGAG
>DLGT01000079.1:0-187 GCA_002482845.1 Saprospiraceae bacterium UBA7687
CATTTTTTCTTTTGATTGCTTGTCGGTGATCACACAAATAAGCTTATATCCTTTTACGATGGCAGCCAATGCCAATCCCATTCCGGTGTTTCCAGAAGTTCCTTCGATTATGGTTCCACCTGGTTTTAAACGACCGTCGGCTTCTGCATCCTCAACCATCTTAACGGCCATTCTGTCTTTTACAGAA
>DLGT01000079.1:229-1000 GCA_002482845.1 Saprospiraceae bacterium UBA7687
AGAATTTCCTGGATTGAAAGTTTCAACTTTGGCCAAAACTAAGGCATCTACTTCCTTCGTTACTTTATTTAGTCTTACCAAAGGTGTGTTCCCTATGGTTTCAAGTATATTTTTAGCGTATTTCATTGTGTTTCTTTTTGTTGCAAAATGGTTGCAAAGGTATTGATATTAAACGGTTTTCAAAAATGTTATGAATTTTTCTCTAATCCTGATAAAGGTATGTTGTAGCTCTTGGCATTTTTTGTCAAAAAAATAGACTGCCGAAAGCAGGAATATGGATTGCAGAAAACATCAAGCGTTACGTTCCTGAATTTTATTGGAAGAAATTCCAAACCAGGCCAAAACGCACCATAAAATCTCTGTAGGGATAACTTGGTGCCGAATAGAAATCGTTTCCTGTAAAGCTTGAATTGAAATGTTCTGCCTTGAGATAAATTCTGGTTTGGCGAATTTTTGCATTGACAAAGAAATCGAACATGGGGAATTCGCCTATTTCTTTTTGATTTTGTACATAAAACTCTCCAATTAAAGGATTATAATCATTGGCAAAATATTTTGTGAAGTAATTAAATGTTACACCTGTTTGAAGAAACATTGCCTTTTTGAAAAAATGATCTGAAAAATAAAGCGTGTTTCTTGTTACGAGTTCTGGGACATTTAAAATAGGATTGTCCTGGTTTACTTTTTGATACAGAATTGTATTGTCTAAAGCAAATTTCCCTACTCTAATTTCTTTGCTGACTTTTAGCGAAAGAAAGTTAATTGTATTGT
>DLGT01000079.1:1023-9970 GCA_002482845.1 Saprospiraceae bacterium UBA7687
GCAAGAAGAACTCTTTCGGTGGTACTGTCGTCGCTAAAATATAGTTTATCGTTTAGAGTGGTGAGCTGCAAAGAAGCATTTAGCCATTTTGTATTGGCAGTGACTTCGAAATTATTTATTTTTTCATTTTTGAAATCATTTACCCAATTGTAAGCTTTGTAGCTGCTTTGGTAAAGATTGTAGATGTGATCCGGTAACTTGCTAATGTTTTGATATTGAAATGAAATTTGGTTCTCCTCATCCAAAGTATAGGTGGCTGATAAATTCAAATTGGACATCTCTTGATCGGAAATTGAATTTGAATAAAGTGCGGTTCCGTTCCACTTGTTTTTTTGGTATCTGTATTGACCTCCAACTGTATTGATACGGTCGCTAATTGAACTTGGAATTGTTGGTGCATCATCAAAAACCAATATGGTATTATAATAATGATTGTACCTAAAATCTTCAACAAAAAACTGAAACTGACCTAGCGTTTTGTTTTCATAAGTTGCGCCAAACTTATTATACATTTTATTGTATCGGGTTTTATCTTTAGTATTAGCTGAGATATATGCATCCCCAAAACGCCTTACTTGAATATCTAAAGGTTCATCAGGTATTACAGTTGTTATTGTTCCTTGAGTGAATTCAAAAAATTTATTCTCATAATTGAATTGATGATCGATATAGAGATTATTTTCACCCTCTTCTTTATTGAAGCGAAAATGATGGTCTACGAAATACCTATTTCCGTCTAGCAAAGAAGTTGCATCTTGAAAATAAACATTAAGTCGTGCTCTTTCTTTGAAATCTGCATCATCACCTTCAAAATCCTCTGGGTTTGTAATTCCACCATTTTCTCCATTTGACATATCCTGTGAGGTTATGTGTAAATTGACCGCATATCTTTTACTTAAAGTTTGATAACTCGTGGTGAAACGGAAGTTTCCTGTGCTTGATAATTGATTCACATATTTCCCTAAAGATCTTACTCCTTTATAGGCTATAGAAAAATTTAATCTCTCTGACGTATTTAAAGTTATAAAAGCATCCAATGATTGGCCTTGCTCCATGACCGTTTTGAAGTAAAGTTCTGTTAACGGAGTCGCTACCGAATAATACTTAATTTGATTGGCTTCAAGGAAGTTAAAATGCTTGGCTTTGAATCCAAACTCTGGAAAAGGAGAATAATCGTTTAATCCGTATTGGAGGGTTTGATAGGTTTGTCCTTCATTTGCAAATGGCAATAATCCAAAATTATCTTTTCGGAGATAATTATAGATATATTCTTTTTGAATTGTTAACGAAGTATCTATATAAGTGGTATCTCTATCCAGCGTTATCACCCTATACATATCAATCGTTGCCTTAGGACTTTTATCTTTTTTGCTTTTTGCATCTGAATTGCTTTTTGTATCAGCTGATAGTGAAGTTTTTTCCGTTAGTTTAGCTTTTGATTTACCCGCTGGTAATTGCCTTTTTTGAGCGACACTAATTAGTGAAAAAAACAAAAATAAGAGTACTAATTTATTTTTTGTCATTGCAATTGTAACATTTTGAGCAAAGGTAAGTTTTTTTATATATAAAAAAATCAAAAAAAACCCACTTAATAAAGTGGGTTAAATTGAACTATAAACAAAAAGAAAAATATTATTTTTTAATAAACTTCTTAGTTATCATTTTATCATCACTTGCGAATTTCACGAAATATACTCCTGATTGAAGATTAGAAACGTCTATACTTTTTTGATTCAAATTGTATTTTGCATTAATCACTTTCCCTGTAACATCAATAATAGTGATACTAGAAATTTCATTCCAATTGTTGGTATCAAAATTCAAAGTGTTAGATGTTGGATTTGGAAAGATGTTTAATGCGGGTGTGTTTGCAACAAAATCCTCAGCATTTAAAGTCATTTCTGCACCTGAAGCTATTAAAGAGAAATTTTGAAGTCCTCCATCAAGCGCACCTTTATGAGAAACTGTAATTGTGTAAGTTCCACTTGCATTATCCACTTGAATCTTTTCAAAGTTATCTCTAAAATTATCCGATGTTCTTACCGCATCGGCAGAAGGAATAGCTGGATTTAATGTCCAAGGAAAATAAGTTACATTGTTTTTAGTAACTCTAACATCTAAATCATTGATAAGATAATCTGCATTTACTGGGTCATTAGTACCGTTATTTGCTGTTGCTTGTTTGTCAGTCCAAGAAATCGAAACCATCAATGGTTCAGTACCAGATACAGTAACTGTTTTGGTATAAGTTGCATTGTTGTTCAAAACCAATTCATCAATAATTGCTGCATCATCAGCTTTGTCAGTAATAAGTGTTGCCGCTTTTTCTGCGTTAATCAATCCCCAACCAAATCTATAATCTGGTCCCACACCTGAAGCTACTTCATTAGCATCGATACTAGCCTTACCAGCTTCGTCAGCTGTATGGTTAATTAATCCTTTTAAAGTTGCCGCTTTCATATACACATCATCATTTGTATCATGATAATGTTGTTGTAACAGCAAAGCTACACCAGCTACTGCAGGAGAAGCCATCGAAGTACCTTGTTGAATACCTGAATCTGTATTTGAACCTGCTAAAGTTGACCTAACATTAACTCCTTTAGCCACTACATCCGGTTTTATTCTTCCATCATCCGTTGGTCCCCAGCTACTAAAGTCCGACATAATTACAGAATTTGCTGAAGCATAATTTGACACGTTATAAACCGCTCCAACTGTTAAATAGTTTTTTGCGTTTTGCATCCCTCTTGTTAAATTGTAGCCCCCTTTAGAAGTCAAATAAGGCCCTATAATTGGGTCAGTAAAATCACTTCTATCATTACCCGCTGCTGTAACAGCAAGATAATAAGGTGCCGCAAATGCTATTGCATCAAATTGTGAAGCTCGGGTATCGTAAGAGCCAAAAGTCCAAGCCGCAGTAGTTGTTCCCTGCCAATAAGAATGATTTGAAACAAGCAATCCAGATCCAGCTTCATCAGCCATTTCTGTATAATCATTGTTCCAATTGTAAGAATGTGCTATTGCATCAAAAGCAATCCCACGCAAGTTGGCTGTTATTCCTTTAGCAACTATAGTACCTGTTACGTGTGTAGCATGATCCTCATAAACATTTCCATCAATATTAACAACCTTATTACTAGGAAACTCCACGTGGGTCTTTCTAGCATTTCCTCCATCCCAAACTATGGCTTTCATTCCTTGTCCTTGTACATTTAATCCTAAAGTACCCCCAAAATAAAGTTTATCTGCTCTAGCAGTTTTTGAGGAAGTAAGATTAGAAGTACCATAATAAAGAATTTCGCCATTGTCTAAAACATCATAAATTTCTTTAATTGAAGTTCCTTTGATTGTATATCTTTTAGCTTCAGGATGGCTGGATAAAAAGTTTTTAATTCTGCTTTCTCTCTCAAGATATTCTTGATTATAAACAGTTCTTAACTTTTTTAATTCTATAGTGTTTGTCTTACTAACAATGTTTATTAAATCTCTTTCACTTTGAGCATATAAACAAGTACCAAAAAAAACCACTAATAAGAGTATTGTATTTTTCATAATATAAATAAATAAAGGCGAAAATAATAAAACAAATTGTATTAGATTAACAATTTAACATACATTTTAAAATCTTTAAATGGAAACAAAAAAAACAGCCACAATATTTAAATTGTGGCTGTTTAAAATTTATTGATTTCTCAACAAGTATTACAACTTGGTAAACACTTCATTTTGGTCACCATAAGATCCTACATTAGGAATAAAATAGTTAACAAAAATTCCAATCTTCCCAGTACACGCATCAACACTTGACACATTAGAACTATTGGTAGACATTCTGATCCAAATATAACCTCCATTTGCTGCAGAAAAATACCCTGTATTTCTCTCTTCAAAAGAAATATTATTATTATTCTCTGGATCATAAGTAAATTCAAAACCAGGATTCTCAGCATCATCAGTAAAGAAATCTTCAATCACCAAAGCATTTTCTCCGTTTTCAGAAACCACATGAACTGCTGGTCCGTTCCAAAATGTAGTAGAACTAAAGTCACCTACTAAATCCTCAACTACAACAGGACAAAATTCCAAGATATTAATAACAACTTTATCGCTATCTGTACTTTCATTTTCACCTAATCCAGATACTTTTAAAGTCAATTTCTTGATGTTAGCATCTACCAAACCACCATCAGTACCATTAATAGTAAGTGTTCCTGTATAGCTATTAGCTGGAATGGTCAATGTTGATGGAAAAGTATAAGTAGCTGGATTTGCATCTGTTTCAGTTGCAACAATCTCTAATTGATACGTTCTATCAAAATCAACTTTATTACTAGCTTCAAATAAAACATCAAGCGCTTTAGAAGAATTTAAAGGAATTTTCAAGTCATATACAGTTCTTTGAAAAGCAACAAATGCCTGACTATCATCATACTTCACGTCCTCTAAATCAGAACAACCAATTAAGGTAGTCAAGGCCATAAGACCTATTAGAATTTTTTTCATAGTATTAATTATTAAATTAGTAGCCCGGATTCTGAGCTACTGTTGGGTTAGCAAAAATCTCATTCTGAGGAATAGGGAATGTGAATCTATAATCACTAGCAGGTAATGCCAATGGAGCTGAAAAAGTAGCTGCATCATTAGGCAATCTGTTAATTCCAACATTTATCTCTTTTCCAATTCTCTTGATATCCAAATATCTGTGTCCTTCAAAAGCAAATTCTCTTCTTCTTTCCAAAAGAATATCTGTTAAAGCTGCTGTCAAATCAGCATANNAAACCGGAAGTGGTTCAGTTGCCGCAATTCTTACTATTCTGATATCTCTGACATCATTTGCAGCACCAGTTAAGTTTCCGTTTCTTGCTTTAGTTTCAGCCAAAATAAGTTTAACCTCAGACAATCTAAATAATTTGATATCGTTGATTGTTGGACCATCAGCACTACCTTTATACTTTCCAATTAAAAAATAATCAGCTGAAGGATTTGCCCCTCTAATATTTACACTTCTTCTAACATCTGCTGGATTATACAAATCATACAATTGTCTTGAAACCTGAAGAATTGCATCTATAGGATTACCTCCAGAACTATTGAAAAAATAGTTTGACACAATAGCGTTATTACCACTCAAACGAGACAAAGTAAATAAAGATTCACCCTCAGCAGTATCAGCAAACATTGTAGTATAAACAGTTTTAGGAGATAAAACCAATCCTGAGTCACTCATTATATCTTGTGCCAATGCTTGAGCAGCTGGATAATTTCCTGATAATAACGCAACTTTACATTTTATAAAATTAACTGAAATAGGATTCAAGTAAAAAACACCCGTATATTCAGTTCCATCTGCATTAAACAAATCTAATGAAGCATCTAAATCTGCATTGATAAAAGTTAAAATCTCAGAAACTGTATTTCTTGGATAAACTTCTTTGTAATCAGCTGGTACGAAATCCATTTTTATAACCGACAAACCATTTGGATCTTTATAATCTGGAGTGTAATATTGAAATAAATCAAAATGACACAACGCTCTTAAGGCCAGTAGATTAGCCTTAACATGATCAGCTTCTGTTTTTTCATCCTCTGTAAAATCAGGATACAATCTGTCATAAGCACGTAAAGAACGGTTAACTCTGTTGATTGTAGCATATCTATTACCCCAAATTACACTTGGAGCATCAGAATTAGGCTGTAGAAGAAAGTTATATTCTTCACTTCCTCCACCTGTATTACTTTCACCACGTCTAACATTATCAGTAAATACGTCATTAAAGTAAATTGCATCTCCTCCAAAATCAGGACCATAAGCCGCATAAGCTCCATTCAATCCAGTCTTTAAATCTCTTAAGTTGATAAACGCATCTTCCTCGTAAATAATACCTTCTTGATCAATATCTGTTGCATCATTACAAGAAAACACAACTGCTAACAATAGTAAATAAACTATTTTATTTATTTTTTTCATAATTATGTATTAAAAATTAATTACAGAACCAAATGTAAAGATTTTAGGTGTAGGGTAATTACCTCTATCTGTACCTCTAAAACCTGCTTCTGGATCCCATCCTTCCCATTTAGAGAATGTCAAAATATTCTCTGCTTGTACGTAAAACTTCAATCCTTTGATAACTGAGTTTTTCTTTAACATTTCATTATTAAATGTATAAGAGAAATTAATATTTCTCAAACGCAAATAAGAAGCATCATGTAAATATCTATCAGTACTATTAATATAGTCAATTTCATTATAACCTTGACCCATTCTTGGAATAGAAGTAATATCTCCAGGAGTAGTCCAAGCATTTAACAATGATTGAGCTCTATTTCCTCCATCATCCAAAGCTGAACCATCTTCCAATGTAGCTAAATCTAAGTTGTTTCTAGCCAAATCCGCAACAAAGCTCCATTGTGTGTACAATGCAAATCCTTTATAGTCAACGTTTGTAGTAATACCACCTTGCCAAATTGGATAAAGTTGTTCACCAACAAATACTCTGTTAGCATCAGCAATAATTTCAGTTAATCCTCCTTCTGGAGTTTTAAACAACGGGTTACCATTAGCTGGATTCACACCTGCATATTCAGACACATAGAAAGCACCTACTGGTTGACCTTCAGCAAGAGCAGTTGAACCTCCTCCAAAAACTAGACCGTTTGCAGAATCTGGCAATTCAAGTATTTTGTTTTTATTGTAAGATATATTACCTCCTAAAGCCAATCTCCAATCGTCATTCTTCATGACTTCATAATTCAAAGCTAGCTCAACCCCTCTATTTTCTAAAGATCCAATATTTACATCAATTTCCGATGTACCATGAATTGGAGAAACTGGAGTTCCTTGGTACAATTTTTCAGTTAATTTTCTGTAAACATCTAAACTACCTGTAATTTTGCTGTTCCACAATGCAAAATCCAAACCAACGTTAACTTGGCTGATTTCTTCCCATTGCACGTCCTTATTTCTAATTTGATTCAAAACAGTAGAAGCTGTTCCATTATAACCCGTTCCAACTGTATAAGTTGTGTATGGTAAATACAAAGAAGCATATTGAGCATTACTAACCCTTTGGTTACCTGAAGTACCATAAGAAGCTCTTAATTTCAAATCATTAACGAATTTAGAATTATTAAGAAAAGCTTCTTTTGTCAAATTCCATCTTCCACCTACAGACCAGAAAGTACCCCATTTGTTATCCTCAATAAATCTGAACGAAGCATCTCTTCTAACAGAAACACTCACACCATATTTATCATCATAGTCATAATCAGCAGAACCAAAATAAGAAAACAATCCTTCTTGAAGTTTTGCAGATCCGATAGTAGGAACATAAATTGGGAAATTAGGCTGATAGTCTTCAATTACTGGCGTAATAAACCCTTCACTCGTACCTAATGATCTTGGATCTAAACCTCTTTTTTGAAAATTAAATGAATCGAAGTGCGCTTTATAGTATTCAACATAAACACCTGCATCAACAGTGTGCTTTTCAGCAAAATTTTTACTGAATTTCAAANNGAATCTCTAGAATTAGATTGGTTATGAATACCTCCGTATTGAGCTTGTTGATCCACCTGAAACGGCCCTAGTAAACTCAAAGGATTTGTTATCGACAAACCATTATATGCAGAATAATCAACCCCTACATTAATTCCAGCTGTAAACTCATTTGTTATCTTATAATCAGCAGTTACATTTGCTAAAATCTTTAATTCATCATCAGTATTTGTATTCATTTTCAACGAATTCAACAATACTAATGGCGCATTATCAACAGACAAAGCAGACACATCACCATAAGGTAATTCCGTAGCAGGATCTAAATAAGGTAAACCTCTAATTGCCGCTGTAAAAGGCGCAAAAAACGTAGCGTTTGATCCAGCTCCACCAACATTATCACTTCTTGAAAAATTCACATTCAAACCAGCAGTATAGGTAAATTTCCCATTGTTAGTTTTTCCTGTAAAATTATTTCTGAAGTTAAACCTCTTAAAATTAGAGCTGATAAAAATACCATCTTGATCAAGGAAACCAATAGAAGTATAATTTCTACTGTTTTTAGAACCTGATGAAAAAGACAAATCGTGTTGTTGCGTTGTTCCTGTTCTAAAGAACACATCTCTCCAATTTGTATTAGGAGCTGTTGCTATATCAGTAACACCTGTAGGCAATCCTAATCCATTTGCTGTTCTAAAATTCAACAATTGATTAGAACTCATTACATCAATTTTAAATTCTTGCAATTTAGTAACACCAAATTGACCTTGGTATTTAATTTCAAGCTCTTGCTCAAATTTACCTCTTCTTGTAGAGATAATAATAACACCATTTGCTCCTCTATTACCATAGATAGAAGTTGCAGCAGCATCTTTCAATACAGTAGTAGAAACGATATCAGCTTGACTGATAGATCTAAATCCATCCTCATCAACAGGCATACCATCTACAATAATTAATGGCTCAATGTTTCCATTTAACGAACCAACACCTCTAAGGATAATAGTACTATCAGAACCTGGCTGACCAGAACCTGTTGCGATATTTAAACCCGCAACCATACCTTGTAAGTTTTGAATAACAGAAGCTTGACCTCTTTCTTCAAGTTCCTCAATGTTTATTGTTGTAACTGCAGCAGCTGTTCTAGCTTTCTTTTGTGTTGCATATCCTGTAACAACAACACCAGTTAAAACTTCCGCCTCAAGCTCCATTGTTAAGTTAACAGAACTAGAAGCCCCAACTACAACGGTCTTAGTAACAAAACCAACATAAGAAAAAACCAAAGACTCTCCTTGAGCAGCCTTAATAGAGTAGTTACCGTCAAAATCGGTTTGAGTACCTCTAGTTGTTCCTTTTACCAAAATTGAAACACCTGGTAATGGGAGTCCATTTTCAGTAATAGTACCTGTGATTGTTTTTTCCTGTGCAAACGAAAACTGCATAGAA
>DLGT01000156.1 GCA_002482845.1 Saprospiraceae bacterium UBA7687
CAAAGAAACACTTAAGCGTTACAAAGAAACACTTAAGCGTTTCAAAGAAACACTTAAGCGTTGCAAAGAAACACTTAAGCGTCGCAAAGAAACACTTAAGAGACGCAAACCCAAAAAAAACTTTTCTCTTTAGTAGAGTAGATGTAGATTTTGCTTGTAAGATCTCGTTAAGCTTAGCGTCTTTGCTGAGCTTGATTGAATTATAAAGAATGGGAAACTAAAAAAAAATGTAGCTTTAGCTGGAAACGTAATTCAGTATTATAAATAATGATAATGATCTAATAAAGAATGATAACTAGTTATTTTTTAGCGGTGAAGCACTAGCTTTAAGCTAATTAGTTTTAGGAAAATTCTTATAAAAATAAATATTAAATTAACATTTAACGAATTTAGATAAATGAACAAAAAGTTTGCATTAATTGGTGCTGCAGGATATATCGCCCCAAGACATATGAAAGCTATAAAGGATACTGGAAATAGCCTCGTTGCAGCCTTTGATCCCAATGATTCGGTCGGTATAATGGATAGTTATTTTCCTAATGCTGCATTTTTTACAGAATTTGAACGGTTTGATAGACACGTTGAAAAATTAAGAAGAACGGGTGAAAAATTAGATTATGTCAGTATTTGTAGCCCAAATTATTTGCATGATGCTCACATGAGGTTCGGTTTGAGAAGTGGGGCTGATGTTATTTGTGAAAAACCCATAGTACTCAATCCTTGGAACATCGACGCACTTCAAGAAATTGAAAGAGAAAATGGTCATAATATTTATACTATTTTGCAATTAAGATTGCATGATAGCATAATAGCTTTAAAAAAGAAAGTCGAAGCTTCTCCAAAAGATAAGGTATATGACTTCGACCTTACCTACCAAACGTCTAGAGGTAATTGGTATTATTCATCATGGAAAGGTGATATTTCTAAATCAGGTGGAATTGCTACCAATATTGGGGTACATTTTTTTGATATGTTGGGTTGGGTTTTTGGTAATGTAAAACAAAATGTAGTTCATATTCACACGCATGATAGAGCAGCTGGATATTTGGAGTTTGATAGAGCTAGAGTCCGATGGTTTTTGAGTATTGAGTACGATACCATTCCAGAACAAATACGACAATCTGGTAAAAGAACCTATAGATCTATGGAAGTCGAAGGTGAGCAGATTGAGTTTAGTGATGGTTTTACGGAACTACACACAAATAGCTATAAAGACATCTTGAATGGTGGAGGATTTAGAATTGATGCATCAAAGCAAGCCATTGAGATTGTTCATGATATTAGAACAAAAGATCCCATTGGTTTACAAGGTGATTATCATCCATTTGCAAGACTACCATTAAAAAATCATCCTTTTAAAGTCTAATGATGAAAAAAGTAATTGCAATTGTTGGGGCTAGACCACAATTCATTAAACATTTTGCTTTCGAATTGGAGGCAAAAAAGGTATTCGACTTAAGAACTATCCATACGGGTCAACATTTTGATGAAAACATGAGTAACATTTTTTTTAATGAATTGGGTATGTCACAACCTGATTATTTGTTAAAATTGGGTGGTGGAAATCATGGACAACAGACTGGGAGTATGATGATAGAAATTGAAAAAATTTTAATTGATGAGGCACCTGATATAGTTGTTGTTTATGGTGATACTAATTCAACATTAGCAGGGGCACTTGTAGCTTCAAAATTACACATTCCTGTTGCGCATATAGAAGCCGGGTTGAGGTCTTATAATAAAGAAATGCCGGAAGAAATTAATAGGGTGTTAACTGATCATATTTCAAATCTATTATTTGTACCTAGCGAGATTTCAAAGGAAAACTTAAAAAAGGAAGGTATTTCAAATAATGTACATATTGTTGGTGATATAATGAAAGATTTGGTTTTAAAAGCTGTAGAAAATGGTTGGACTACCAAACCAAAAACTGAAATGGAGAGTTATTATTATGCTACTTTACATAGACCATATAATACGGATGAAAAGAAAAGGTTGGAATATGTTTTAGAAAAATTGAATAAATTAGATAAACATGCAATTTTTTCAATTCATCCTAGAACGAGGAATGCAATGAAAAATTTCGATCTAAAGGAAACAGATTTTTCAAATATTACGTTTATAGATCCACAAGGCTATTTTAGTAATTTGGGGTATTTATATTACTCATCTGGGTTAATTACAGATAGTGGAGGTATGCAAAAGGAAGCTTATTGGTTGCAGAAAAAGTGTGCTACCATAAGGAAAGAGACTGAATGGGTGGAGACATTAGAATATAACTGTAATCATTTATTTTACATGGATCTGGATGAATTAAATTGTCAACTTAAACATCATCAAGAGAAATTCAATGTTTTACTATATGGAAATGGTGGAACTTCAAGTGAAATTGTTGAAATTATTTTGAATAATATTTGCAAATAATTGAAAAAACTTTTTGGAAACTAAAAATATTAGGCAGTATGATTTAAAAATGAATAGCAACACTATACAAGCTTTTTGGGTTGCTTTATCTACATTGAGTGGAATACTTATTTCGATAGTTAGTGCGGCAATTTTGGCGAGATATTTTACTAAAACAGAATTAGGTACATATAAACAAATTTTATATGTGTATACGTCTTTAGCAATTGTATTTTCAGCGGGTTTACCTAGTATTTACAGTTTTTATTTACCAAGATATAAAAAGGTACAAGGTTTTGACATTATTAAATTAATTTCAAGTTTGCTTTTTTTATTTGGTCTAACTTTTTCTCTAACGTTATTTTTAGGTGCTGGTTTAATTTCTGATTTACTTGCTAATCCTGATTTGAAAATTGGCCTTCAGCTTTTTGCAATTATCCCTATTCTTTTATTACCTACATTGGGGTTAGAAGGTGTATTTGTTAGTTATCAAATGTCATATATATTACCTATTTATAATTCTATAACTAGACTACTAATGTTGGTATGTATAATTGCACCTGTTGTATTAATTGCACCAAAAATTGAGTATGCTATTTATGGATGGATTGTTTCATCTTTTTTAACACTAATAATTGCAGTATTAATTATTAAGCTACCTTTTAAAAATTTAGTAAATGAACAAAGTGACCTAACTTATAAGATAATATTAAGATACAGCATGCCAATCATGGGGGCAAGTTTGGCAGGTGTAGCTATTAATTCGGCAGATCAATATTATATAAGTAGATATTTTGGTCAGGAAGTATTTGCTGAATTTTCTAATGGATTTATACAATTACCAATTGTAGGGATGGTAGTTGGATCTGCGTCTGCAGTGCTCATGCCAAAATTAAGTTCGTATTTTGGTAATCCAAATAAAGACACTGAGACAATATTGGACTTATGGAAATCAACAATTAAAAAGTCAGCATTAATTTTATATCCTATTATTGTACTGTTTTTTTTCTTTGCAGATTATTTTATTATAATTTTGTATACTGACTTGTATGTTGAATCTACTGACTACTTTAGAATAAAACTGATTACGAATCTATTCAATATTATATTATTTGCACCAATGTTGCTCTCTTCTGGGAATAGTCGTTTTTATATGAATTTGCATGTCTTGTTCGCAGTTTTGACTTGGGTTTTACAATATTTAGCAATTTTAATATTTAAAAGCCCTTATGTTTGTGCATATGTAAGTGTATTATTATTAATTTTTATGGTTTTTGTCGCTTTACTCAAAATGAAATCAATACTCAATGCTGCATTCAATGATATTTTTCCATATAAAATATTAACTTTAATTTTCTTACATTCCTTTTTTTCAATATATATCCCCAAATTAATTTTAAGCCTTGAATATTTTAATTCACTCTCTGATGTAATCAAAATGTTTATGATTTTAATATTATTTTTAGTTATTTTGCTTAGTACTTCATCTTTAATTAAACTAGATTATTTAAGTGTATACAAACCAATTTTAATTAAACTCAAAAGTTATGTTTATAGGTAAATATAGAATTGAAAATTGGGTAAATGGGTATCCATCAAATTTAATTGAATACTTATATACTCCAACAAGTAAAGGACTGAGAATAGTTAATTTTATTTTTCAAAAAATTTTTCGAATTAATGGTGAGCAAAAATGTATGGTTCATTTTACTTCTATTGTAAGCGGTAGAATAGAAATTGGAAAAGGTGTTGCTCAATATATTGCTGGTAGCTCTGGATGTTATTTACAGGGAATTAATGGGATTAAAATAGGAGAGTATAGCATGATTGCTCCTGGGGTAAAAATAATCTCGGCAAATCATAATCTTAAAGATTTTGGAAAACATGATATTGTAAATCCTGTTATAATTGGTAAAAAATGTTGGTTAGGAACTAATTGTGTAATTTTAGCAGGAGTTGAGTTAGGAGATAATGTTATTGTTGGGGCAGGTTCTATTGTAACAAAGTCTTTTGGGAGTAATTTGGTTTTGGCTGGTAATCCAGCCAGAATAATAAGAGAAAATATTTAATTATGAAAATTCTTTTAATTTCTTATTCTTTTTTTCCTGAAATTTCACCTAGGTCTTTTAGGACTACTGAGTTGACTAAAGAATTATGTAGGCAAGGACATGAAGTAACTTTAATGACGAAGTATCGTCCGGAATTTCATGATCCAATAAAATTGGAATATGGCTTTAAAATTGTTGACTTAGGTCCAAACTTATTCCCCGTTATTAAAGTTAGCACTAAACCAATATTAAATATTTTAACAAGAGCCTTTAGCAGGGGAATGCTTCAATTATTTGAATATCCAAATATTGGTATAATGTTTCAAGTAAAGAGTGCACTAAAAAAATTAGATGCATGTTTTGATATTATGATTTCCATAGCAGTGCCCCATCCGATACATTGGGGAGTTGCATGGGCAACAAAAAGAGGCAATAAATATTCTAAAAAGTGGATAGCCGATTGTGGAGATGCATATATGGGAGCTGATATAGATACTTTTGACAAACTATTCTATTTTAAGTATTTTGAGCATTGGTGGTGTAGAAAAGTCGATAATATAACTATTCCAAATTTAGCAATGAGAAAAAATTTTTACCCTGAATATCATGCTAAATTTGTGGAAATTACCCAGGGCTTCAAGTTTGAAGATACAAAAAAATTGTTAGCAAAATATGAGCCCAATCAAATTCCAACTTTTGCATTTGCTGGAACTTTTATTGAGGGAAGAGGAGGAAGAGATCCTAGGCCTTTTATTGAATATTTAATGAATAAAAATATACCATATAAATTTATCATTTTCACTCAAAGAAAGGACTTGATCAAGCCATATTTAGAATTATCAAATCATCAAATAGAATTGAGGGATTATATAGCAAGGGATGAACTAATTCCTTTTCTTAGCAAAATGGATTTTTTATTGAATATTGCTTACGAGCCAAGTAGACAATTACCTTCTAAATTAATTGATTATTACTTAACGGGAAGACCAATTTTGAATATTATTGATGACAATTTAAATGATGAGATAAAAATCAATATCGATAGATTTTTAAATTATGATTATTCTGGAAAGTTGATGGTAAAAAACCTTGATCAATATAGAATTGAAAATGTGGTTCGAAAATTTTTACTTTTGGGTGGAGAGCAGTAATACAAAAAATAAATGGTTAAGGTTTAACTTTATAAGTTATTTTGTTTTTTTGATATGGCCTTTGTTTGGACTTATTTATGCTGCGCTGAACTTTAAGCTCAGCCAAAGTAAAAATATAATTTGGCTTTTTTGTGGTTTCTTTGGATACACATTTGTGATTTCAAAAGAGACTTTTGATAGTGCTCATTATAGGGACACATTGCTTCGCTTTAATGAACTAAACCATTCAATTGTCGATTTTATTGCATTATTAATGGCTGGACAATATAATAAAGGAGACTATATTCAGCCGTTGTTAACTTACATTGTCTCAAGATTTACCGATGATTATAGGATATTATTTTTAATTTTTGGATTAATATTTGGCTATTTTTTATCACGAAATATTGAAATATTATTAGATTTTTGCACCCCAAAATTAAAAATTTTAGCAATACCAGTATTGTTACTTTTTATTTTTCTTGTGCCAATTTGGAATATTAACGGTGTAAGATTTTATGTTGCTACACAAATTTTTATTTATGGCGTTTTGATGTTTTATATTAGAAATAAGAGAAAGGGTTTAATTATTTCGATTTCGTCTTTGTTAATGCATTTTTCATTTGTTATTCCTTTATTACTATTAGGGCTACATCTTCTTTTACCTAAAAAAATGATTATTTATACATCTTTGCTAATATTAAGTAGTTTGTTTATAAGCATAGATGTAGAGAATTTAATTAAATTAATTCCTAACATTGATGGCAAATTAGATTCACATCTGAACGCATACACCCATATTGATTATGTAGAAAATAGGTTAAAAGAGCAACAAAACACAGCTTGGTTTTTAAAATGGAATGAAAAAGGGCTACAATATTTAATGTTTTTATTTGTAGGTATTATGTTGTATTATTACCAAATCGTTAAAAATTTAAAATTGGAATCACCACTTTTATTTGGTATTTTAGTATTTAGTTTTGCTAATATTGTTAGTGTTATACCTTCAATGGGAAGATTTCATGCTATTTCACAATTAATAATAACAGCTTTATTTTTTATTTTTTTACAAAATACTCCATTATCAAATAAAATCAAAATATTATCACCTTTATATTCATTAAGTATTTTATTTTTTATTGTAATTTCTATTAGATTTGGATTAGAAATGATGGGTTATTATGTTTTTTTACTCAATCCATTTATTGCACCATTTTTTGAAATGAGTCACTCGTTTAAATAAAATTATTCTATGGTTAGGTTTATATTAATTTACTCATTTTTATTTATATCATGTGCGGAAAAAAAACAATTAATTACTTCTAAGTCAAATACTAATACGTCTTTTTTAAGTTTTAAATCTTGTAAATCAAAAATTATCATAGATTCTGTGATAGATCTACAAGGGGAAGAAATCAAATTAAACTGTGACTTAGATTTCAGAAATAATGGATATATTAAAAATGGAACATTAATCGGAAATAATTCAAAAATAATATCTAACACCACAAATAAAATTTTTTCTGATGTTTATTTAAAAGGAACATGGAATATTGATAATGGGAAAATGTATTGGTTTACGGACGGGCGAGACCCAAAATTAAATTTCAAATCACTTTGTAATTTAATTAATATTGATGCTCCAGTTTACTTAGACCGATTTTATGATATAGAAGCAGAGTCAATTAATTCTTCTTATGCAACATTGAAAGATATAAAAATAATGGGTACCAATTCAAGTCAAGCTGGTTTGTGTTTGTTAACAAAACATAGTATTGGAGAAGCATATTTTAAAAATAAAACAGGTAATAATATTTTGCTAAAAAATATTTCTATTAAAACTAAAGACTCTAAAAACCATATCAAACCGATTGGATATGATTATCATTTCGCTAGATGTGATTATTCCTCATTAAATAAGGACGCTATTCCTTGTTTAAAGTATTTTATCATTGATTCATGCTTAATTTCAGGTGCCGTCTCATTTAAATATGCAGTTAGTTCCAATAATACTAGCCCTGCTCAAATGCTTAATTCAGGTATTGAAAATATACAAATTAAAAATTCTACCATTGAAGAAAGCGTAACGTTATTAGAATTGTCAAATGGCAAATATGAAAGTTTAATAATTGATAACAATCGAATTAATAACATATATGGGTGTACATTTTTTTTTCCTCTTGGTGGTATGCCAGTTGAGTTTTCTTCAGAAAAGTTATATATAGCTAGAAAAATATGCCAATTTAAAAATAATCAAGTCAAAAATGATTTTCCGATAAACAGTTTAGCTCATGGGTATATGAGCCCTCTAGCTGCAAAAGGAAATAATTTTGAAGTTGAAAATAACATAATTGAAGATGTAATAAATTTAAGAGATGGGATTGAAACTGTTCCATTTTACTGTTCAGCTTCGGGTTTATTAGAAATTAACAACAATAAGATCAAAAATTGTCTAGGAAGAGGAATAAAATTACCAGGAGGTTCAGCGAATTGTTTGCTGAAGCTTAAAGGTGCAAAAAATGTTATAGCTAATGATAATCGATTCATTTTAGAAAAGGATGCGTTGAAATATTTAGGGGTCATTACAATTGTAAATGGTAAGGATGTTTTTGATGTGAAAAATTTTAGATTCTGTCTTATTGGATCAGAATTAAATAAACATGACTTTCAGTCATCATATAAATTTCGGAATAATTTGTTTTCAACGGAATTACTGACAGATCTAAGTCATCTTTCAAGGTCGAATATTGATTTTGAAAAAAATACATTTTTAGTTAATAATTTAGTAAAATCAGATAATACTAATTGGGGAGATGGCGGCATTGACCATAGTGGCACATTTTTCATTTTAAGAGATAGTGTAAAAAATGGATATTTGAATTTTGTAGATAATTATACAAAAATTGTAAACTTGGAAACAGATTTATATTTCACAAAAGACTATAACGACAATAAATGGTTTAAAGAAGTAAATTACAAGAACAATATTTTTGAACTTAGCGGAAATATTAGTTTAGCATTACCACGATCTCTAAAGACATATACAGAAAATACTTTAAGTGGCAAAGGCTGTATTTTTTATAATGAAATGTCAACTGCAAATTTAGATATTACTTTAAATCAAATAACTGCAACAAATTATATTCATGATTATTATGCTAGTTCTGATGCTCCCTTCCATATCAAATCTAACGGAACTTATAAAATAAAATCTGATAATAATATCAGTGATTTTATTAATTTAATGGACATAAGGTTAAATGATCTATACTATAATAAGGCAATAAAAACTACTCCAATTATTGTTGATATAAACGTCAAATTAAAAAATAAAGACGGAAAAGCATTTCATGAGAAGTATCAATTAATTCTTAGAGATCATCAATCAATCTTTTACAAAAATAGTGAAGCCAGATTTAGAGAATCTCCAACTATTGATGCACAAAATTCCATCTTTTATACAGTTCTTCCTGATTCTGGTAGAAAATCACAATATCCATTGAGTTTAGTATCAAATAAACATAAGTCTTTAAGTAGTCAACTCAGAGTATTAAATACAAATAATGTTAAATCTTTTGATATAGACATAACAGTTAATGCTCTATCGAATTTAAAAAATAATAAAAATGATATTGAAGTATTTTTGCAAAACACGTATTCAGCAAAACAATAAAAACTAAATTTTCAATGCAAAATAACACATTACTTATAACAGGTGGGACAGGTTCATTTGGCAATGCGGTGTTGCAAAGGTTTTTACACACCGACCACTTTAGTGAGATAAGAATATTCAGTCGGGACGAAAAAAAGCAAGACGATATGCGTCGTGTGCTAAATAATCCCAAAGTCAAATTTTACATAGGTGATGTACGGGACTATCGCAGTATAGAGCCAGCAGTAGTAGGTGTAGATTATATTTTTCATGCTGCCGCTTTAAAACAGGTACCTTCATGTGAATTTTTTCCACTCGAAGCAGTAAAGACCAATGTTTTGGGTACTGAAAATGTCCTAGATGTCGCGATAAAAAACAAAGTAAAAAAAGTAGTTGTCCTTAGTACAGACAAGGCAGTGTATCCTATCAATGCTATGGGCATATCTAAGGCTATGATGGAAAAAGTGATGGTGGCCAAATCCCGTCTTTCCTCTGAGACCATATTATGTGGAACTCGATATGGTAATGTCATGGCTAGTAGAGGATCCGTCATTCCCTTGTTTACAGACCAAATAAAAAAAGGCCTACCTATCACCATTACAGATCCATCTATGACGAGATTTATGATGACACTGGAAGATGCCGTAGATTTAGTGCTTTTTGCATTCGAACATGGTCATGCTGGCGACATCTTTGTACAAAAGTCCCCCGCGGCTACCATTGCCACATTAGCAGATGCACTAAAAGAATTGTACAAAACAAATACAGAAATAGTAAATATAGGCACTCGCCATGGCGAAAAACTGTATGAGACGCTGGTAAATAGAGAAGAAATGGCAAAGGCAGAAAATCTAGCTTCTTATTATAGAATACCTGCGGATAATAGAGACCTCAACTATGCGAGATATTTTTCTGAAGGAGAGCCAGATATGGAGAAAATGGAAGAGTACCATTCACACAATACCCACAGACTAGATGTACAAGGTACCAAAGACTTGTTGATGAAGTTGGCGTTTATTAAGACAGACATTCTTTCTAGGTAAGTTCTTTTACAAGACACAACACTAAGAATTATAAAATTTTCAAAATCTGAGAAAATAGAAATGAAAATAGGAATCACCGGAGCGAATGGATTTGTGGGCATACATTTAAAGAACTTTCTACATCTACAGGATGGTGTAGAAATCATGCCTTTTGAGCGAAGTTTTTTTGAAGATGATCAGAAAATGGATGACTTTGTATGTGCTACGGATGTCATCTTTCATTTAGCAGGTCTGAATAGACATTCAGATCCTGAGATTATGTACGATACGAATGTTGGTGTGTGTGTTAAGTTGATTGATGCGTGTGTTAGATCAAATGCCAAGCCCCATATTGTATTTTCTTCTTCTACACAAGAAGAAGAAAATACCATTTATGGTAACTCCAAAAAGGGAGGTAGATTATTATTAGAAGCATGGGCATCTGAGCATGAAGCAAATGTGACAGCTGTGATTATTCCCAATGTTTTTGGGCCATTCGGTCGTCCCTTTTACAATTCGGTCGTTGCTACTTTTTGCCACCAATTGGTCCACGACTTACTACCAGAAATACATCAAGACAAGTCACTGAATCTAATTTATATCAATGAGTTGGTAGCTCAGTTGTTTCAACTAATACAACAACCTAGATTAGGAAGGGTAGAAATTCCTCATCAATTTACCATGTCTGTTTCTGAGATATTAGCATTATTGAAGTCCTATAAGGATGAATATATGGACAAAGACGTTTTCCCAGATTTATCATCATCATTACATTTGGCATTTTTTAATACTTTCAGATGTTATGTTCCTAATGATCATTACCCTGTGCCATTTACACTTCATACAGATGATCGAGGCATGTTTGTAGAGATAGCCCGAACAAATACATCGGGCCAGTTTTCTTTTTCTACGACCAATCCCGGTATTACTCGAGGTAATCATTTTCACACTCGAAAAGCAGAACGATTTGCTGTTATCAAGGGTAAAGCTAAAATTTCACTTAGACGAATAGATACGAATGAAGTTTTAGACTATTTTTTGGATGGCAGCACTCCCGCTTATGTAGATATGCCGATATGGTACACCCACAATATTACCAATATAGGAGATGATGAGTTGGTCACCTTGTTTTGGATAAATGAACCATATAATGCTGATAATCCAGATACATATTTTGTTACTGTTTGAAAGAGTCAATGTTAATCAAGAAACGAGATGAAGATCCAAGAAGTGGTAATAAATAAGTAGAATCAATAGTCAAAATGGTGAAATATGAGAGAGAATGATTTATTAAAAAGAACTTTTAATTATAGGGTAAATACCTTGAAATTTTTAAGATATTTGCCTGATTCTTTTGAATATCGAATAATTAAAAATCAACCTGGAAAGGAATCCACGTCTCTTTGAACAAATTAATAAGAATCTCAGGCAGGTATTTCTCAGACAGATTTTAAAAACAAAATCAAAATTCATTTAAAGAAGCACGAGAAGCCAATTGTTTCTTTACAATCTTATCAGAAATAACAGATGAACCCAAGCTTAAAGAATTAAAGTCTTTATTAAATGAAAGCTTAGAGATAAAAAATATTTTTGCCAAAATCCTAAACAATTTAAAAGATTGACTTCTTGAACTTATACCTTCTTGAATCTTATAAAATAATGAAAAAGTTAAAAGTATTGACAGTCGTGGGCACTCGTCCAGAGATTATTAGACTATCTCGAGTGATGGCCAAATTGGATGAAAGTCCTGCGATAGAACATATCACGGTACATACGGGTCAAAATTATGATTATGAGTTGAATGAAGTTTTTTACGAAGACTTAGGCATTCGCAAACCTGATTATTTTCTCAATGCCGCAGGTGCTACTGCAACAGCTACCATAGGTCAGATATTGATAAATATCGATCCTATACTGGAAGAAGTGAAACCAGATGCATTTTTGGTGCTAGGAGATACCAATAGTTGTTTGTGTGCTATTCCCGCTAAGAAAAGGCATATACCCATTTTCCACATGGAAGCAGGCAATAGATGTTTTGACCAGCGAGTGCCTGAAGAAACCAATCGTAAGATTGTAGATCATATCTCAGATATCAATTTGACTTACTCAGATATAGCTAGAGAATATCTATTGCGTGAGGGACTAAATCCCGACAGAGTCATTAAAACGGGATCGCCAATGATGGAAGTTTTACACCATTATGAAGCCAAAATTTCTGCTTCAGACATTGTGGAAAAAATGAATTTGGTATCACAACAGTATTTTGTCGTTTCTGCGCATAGAGAAGAAAATATCAGCAACGATAAAAACTTTTTTGGCCTGTTAAATGCCTTATATGAAATAGGAGAAAAATATGGCTTTCCTATCATTGTAAGCACCCATCCGCGTACTAGGAAAAGACTAGAACAAATAGAAGGTAAACCCGGGTCTCCTAAATTGCATCCACTAATACAATGGCAAAAACCAATGGGTTTCAGTGATTACAATGCACTTCAGGTCCATGCTTTTGCAGTACTCTCCGATAGCGGCACCATCAGTGAAGAGTCGTCTACCCTAAATTTTAGGGCACTCAATATACGTGATGCACACGAAAGGCCTGAAGCCATGGAAGAGGCATCTGTTATGATGACAGGATTGAATTCAGACCGAATCCTTCAGGGACTCGCGCAACTCCAACATCAAAAAATAGGAAAGGACAGATCATTTAGACCTGTTGCCGATTACAGTATGCCTAATGTAAGTGATAAGGTCGTAAGGATCATTTTGAGTTATACAGATTACATCAAAAGGGTAGTGTGGAGTGAGTAATTGGGTGGAACATGTAAAATATAATCTGGCAAACATACCAGGTTGGCGGACAAATCGCAAAATAGTAGTCATAGAAAGTGATGATTGGGGAAGCATAAGAATGCCTTCTAAAAAGACTTATGATACTCTGATTAAACTAGGAATACGAGTAGATGAATTGTCCTATAATAAATATGATACATTAGCAAGCGAGTCAGATTTGTCAGCTTTGTTTGATGTGTTATGTTCGGTAAAAGATAAAAATGGAAACCATGCTAAATTAACTGCAAACACCATCGTTGCAAATCCTGATTTTGAAAAGATCAGAGACAGTGGATATTTAAGTTATCACTACGAACCTTTTGTGGAGACCTTAAAGAAGTATCCCAAGCACACAGGATCCTTTGAATTGTGGAAACAAGGAATGGAAGCTAAAATATTCCAACCACAATTTCATGGAAGAGAACATCTCAACGTCATTAGATGGATGAAGGCATTGCAAAATAATGTAGGCCATGTAAGATTAGCCTTTGATTTAGGAATGTTTGACTTAAGTACAGGGTTGGGTAGAACTGAAAATTCATTTATGGAAGCCCTTGATTTAGATGATATTACAGAATTAGATTTTCAGAAAAAATACATTTCTGAAGGGTTGCAAATGTTCGAGGATATATTTGGTTTTAGGTCTAGCACTTTTATAGCCCCTTGTTATATTTGGAGCAATGAGTTAAATGAAACATTATTTCAGAATGGTGTAAAAGCTTTTCAAGGAAGTTGGTATCAATTTGAACCAACTGTTAATAAACAGAAAAAATTGGTCAAACGTTTTCATTACATTGGTCAAAAAAACAAATTTGGACAGTATTATCTTGCTAGAAATGCGGTATTTGAACCATCTGAGATTAAAAATGATAATTGGAGTAAGGAAGTAATATCCAAGTTGGATATGGCTTTTAGAAATAAAAAGCCAGGAATTATTCAATCTCATAGATTAAATTTTATTGGATATATTGATCAAAATAATAGTAAAAAAAATCTGGAATCATTTGCATCAGTATTAAAATCAATAGTTAAAAAATGGCCCGATGTGGAATTTTTTAGCAGTGATGAATTAGTGGATGTAATTTCAAAATAACCTCATAATAAAAAGTAAAAATATTTCAGAATGACTTTTTCAAAAGACCAAATTAATAATAGTTCTTCAAAAGTTTATAAAACGATTTTAATTGATGTAGCAATTTTTTTGGTGATATATTTATTGCCTACCATCTCACATTTATTTCCATTCCCTTTGTATCTCATTGAGCCAATGAGAATTGCAGTCTTAGCATCTTATCTACTCACAAGGAGTACGGTGAATACATCCATTATTGCTGTGTCTATTCCCTTGTTTTCGTTTTTGGTGACTGGTCATCCAGTTTTCTTTAAATCATTGCTCATTTCGGTAGAGTTCCTAACAAATATTTTATTGTTTATTTATTTTATGGAAAAACTAGGTATTAAAACATTAGGAGCAATGATTCTCTCAATTATAGGCAGTAAGATTTTCTATTACGGCCTAAAGTTTATTTTCATTGAAGTTGGATTGATCGAAGGTAGTCTTGTTTCAACGGGTTTAATTGGTCAAATAATTGCTTTGCTCATAATTTCAATTGTCTTTACTATTTTGTATAGATTTACAATGAATAAATCCAAATAATGAAAGATAATACTTTTTTTGTCAATATCGGTCAAGCTTTTGGAGATGAACAAGATCGCACCTTAGAGTACTTGAGCAGTCTTTATGATAAGATGGATTCGCTTGTTAAAATCATTAAAGATGTGACAAAAGATCAGCTTACAATAGAAAAAATAAATGGAAAAAAAATTCTCTTAAAGCCTAATTGGGTAAGACATAACATAGCGGCAAAAGATAAGATTTGTCTATGTACACATGAGAATTTTATAAAAGCTTGTTTGGAAGTTATTCTACCTTTGAAACCATTGAGTATTACGATTGGTGATGCTCCAATTCAAGGGTGCAATTGGAACAAACTTTTATCAAATGATTTTATTGGTTCGGTCGGAAACTATTCAAAGAAACATGATATTCCAATTAAAATCAAAGATTTCCGAAGAGTTATATTTAACCCAGGATTGAATGATTTGAAGTCTGAGATGAATTCATTAGGTGACTATATTATTTTTGATTTAAAGGAAAGAAGTTATCTAGAACCAATCACCCACAAATCTAAAAACACATTTAGAGTAACACAATATAATCCTGACAGATTTACTGAGTCACATAAACCAGGAATGCATAAGTACTGTATTACAAAAGAGCTTTTTGAAGCAGATGTTATCATATCGTTACCTAAGGTTAAAACACACCAAAAAGCAGGAATAACAGCAGCTTTAAAAAACATTGTGGGAATGAATGGAGACAAAGATTTTTTGCCTCATCATAGGATTGGCGGTACCAAAATGGGAGGCGATGCTTATCCTGGGAAAAGTTTATTGCGACATTGGGCAGAACTTTCATATGATCGTGCAAATAGAAACAAAGGCAATTGGCAATACAAGTTTTTTACAAGACTAGGTTCTTTAATTTGGATATTTTCATTTCCTGGTAAGACTCACCAACATGGTGCTGCTTGGTACGGAAATGACACTACTTGGCGAATGGTGATGGATTTGAATCTAATTATAAAGTTTGGACTTCCAGATGGATCACTGGCCGATCACCAACAAAGAGTATTATACAGTCTTTGTGATGGAATTATTGGTGGACAAGGTGATGGTCCTTTGCATCCAGAACCCTTAAATCTTGGGATGGTTAGTTTTACAAATGATTCGGCATGGAATGATCTTTCTTTAGGTACATTAATGAATATGCAAATTAGTAAAATTTCTCTCCTTGCAGCAGCCAAAGATTTTTCAAAAGACAAAAATGTGGTACTGAAATACAATAATAATATTGTTGAACTAGAAGATTTAAAGAGATATGCTGTGGATGCTACAATGCCCCCTGGTTGGACAGATTATAAATAATAGATGCAGATGAAGCATATAGCAATACACGTTGGTAAGAATGGTTTTCATCCTAATTGGAGGGCATATTGTTTAAAAAATAATATCCCTTTCAAAAACGTAGATTGTTATGCAGATAATATCATAGATCAATTAGCTGATTGTGACGCATTGATGTGGCACCATTCACAAAATAATCCCAAAGATTTATTGATAGCAAAACAATTATTGTTTGCATTGGAACATTCAGGAAAAGTAGTTTTTCCAGATTTTAATACCAATTGGCATTTTGATGATAAGGTTGCGCAGAAGTATTTACTAGAACTTGTACAGTGTCCTATACCGCAAAATCATGTATTTTACGAAAAAGATGCTGCGATCAGGTGGGCAAAAACTGCAAGTTATCCCACAGTATTCAAACTGAGAGGAGGCGCAGGATCATTTAATGTGAAGTTGATAAAGAGTTTTGCTGATGCTAAAAGTATAATTCATAAAGCATTTGGTCGCGGATTTTCAAATTATGATGGCTTTACAGCATTTAAAGAAACCTTTGGCCATTGGCAAAAAGGAAAGTCTTCAAAAATGGATGTCTTAAAAGCTTTTCTCCGTCTTTTTATACCACCTGAATTTGCTAAGGTGGCCGGTAGAGAAATAGGATATGTTTATTTTCAGGAGTTCATACCAAATAATGATAGTGATATCAGGGTCATTGTCATCGGCAATAAGGCATTTGCCATTAAACGAAATGTGAGGGAAAACGATTTTAGGGCATCGGGCAGTGGTAATATTGAATATAGCAAAAAGTACTTTGATGATAAAACTATAAAAACGGCCTTTGACATTGCAGCAAAGCTAAAAACACAGTGCGTCGCCTTTGATTTTGTGTATAAGGATGACAAACCTTTGGTAATTGAGATTAGTTATGGTTATACCCATGCTGCCTATGCCCCATGTGAAGGATATTGGGATAGTGCGCTTAATTGGTTTCCTGGGAGTTTTGACTCTTGTGAATGGATGGTAGATGTAGTAGTAAATGATATCAAAAGAAAAAAATATTAAAATCTGTTTTGTATCAGCTGGTCTGGCAGGTGGTGGTATGGAGCGATCTCTCACCAACATTGCAAATTATGCAGCAGGTCAAGGATATGAGGTCACGATTTTAAATTTATTCAAAACAGACGTTTTTTTTGATTTACATCCCGAGATTACATTGATCTGGCCAGAAATAGACAGGGCGTCGACACACAGACTTTTGTACGCAGCTCAATTGATTCCTTACATAAGAAAACAATTAAAGCAGCTAAAGCCTGACACCGTCCTCAGTTTTGGCGAATGGTTTAATGCTTATGTCATCATGGCGACTAGATTTTTGGGTATTCCAGTTTTTGTTTCCGACCGTATGGGGCCCTTACTAAATCTGGGTTTTCTTTTGGAATCGGCAAGAAAAATCATGTATAGGTTTGCGTCAGGTATCATATCGCAAACATCAATTGCCAGAAAAATAGTATACAAAAAAACTTGGGCTAAAAATATCATAGTCATCCCTAATGCTTTAAATGTAATTGATACAGATACTGCCATCAAAAAAAATCAAATAGTAACCGTCGGCAGGTTGTCTAGAGAAAAAGGTCAGGCGGTGTTAATAAGAGCATTTGCAGCATTGGAAGTCACAGATTGGTCACTACACATCGTAGGGGATGGAAGGGAGAGGGCAAATCTAGAAATCTTGGTTTCAGAACTTAAGATTTCTGATCGAGTTCACTTTTATGGCCATCTTAAAAACTTTAATACCATACTAGGCCAATCTGATATTTTTGTACTTCCTTCATTGTATGAAGGTTTTCCTAATGCGCTTATAGAAGCGATGTCTGTCCCTTTAGCATGTATCTGTAGTGACTGTGTAGCAGGACCAAGTGACATCATTCAGCATGGTGATAATGGATTTCTTTTTGAGCCTGGGAATGAAAAAAGGCTGACAGAATTAATGGGGGAGTTAATCCAGTACCCACAAGTAAGAAATAATTTGGCAAAGAATGCTTTTAAAGTTAGGCAGGAATTAGCCCTTAATAAAATTGCAGACAGATATTTGGCGTTTATCCTCCAAGGTCTGCAAAATAAAAAATAGTAGGTAATGAAGGTATTGCAAATTGATGTATCAGTAAACGTAGGGAGTACAGGAAGAATAGCGGAGCAAATAGGTCAAAAAATTTTACAAAATAATGGCGAAAGCACTATTGCGTTTGGCAGGTACGAAGCGCCGAGTAAATCAAAAAAGATAAAGATTGGTAATAAATTTGAACAAGTTCAACATTTATTGTTAACTAGGATATTTGATAAACACGGTTTTGGTTCTGTAAAAGGAACTAAGAATTTTATTGAAGAGATAAAAATTTTAGACCCTGATATTATCCATCTACACAACATACATGGATATTATATCAATATGGAGATTCTATTTGAATACTTAGTAAGATCAAAAAAACCCGTGATTTGGACCTTACACGATTGTTGGGCATATACGGGTCATTGTTGTCATTATGCCAGATTTGAATGTGAAAAATGGAAAACACAATGTTATGAGTGTCCCCTGACCAGCTATTACCCACAAAGTTTAGTGTATGACAATTCCAAAGAAAATTATCTCATCAAGAAGGAATTATTTAACTCCTTAGATGACCTTACATTGGTACCCGTTTCAGATTGGTTAGCGGATGAATTGTCTCATTCATTTTTAAAATCTCAAAAAATCTATCCGATTCATAATGGAATAGATACTAACAAGTTTCAATATACAGATCCTTCTTCATTAGTAGAAAAACACCAACTCCATGGAAAAAAGATAATATTAGGTGTAGCCAGTCCGTGGAGTGACCTAAAAGGGTTAAAAGATTTTGTATCTTTATCAACTATGGTCGACGAAGACCATCAAATTATTTTGATAGGTTTGTCAGAAAAACAGATTAAAGGCCTTCCAAAAAATATCATAGGTATCACAAGATTGAACGACCCAAAAGATCTTGCAAAATACTTCTCTTTAGCCGATGTTTTTGTTAATCCTTCACAGGCAGAGTCATTTGGATTAGTTACCATTGAAGCTATGGCGTGTGGCACGCCTGTAGTGGGTTATGATGTGACAGCAACACCAGAATTGATCAGACCTGGCACCGGTTACGTTGTGGAAAGATCAAATATTGAAGAATTACATAAAAAAGTAATAAAAATTTTACAAAACAATAAAGAAACTTACAGCGAACAATGCCGTCAAAACGTTGTAGAATTTTATAATATAGACAAACAATATGATAAATACATATCTTTGTACCAAAATAAGATCAAGAGTCACCACAGTTAATATATTTTGAACCTAAAAAAGAGTAAATTATTAAATCAAAATGTCATACAAAATTTGTACGAAGACCATCATGGATACTTCAGATCCGAATATAGTATTCGATGATGAAGGTGTAAGCGACTACTACCACAACTTTCAAAAAAACATATTGCCATATTGGCATACAGATGAAAGAGGGTACAACGAACTGATGAAAATAGCAGAAAAAATAAAAACTGAAGGGAAAGGCAAGGACTATGACTGCATCATTGGGCTGAGTGGGGGACTAGACAGTTCTTATCTCACCTATGTAGCCACAGAAATAATGGGTATCAGACCTTTATTATTTCACGTGGATGCAGGATGGAATACAGATAAAGCTGTAGGCAATATAGAGAAACTATGTAATGGTCTGGGACTAGAGTTATTTACAGAAGTCATCAATTGGGAAGAAATGAAGGACCTGCAAGTGGCCTTTCTAAAGGCTCAGACACCTGGTCAAGATGGTCCACAGGACATTGCTTTTTTTTCTGGGATGTACAAATTTGCAAAATCCCACAAAATAAAATATGTATTGACAGGTGCCAATTTTTCTACAGAGTGTTGTAAAGAACCTGCAGAATGGGGTGCATATCCAGGTATAGACAAGATCTTTGTCATGGACATCTATAAGAAATTTGGTAATGGTAAACTCAAGACTTTTCCTATCCTAGATATTCTTGAGTATAAAGTATTATACCAAGTTTTCCAAGGTATGAAGGTAATCAAACCTTTGAATATGGTGCCATTTATCAAAAAAGATGCAGAAAACCTGCTTTTCGAAAAATTTGGCTGGGAGAAGTTTAAACATAAGCATCACGAGTCTAGGTTTACAAGATTTTACGAAGATTATTGGTTGCCCAGAAAATTTGGGTATGAAAAAAGAAGGGCACATTTTTCCAGCCTAATTTTGACGGGCCAGATGACTAGAGATGAAGCATTAGATAGAATATCAAGACCAGAACTGGATGAACAAACCCTTCTAAATGAATTTGAATACGTAGCACATAAGTTGGATCTTACGGTACAAGAACTCCAGACTTTATTTGAAGGCGAAAACAAAACATTTAAGGATTACCGCAATAAACGCCATATCATAGATTTAGGAGGTAAAATATTGACTATGCTTAAACTAGAAAAAAGATTAATAAGATGATAGGCATAATAGACTACGGTCTAGGAAATATAAAAGCATTTGAAAATATCTACCATAAATTACACATTCCTGTCAAGATACTTCACAAAAGTGAAGATTTCGAAGGGATTACTAAACTCATCCTTCCAGGTGTAGGTGCTTTTGACCATGCGATGAAAACATTTAATAATTCTGGAATGAGAGAAATCACTGAAACCATGGTCTTAGATCAAAAAGTTCCAGTGATCGGTATATGTGTTGGGATGCAGATGTTGGCACTTTCAAGTGAAGAAGGTGTATTGCCGGGATTAGGATGGATATCTGGCGAAGTAAAAAGATTTGACGAGTCTAAAATTGAGTTTGAAACCCATCTACCACACATGGGATGGAATGACGTCGAAGTAAATAAAAAGACTGTGCTTTTTAATGAATTAGAAAGTTTACCAAGGTTTTATTTTTTGCATTCCTATTATTTTCATTGTACTAATCCTGAAAATGTTTTAGCTTCAGCACACTATGGTGATGTTTTTACGTGTGTAGTAGGAAGTGAAAATATTTATGGTGTTCAGTTTCATCCTGAAAAAAGTCATCAATTTGGGGTTAAATTATTAGAAAATTTTTCAAAAATTTAAATGTTAAGACCTAGAATAATTCCATGTTTACTTATTCAGAATAAGGGATTGGTAAAAACGGTTCAGTTTAAAGATGCTAAATATGTTGGCGATCCGATAAACGCGGTGAGAATATTTAACGAAAAACAGGCAGATGAATTGATGGTAATCGATATCGATGCCACGGTACATAAAAACGAACCCGACCTCAAATTGATAGCAAAACTTGCATCTGAATGTAGAATGCCATTGTGTTATGGTGGAGGTATAAAAACGGTAGAGCAAGCACAGGATATATTTTCACTAGGTGTAGAAAAAATTGCCATTAGTTCAGCCGCTATGGAAGATCCAACTTTGGTAACAAAAATAGCAGAAAGAGTGGGTACTCAAAGTGTGGTGGTGGTCATTGATGTAAAAAAGAAAACCTTCGGAGGGTATGAGGTCGTCACACACAATGGTAAGAAGTCCACAGGCAAAAATCCAATAGAAATGGCAGTTTTGTTCCAACAATTAGGTGCGGGAGAAATTGTCATCAATTCTGCAGATCAAGATGGAGTCATGAAAGGTTATGATTTGACCATTGCTAAAGATATACATCAAAAAATAACCGTCCCAATGACTATTTTAGGTGGTGCAGGCAATATGGATGATATCGGTAGATTGATATCAGAGTTTGGTATTATAGGAGCTGCTGCTGGTAGTATGTTCGTTTTCAGAGGTACGTATAAGGCCGTTTTAATAAGTTATCCAGAACCAGAAACAAAAGATGGTCTTGTAAAAAGATATTTTCCATTGTACAGAAAGAAGTGAGCTTGCAGAATCACCGCTACATTAAATAAAGAAAATTGAACAGTGCAGAATAAGAAGTTAAATATATTATTTATTTCGCTGGTTATCATGAAAAATCTCGAAAAACGTGGGATTTATCCTGATTTGATTAAGTATTTTATCAGTCAAGGACATCATGTGACGATTCTTTCCCCTGTAGAACGAAGAGAGAAAAATTCAGGCGAAATCATTGAAGGTGAAGGGTACACCAATATTCGATATAAAACTTTAAATAATACTAAAACCAATTATGTAGAAAAGTTAGTTTCTACTTTTGTCATCGATTTTTTATTAAAAAGGGCTGTTGAAAAATCAGTCAAAGGTCCAATTGATATTGCTGTATATGCAACGCCACCTATAACATTGACCCGTACTGTTTCTTACATAAAGCAACGTTTTCGAGTCCCATGTTACTTATTGCTGAAAGATATATTTCCTGATAATATCGCTGATTTGGGTTTGCTTTCTAAAAATTCCATCTTTTATAAATACTTCAGAAAAAAGGAAAAACATCTTTACGCCTTATCTGATTACATAGGATGTATGTCGCCGGCAAATGTGGATTACTTACTTAATAATAACCCAGAACTAAAATCTGACGTGGTAGAAGTCAATCCTAATACCATCATGCCCATAGAACCAATAAAAGACGCAAAAATCATTGCCGATTTAAAATCAAAATATAAAATAAACGACAAGGCTAAAGTATTTTTTTATGGCGGTAATTTGGGCAAACCGCAGATGATTGACTTTTTGATAGAAGTAATGCATTCTAACATAAACAATTCGGACGTTCACTTTTTAATAGTAGGTACAGGTACAGAATATAATAAACTGAATAAATGGATAGCTAATAGTATGCCCCATAATGTTACCTTATTATCATTTGTACCCAAATCTGAATATGATGTTTTGGTGAGTGTAGGGGATGTAGGTCTAGTATTACTTGACAAA
Source organism: Saprospiraceae bacterium UBA7687 (assembly GCA_002482845.1). Classification (GTDB taxonomy): domain Bacteria; phylum Bacteroidota; class Bacteroidia; order Chitinophagales; family Saprospiraceae; genus OLB9. The sequence goes on from DLGT01000156.1 coordinate 22,950, forward strand.
AGATTTAAAATACCAAATTTTCCAAATAGAATCTTATCGTATATGGAGAATTATATGCCTGTTTTATCTGCTACAGATATTCATACAGATATTGGTAAAATAGCGCAAAATAATGGTTTCGGATATTGGTGTGAATCAGGAGACTTGGAAGCGATGAATGCATTAATTACTGCTTTTGTAAATATGGATCAAAGTACTTTTGAGCAGATGGGTCAGACGGGAAATAAATTTCTGAAGGACCATTATTTAATTGATAGAACGTACAACGCTATTGTAAGTAAGATTCCGTATTTTGTTCAGTAATATAAAATCAAATATATCCACGTGGGTTAAAGGGTCAGTAGGTTGGAAGACAAATCGAAAAATTGTTGTCTTCGAATCAGATGATTGGGGTAGTATAAGGATGCCTTCCAATAAAACATTTGATAACTTGGTGTCAAAGGGTATAAAGCTCGATAGTGCAGGGGGGTATTTATTTAATAGATATGATACACTGGCGAATGAGGATGATCTGACAGCTTTGTTTGAAGTTTTAAACTCAGTACGAGACAAAAATAATAATCCAGCGGTTTTCACAGCAGTAAGTGTAGTAGCCAATCCAGATTTTGATAAAATAGCATCTTCAGGTTTTCAAGAATACCATTATGAACCATTCACAAAAACCTTAGAAAAATACCAAAGCCATAATCGTACCTTTGATGTATGGAAGGAAGGGCTTCGCAACAAGTTATTCGTTCCACAATCACATAGTCGCGAACATTTGAATGTGTTGCTTTGGATGGAAAACTTAAGAAAAGGTGACATTCAAACTAAAATCGCTTTTGATCATGGAATATGGGGATATGATAGAACACACAACCAACCTTCCTATCAAGTAGCTTTTAGTATCAAATCACTTGAGGATTTAGAGCACCAAGCTGTTATTGTAAAAGATAGTTTAGACATCTTTGAAAATCTATTTGGATTTAAGTCGTCGTTTTTTGTACCTCCCAACGGTTTATTCCACCCATCATTGGAAAAAGTAACTTCTGAAATGGGGGTTTCATTATTGTATGGTTCATTTATTTATCATATACCCACTCCAGCGTATGGGTCAAAAAAGACGATAAGATATCTAGGACAATCAAATACTTATGGGCAAAAGTATGTGTTGAGAAACTGTCTATTTGAGCCAAATGATCCTGGGGTGGATTGGTTAAGCGTGGCCTTGAAAGATATAGAAACAGCATTTAAATATAACAAACCCGCTATCCTAGGTCCACATAGAAAAAATTTTATCGGAAGTCTTGATGAATCCAATAGAACTACGAGTTTGTCGATATTGCGAAACCTTTTAAAAGAAATTACAAAGAGGTGGCCTGATGTAGAATTTATGTCTACAGATGAATTAGGACAAGTAATGAGGTTGCATTGAATTTTTATATTTTTAACTTTTCAACTATAACCCTGTAAGGGTAAAATATTATTAACAACGGATGTAAATCCGTTGTAATAATGAATAAAGAGACTGATTTTGGCGCCATTTTTGCTTACATGATGCAAAAATGGTGACAAAATCAAATGCAAAACAAAAATACAACAGAAATGTATGATCGTCTTAGGTGATATAGCATGTCCTACATCTGCTCTGAATATGAAGTTGGCTTCGGTATTTAATAACACATCGCTTTTTGATACTAAAAACATCATTTGTAATTTAGAAGGCCTCGTTTGTGATGAAGTAGTAAACCACCAAGGTAAGCCAGTTTTGTATAACCATTCCACAGTTATTAAAACATTAGCTAGTGCAGGTGTTAAAGCGGTAAGTTTAGCAAATAATCATACTTTAGACCTTGTCGGACAGTACGACCACACGGTATCATTATTAGAGAATAACCATATTGCTTATAACGGTGCTGGTCGTTCAAAAGAAGAAGCGTGCAAAAATATTTCATTTGATGATCATGGTCAGAAAATCATAGTCTTATCTGCTTGTTGGGATTTTTTATTGTACCACCAGAAAAACCCACAAAATGGTGTATTTATCCATACAATAGATCATCAAGAAATTCTTAATGAGGTAAAAAAAATCAGAGAAAAAGATAAAACATCAAAAATTCTGATTTATGTGCACTGGAGTTTTGATTTAGAAATAATTCCTTTTCCAATGTACAGAATATGGTCGAAGGCATTGATTGATGAAGGAGCAGATTTTGTAGTAGGTTGTCATTCGCATTGTGTACAAGGAGGAGAAAAATACAAAAACGGATACATCGTATATGGTCTGGGTAATTTTTATTTACCCAACGGCGTATTTGCAGGAGGTACTTTACATTTTCCAGAATTTGCAAAAATGCAGTTAGCATTTGAATACGATAGTAAAAGTGGAGAAGCATGGTGTCATTGGTTTAGATATAATGAAGACCAAACATTGACATTCCTAAAGTCAGAAATATTTGAAAAATCGGAAATATTAAAGGAATATAGCCCATTTCAGAATATGGATGATCAATCTTACATTGATTTTTACAAAAAGAACAGGAGAAAAAAAATGTTGGTGCCTATTTACAAAAATCACAATGATACTTTTACTAATTCTATATTCACCAAATTACTAAAGACCAGAGCAAAGTTCGCAAGGTTTTTGGCAGAGAAAAAACTTATAAAATGGCAAAATTGAAAAGGTTAATATGGGTTTTTTAGTTAACATAAGAAGTGTAGCTTTTTGGGTAATCGATGCTTTAAAGGGAAGTCATATTAGGCAACATTTAAATATTATTAAAAAAGAACTAGACACCCAAAATAGCAATCAAAATCAGCTTACCAAGTTATTGCAACATGCTGTAGCCACAGTGCCTTTTTATAAAAAGTATAGTGACTCACCTACCATCATAAACTTTCCTGTTGTAAATAAAACGCTAATAAAATCTGAAGTTAATGACTTTATGTCAAAAGGTTATGATAAAGAGACACTTTTAAGATTGACGACATCAGGCTCTACAGGCACACCTTTTACTGTTTTTCAAGATAAAAATAAAAAAAATAGAAACACAGCAGATACTATGGTATTTGCCGAAAAAGCAAATTATCATATAGGTGAAAAGCTTTATTATTTAAAAATTTGGAGTGAAGCTAATAAAAAAAGCACATGGACAAAGTGGACACAAAATATTGAAACAATTGATGTGCTAAGTCTTGACGACCAAACACTTTCACACTTACTAAGTGATTTTAAAGGTGAAAAAAGTCCATTTGGCATAATAGGGTATGCATCTGCATTAGAATCTTTATGTAAGTATTGTGATAGATATCCAGAAAAAGTAGGTAAAACAAAAGTCCAATCAATTATTTCCATATCAGAATCACTTTCATCCGAAGTTAAACAAAGATTAAGTACTCACTTCGGAATTCCAGTTGTGGCAAGATATTCAAATGTTGAAAATGGCATTTTAGGGCAACATAGAATGGATCATTCAGAAGAGTTTGAGTTGAACCATGCAAGCTATTTCTTTGAAACAATGGAACTAGACCGCGATGAAGTCTTAAAGGATGGTGAGACAGGTAGAATTGTTATAACGGATTTGTACAATTTTGCAATGCCTATGATCAGGTACGACACAGGCGATATCGGTTGTATCATTAGAAGCACAGTGTCTGGAAAAAGGGTATTGATAAACCTTGAAGGAAGAAAATTAGATGTTTTGTATAATACCCAAAGACAACTTGTTTCATCCCTTTTAGTTTACAAGAATATGTGGAAGTACAAAGAGATAGACCAATACCAGCTCATCCAAAAAGGAGAAAAAGACTATTCATTTAAAATTAGTTCATCTGTAGGTTTTAATCGCAAAGAAGAAATTACCAATGAATATAAATCATATCTAGGTGGAGATGCAAATATACAAATTGAAATAGTGCATGAAATTCCCCTTTTAGCTTCTGGAAAAAGGAGAAAAGTAGTACAAGAATATTATAAATGAGTACCAAACTAAATATTTTGATCACAGGTGTGGGAGGTCCTACACCAAGGAGTTTTGCTAGAGCCATCAAAGAAGTTGGAAGTTATAAGTCGTATAGACTCATTGCCACAGATATTCATCCGTATGCTATTGGCTTATACCAAACAGCATTATTTGATAAATCTTACATCACGCCTAAATCTTCAGGCCCTGATTATTGGACGGCTATGGAATCGATTATTAAGGAAGAAAAAATTGATATAGCCATCATCTTACCCGAACAAGAGGTGTTGACATGGAGCCATAGACAGGCATCAGGTACGCTACCTTGTAAAGCACTTATTCCACCCAAAAAAGCGGTAGATAAAATGTTAGACAAGGGTATTTTGACCGAAGCTTTATCATCAAGTGGTTTAGTACCTACATCGGTTTTGATCGACATTCATAATGAAAATCTTAAAGAATACACAGAATCATCATTAAAGTATCCTTATTGGATTAGATCAGCTACGGGTTCGTCAGGTTTAGGTTCATTCAAGATTGAAAGCTTCGACGACTTACAAAGATGGGTATCCATAAACAAAGGAATAAATAATTTTATAGCTAGCGAATATTTGCCAGGTAGAAATTTAGCATGTAAAATGCTTTATTTCAACGGTAAACTGATAAGGTCTGCATGTGCTGAACGAGTGAATTATATCATGGCAAAAGTATCGCCTTCCGGAATCACGGGTAATACATCATTCGGAAGACTCATTAACGATGATACAGTCTTTGCTGCTGCTAAACAAGCAATGGATATCATGTTTGATCTTACAGGAGCAGAAAAACATGGTTTTTATACCGTGGATTTGAAAGAAGATGAATTAAGGGTACCCAAAGTTACTGAAATTAATGTAAGACATGTCGCTTTTACGCAATGTTTTGCCATGGGTGGAGCAAATTTATGTGAAGATACAATTAGACTTTTAGACAATGATCCATCATTTAATATGGACTTTCATCTATATGAGTTTGAAGAAGGATTGATATTTTTAAGAGATGTGGACGAAAGGCCAATTTTGATGAAGGAAGAAGACCTGATGAAGTTAGGATAGTATGTATAGTGTTATTAAAAGGTTTTTTGATATCGTTTTTTCAGGACTTGGGCTAGTTTTGTTACTACCTATTTTTATTCCTATTATGATTCTACTAAAACTTACAGGGGAAGGAGAGATATTTTATAAACAACAAAGAGTAGGATATAAAAATAAAAAATTTGGTATTCTAAAATTTGCCACGATGTTGAAAGAAAGTGCAAACATCGGAAGTGGATTAGTAACAGTGCGCAATGATCCCAGAATAACGCCTTTGGGTTCCTTCCTAAGGATTTCAAAAATAAATGAATTACCCCAAATCATAAATGTCTTTCTGGGCGATATGAGTTTGGTAGGACCAAGACCACTACCTGAATCAAGTGTTGCAAAATATAGCTCTGATGTAAAGGAGAAGCTATATCAGAACAGGCCAGGTATTACAGGTATTGGATCGCTATTATTTAGAGATGAAGAAAAGTTGGTGACCGCATATAAAAATCAAGGGAATGACCCATTAGATTATTACAGAGCACATATATATCCATATAAAGGTGCTTTGGAGCTATGGTATTATGAGCATATTTCCTTATCGACAGACATGGCCATTCTATTTTTAACTTTCTGGTCTGTTGTAAAAAGTGATTCACAACTAGTATATAATATATTTAAAAGTTTGCCTACAAAGCCAATAGAACTTTCAGTCTCTTGGATTGAAAACACTAATCATCCTAAGTGATAGCCACCATAAAGAGTGTCATAGATTTTTTATTGTATCCAATGAATGTATTTTGGATACTCATAGCTTTTTATTTCATTTTCAAATTGAAAAAATATAAGCATCAAAATAGATTTTTGTATGCTGCACTAGTTTGGATCGGAATCACAGGTACTAAATATATTCCAGATTTGATGGTCTATAGCTTGGAGAAAAAATATAGCACCCTCAATTTGGATTTGGCTACTTTGGGAAATGAAGTTCATATCCTTGTTTTAGGTGGAGGCGGCGTATATGATATAGAAATAGCTGATCAAGAGCGCTTATCTCAAAATTCTTTAGCCCGATTGAACGAAGGCATTAGGATTTATAATGAATTAAAAGGTTCCAAATTGGTTTTTTCAGGATATTCTTCTACAAATAATGTCACTCAAGCAGCCATAACAAGAGAAGCTGCCATTGGTTTGGGTATTCCAGAAGATGATATATTTATCTTAGAGAAACCATCTACGACGGAAGAAGAAGCATTGGCGTATACATCAGCTTTTGGAAATAAAAAGGCTACATTAATTTTAGTCACGAGTGATATCCACATGCCTAGATCAATGTACCTGTTTAAAAAACATGGTTTGGATGCAATAGCTGCACCGTCTGATCATATATTAAAGCGTCATTTTCAGAAGGATAAGATGTCTACAGCTCATGAAAACAGTTTTTCATCCATAATTAAAGATAATTTTTGGTGGAAATCACATCGTTCCAATTTCGATAAATTTTATTTAGCGATGCACGAGCACATGGGACTCATATGGGCAAAAATGTAGCCATTCTAATGGCCTTGCAATCTCCGATTGCAAGATGCTTTATATGTTG
>DLGT01000174.1 GCA_002482845.1 Saprospiraceae bacterium UBA7687
GCGACTTATCAGCGGCGAAGCCATGCGATAGTTGTTTAAGGTTTAATATTAATGGTGTAATTGTTTAAAGTTCAACGTTTAAGGTGTAGGGTGTAATGTTTAACTATTTAATGTTTAAGGTATAATGTTAAATGAAATTCCAAGATTGCAAAGTCACCGATTAATCAGCAAATACTCCTTGGGGCTAAAAAAACATTTATTCCTCATTAAAATCTGATACTGAACAATACGAATTAAACCCTGCACAAGCAATTCCGCAGTTCGACAATTCTGCAAACGTGTGCCGCTTTAGCGGCATTAACTAAATTTCAATAAAAAATCAATGCAAAATATATTAGTTACAGGTGGTGCCGGATTCATTGGCTCGAATTTAGTAGAAGCACTTTTAAATGATAGTAGAGTTGGTGTAGTAAGGGTTTTGGACAATCTTGCCACCGGCTTTAAACACAACTTAGCATCTTTTAAAGACCACCCAAAATTTGAGTTTTTTGAAGGTGATATAAGAGATTTTGATACTTGTTTGAAAGCTACCGAAGGCATCCATCTCATAAGCCATCAAGCAGCCTTAGGTTCTGTGCCAAGGAGCATTAAAGATCCTATCACTACCAATGCGGTCAACATCGATGGCACACTCAATATATTTAACGCAGCCGTAGAAAACAAAGTCAAAAGAGTCATTTTTGCGGCATCATCATCTACATATGGTGATAGTGAAGGGCTCCCTAAAGTAGAACATATCATCGGAAAACCACTATCTCCTTACGCAGTAACCAAGTACGTAAACGAACTTTATGCAGATGTTTTTGCTAAGACTTACGATTTTGAATACATAGGACTAAGGTACTTTAATGTGTATGGACCAAAGCAAGATCCTAATGGAGCTTATGCAGCTGTCATACCACTTTTTTTTAAAGCTGCTATAGATGGTAATGGTCCGATCATCAATGGAGATGGCACCAATAGCCGCGACTTTACTTATGTAGACAATGCCGTAGAAGCCAATATATTAGGGTTGTTTACAGAAAATGCAGAAGCTATCAACCAAGTGTACAACATCGCATGTGGAGAACGAACGACCCTTAATGAACTGTGGCAAAATATTAAATCAGTTACCAATTGCAATGTTGATGCCACCCACGGTCCTAATAGATCAGGTGACATTCCTCATAGCTTAGCAAGCATAGAAAAGGCGCAATCACTATTAAACTATCCAGGAAAAGTTAAGCTAAAAGAAGGATTAGTAAAATCCTTCGAATTTTATAAAGATAAAAACCACTCAGAATACAAAGGATTTCACTAAGTCAAGTAGTAATTAATGAATAAACTTAATATTCCAAAGTGAATTTGTTAGTGACTTAATTGATAAATAAGCCTTCTTAAAAAAAGCATAGATCCGAACATTAAAATAAGGTGCTAAAAGGTACATTGAACAGATTGATTTTTTTCTAATCAACAAATAGTTTGAAAACCTTTAAAACTAATATTAAAAAATTTCATAAAAAACATTTTGTGATCTAAGTAAGAACTTAGTGACCTTAGTGGTAAAAAGAACATATGAACCATAGAATAGCAGTTATAGGCCTCGGCTACGTAGGTCTCCCACTCGCAGTAGAATTCGCAAAAAAATACATCACCGTAGGATTTGATATAAATAGTAATCGAATCAATGAACTTAGAAACGGTAAGGACGCTACACTCGAAGTAGAAGACGAACTTTTACAACAAGTCTTAGCTTCATCACTCGATTTTGACAATGATGGATTATACGTTTCTGATGTATTACAAGATATGTCAGAATGCAATACCTACATAGTAACGGTACCTACACCTACAGACAAAAATAACCGTCCTGTACTGACGCCTTTATATAAAGCAAGTGAAACAGTAGGGAAAGTCCTGAAGAAGGGTGATTACGTCATTTACGAGTCCACCGTTTATCCAGGCGTTACGGAAGATGAGTGTGTTCCAGTACTAGAGCGAGTGTCAGGATTGAAGTTTAATGAAGATTTTTTTGTGGGTTATAGCCCTGAGCGTATCAATCCAGGTGACAAAGAGCACACCGTATCCAAGATATTAAAGGTGACTTCAGGCTCAACGGCAGAAGCAGCTGAAATCGTGGATCAGTTGTACAAATCTGTGATAACGGCAGGTACATACAAAGCGACTTCACTCAAAGTAGCGGAAGCAGCTAAAGTTATAGAAAACAGCCAAAGAGATATTAATATAGCCTTTGTCAATGAATTGTCTAAGATATTTAATAGAATGGGCATAGATACCCATGAAGTCTTAGCGGCTGCAGGTACTAAGTGGAATTTTCTTCCATTTAAGCCAGGGCTTGTAGGAGGGCATTGCATCGGAGTAGATCCATATTATCTTGCCCAAAAAGCGCAAGAAGTAGGATATCACCCAGAGATCATCCTAGCAGGCAGAAGGTTGAATGATAGTATGGGGCAATATGTCGCTTCTGAAGTCATCAAACTTATGATTAGAAAAGACATCACGATCAAAGGTAGTAATATCTTAATGTTAGGGATCACATTTAAAGAAAACTGTCCTGATATCCGCAATACCAAAGCCATTGACATCTATCACGAACTCAAAACATACGATCTCAATGTCGATGTTTATGATCCATGGGCAAGTCCAGATGAGGTCAGACACGAATATAGTATTGATTCTGATACATCGTTGCCAGACAAAAAGTATGATGCTGTAATATTAGCAGTAGCACATAAAACCTTTGAATCCATCAGCTTAGATAATATCAAAAAGCCAACTGCAGTTGTTTACGATGTCAAGGCAGTACTACCAAAACACACGATAGACGGCAGACTCTAATGGTTATCCAAATTTATTTGGATAGGAAAGCATCCAAAGACCAATAGTCAATTCTACTCACCCCCGACCCATCTCTTAAAAAAGAGGGGAGATCAGCAGGAGACTGAAAAAATAATGGTTATCCAAATTTATTTGGATAGGAAAATAATAATGGATTCGTAAACTCTATATGCAACACGAACCAACGATTTCAACTTACTTATACCCGTTAAGCTAAGCGTCCTCGTTTAGGTTAGTAAAAACTTCCTGTTTGCGTAAATGTTAACCTTTACGGGACCATTATAAGATTAACAGCAGCTAAGCAATATTCTTCAATGACACTATCTTAGTTAAGAACAAAATATTAAAAATCATTGTTTTATTCAAAATAAGGATATGGAAACTTTAATAGTAAGATCTAATTCTAAAGACATAAGTCTTTTAAAAGAGCTTTTAAAGAAGATGAAGATAACATATACAATAGAAACAGAACAAATTGCATCTTTTGATCAAGAATTCACTGATAAATTGGACAAAAGTATTCGGGAAGGGCAAGAAGGCAAAATCCAGTTTATAAAAACTGAAGATTTGTGGAAATAGCTTATACCCAACAAGCTCTTTCTGATTTAAAGTATTGGAAGGAGATGAATAATAAAGCAATCCTAGTTAAAATTACTAATTTGTTACTTTCTATCGAACAAGATCCTTTCAAAGGTATAGGCAAACCAGAACCACTAAAATACAAATATGCAGGTTTGTGGAGTCGAAGATTGAATAAAGAACACAGATTAATTTATCAAATTTTTGATACCTATGTTTTGATTTTATCACTTAAGGATCATTATTAGCAAGATTAAATACGTCCCGTTTGTGTAAATGTAAACTTTCATTAAATCACCAGATCACCAGATCACAAGATCATCCATATTTAG
>DLGT01000008.1:0-32096 GCA_002482845.1 Saprospiraceae bacterium UBA7687
TTGCACTTCACTTCGTTCTTATTCTCTATTGTTTGTTTTTGAACAACAGTCTCCAAAATGAAACTATCCCAATTGAACAGATGACTTTTTCAGCAGAGATTATTTACTTTCTGCTGTTGATTCTGATACTTCTTTCAGACATTTTTCTATAAGTGTTTTGGTTGCGATGACGCCTTCTTCTTCGCCCATTCTGCTACCTTCGTATTCTACACCTATGTAACCTTTGTATCCTGCATCTTTAACAATGCCTATCATTTTTAGATAATCGATGGTGGTTTCAAAACCTAATTCACCAAATTCATAAGACTTTGCACTAACAGCTTTTGCAAAAGGCATTAATTCGCCAACACCTTTGTATTTGTCATACTCTTCTATACAAGGAGAATCCCACATTTTGCCATCTTGTCTTTTGACACAGAAGTTTCCGAAATCAGGTAAGGTACCACAATTAGGTTTATTGACTGCTGCCATGACACCTGCTAACCAAGCACCATCTGAAGAATAACCACCATGGTTTTCCACGAGCACATTGATGTTTTTTGTGGCGGCGTAATCAGATAATTTAGACAAACCGTCCACGGCATATTTAGCAACATCTTCTGCAGTGCCTTCGCCATGTGCATTGACTCTGATAGAATGACAACCTAGAAAAGCAGCAGCATCTACCCATTTATGATGGTTGTTGATGGCTTCTGTTCTTTTTGCTTCGTCAGCATCACCGAGATATCCTTCTCCATCAACCATAATGAGTAGTTGTTCTACACCTGCTTCCTTAGCTTTTTGCGTCATTTGAGCTAAATAGGCTGTGTCTTGGGCTTTGTCTTTAAAAAATTGATTGACATATTCTACGCCATCAAAACCTAAAGAACCTGCTTTGGTCGCAAAATCTAAATTGTCCATTTTCTTATCCATCAAGGCTTTGTGAAAAGACCACTGTGCAAGCGATATCTTTATAGATGTGGTATCTGCATTGTCTGTTTCAGCGGTCGTTTCTGCTTTGTTGCCTTCTTTACATGATAGAATTGACATTGAAAACATAAAAAGATATATATATTTATACATGATAATATTGGTTTATTTAGTCACTAGAAGATGTTGTATTACAATGATACCCACTAGCTAACTTGTTTTTAAATTAAATTATGATAGTACATAAGCTTTACCCACTGTGCTATAATCTATACAACCTTGGTATGGACCTGGCACTTGTACAAAAGCACATAAACCGCCTGTTGCACCAACTTCACTCGAGAAATAACCGCTTACCGTTGCTTCCCTGATTGCTTTGAAGATATGTGGTTTTTTGCCTGTATCATCCTTATAATCTTTGGCTTCTTTGGCAAGCATACCTAAAATTTCTTCTCTCTCATTTGTGTTTAAAGCTACAAATGCTTTAGAATACTTCGCTTTAGATTTCTCATCAAACACACCTAAAGCTTCTAAGAAGTACTTTTGTTTGTCAGCATCATAAAAATTGGTAAGTAATTCATCTATATATCTATGGCATAATGCATCTTTTGCACCAGGCGTATCTGTTTTTGGGAAGATGGTTTCACAAATTTCCGCCAAAAGGTCAGATTGTTCTACACTCAGTGTTTTTGGTGTCCAATCTGTAGATGTTTCTGCTTTACATCCTCCTATCAATGCCGCAGCCGAACCTGCTGTAAGCGCATAACCCAAGAATAAAGATGTTGCTTTTAATGCTTCTCTTCTATCCATTATATTTTGTTTTTAAATTTGATCAATTAATAATTAAAGATTACCTTTTTTGAGTTCTTCTACTGCATAATTTGCTGCTCGAGCTGTAAATGCCATGTAGGTCAAAGAAGGATTAACACAAGCTGCTGATGTCATAAATGAACCATCCGTCACAAATACATTTTTTGCTGAGTGAACTTGATTCCATTTGTTAAGTACAGATGTTTTTGGGTCTTTACCCATTCTTGCTGTGCCCATCTCATGGATACCAAGGCCTGGATTGCAACCTGCATCAAAGGTATTGATGTCTCTTAAGCCTGCTGCTTCCAACATTTCTGACGCATTGTCAATCATATCTTTACGCATCAGTTTCTCGTTTTCTTTCCACTCTGCATCCATGATAAGCGTAGGTAAGCCGTACACATCTTTCAACTCTTTATTGAGGCTTACTTTATTGTCATGATAAGGAAGACACTCACCGAAAGCCATCATACCAAATGACCAATCTCCTGCTTGCGATACAGCATCTTTAAATCCTTTGCCATATTCTGCTTCTGCAACGTATTTGCCCCATCCATCACGTCCGCCACCACCTTGGTAACCGAATCCTCTTAAATAAGGTCTTTTGCTCTTCGCATCTATATTCTGGAATCTAGGTATATAAATACCTGTAGGTCTTCTACCTGAGAAATAACTATCTTTATGATCATCAGACTTACCACTAGCGCCTAGTCTGAAGTGGTGATCCATCAGGTTATGTCCTAATTCGCCACTTTCGTTTCCGAAACCTTCTGGAAATCTATCTGAAGTACTATTCAGCATGATCTGAGCAGTACCTAAAGTAGATGCACACATAAATATCACTTTTGCATAATACTCTTTGGTTTCTTTGGTTTCTGAATCGTAAATTCTTACCCCTTTTGCCTTCTCTTTGGTGTCATCTAGGATGATTTCTGTGACAATAGAGTAAGGTCTAATGGTCAGGTTTCCAGTGGCTTCGGCAGCTGGAAGGGTAGAAGCGTTACTGCTGAAATATGCGCCATAAGGACAGCCACGCATACATCTATTACGCGTTTGGCAGGTTCCACGGTTGCCTTTTGGTTCGGTAAGGTGGGCAGTACGACCCATCGTCATTTTAATACCGAGTTTTTCTTCGATTCTCTTTTTTACGTCTTTTTCTAAACAATTGTACTCCATAGGCGGCAAAAACTTTCCATCAGGCAATTGCATAAGACCTTCATTTTGTCCACTTATCCCTGCAAAAGTTTCTACATAATCATACCAAGGCGCCATATCTGCGTACCTAACTGGCCAATCAACTGCAATACCTTCTTTCCCATTTGCTTCAAAGTCAAGATCACCCAATCTGTAAGACTGTCTTCCCCAAAGTAAAGATCTACCACCAACGTGATACGCTCTGATCCAATCGAAAGGTTTGGTCTCTGTGTATGGATTTTCAGTGTCTTTTGGCCACCAATGTTGAGTAGCAGGTGTCATGGTGTACCCTGTACGTTGTTGAATGGCGTATTCCTTCATTTCTTCAGGAGTCATTTTGTTTCTATTAGGTAATTCCCAATCTTCCATATTGGCAGTGGGATAATCACCGTGTTTGACCATTCTACCTCTTTCTAAGACGATGGTTTTTAGTCCTTTTTCACATAATTCTTTTGCAGCCCATCCTCCACTAATACCGGAACCTACGACGATGGCATCATAAGTCACTTCATTTGATCCTTCCGAATTGAAATACATGGTTTAAATTATTTAGATTTTATATAATTGGTAAATTGTTGCTAAACGTCGCATATATTAATAGCATTAACTAATGCTTTTTCTTTGCCTTCATGGGTTGTAGCTGTTGTGATAAACTCTTGAGCTACGTATCCTTTGTATCCTGTAGCGACTATTTCTTTCATAATCGCGGGATAATAAAGTTCTTGGGTATCATCGATCTCATGTCTACCAGGCACACCAGCCGTATGATAATGTCCAAAATATTGATGGTTGTCACGAATGCTTCTTATGATATCCCCTTCATTGATTTGCATATGGTAGATATCAAATAACAGTTTGAAATTAGGTGAACCAAGGCGTTTGCAAAGTTCTATACCCCAACTGCTTTTGTCTGCCATGTAGTCTTTATGATCAATTTTGCTATTGAAAAGTTCCATTTGGATGATAACACCTTTTTTTTCAGCGAGAGACATTATTTTCTTAAGACCTGCAACACATGTATTCATACCTGTTTCATCATCTTTTCCGTCTCTATTCCCACTGAAACAAATTAGGTTTTTATAGCCTGCTTTTGCTACTAATTCTATGGATTCTATGTAGTTTTTGATTAACGTGTCGTGGTATTGGACATCATTCCAGCCCTTGGTAAGTCCTATTTCGGCACCGTTGCACATGGAAGAGTCAATACCATATTTCTGTAATAAAGGCCAATCTTTTGGGCCAACCAAATCAATGGCACTAAAACCTATTTTTTTGACTAATATACAAAGTTCTTCTAAGCTTATGTGGTTAAAAGACCAATGACAAACAGAATGATTTATATTTGATTTTAAAGTCGATGAGATGTTTTCTTCTTGGATAAAAGTGGTCAAATCTTGGGACACCATAAATGATGCTGCGCCTAACATTCCACTCTTTAATATCTCTCTTCGATTCATTCGCATGTGACTTTTTAGTGATTATATGTTGTAAAGTTATTTATAATTATTTTATAATTGTGTTAAAGTGACAATATTATTTTTATCAAATTTGCTGATTTGCCGAATTAATAAGTTTACTATGCGATTGTCAAAATTATTTTAACATATTTTCATTAAAGTGAAATTATATTTTGGAATAATAGATCCTTTTTTGATTTACAGTTTAAAAGTTAATTGCATGGACTTTGTTTTGGCTTTAATTATAATCATTTATATTAATAATATCAAAGCGGTTTAATTAAATGTTCTTTTTTCTTTTGTCTTAACACAAAAGAAACAAAAAGTCAAGGCTTTTTCATTTTCTTAACGCCAAAACTTCACAAAATAGCTAAACCGAAAAAACTCGCCTTATGGGTTTGTTCTTCGTATTTTAAATTAGATGAACTTCGTAAATGATCATTCGAATTAGTCGTTCGTATTGGCTCATACAGTTTTCTGTTCTTAACGCAATTTTGCAAAGTTTTGACTAAAAATGAAAAGGCCATTGGAACGTTGAGTTTGGCGGTCAAGCTTTAAATTTATTTAAATGATTTGAATTGTGAGAAGTTCAGAAGTATTTTCATTTTAATTGATGTCAATATTTCCATGTCAGCTTTCTGAGTGATGAAGATTATCTCTTAGAATGACGGTTTTCAACTTTTGATGGAATAAAAACCCTATATTTGTACAAAATATAACCATATGGATACCCAAGATTTATTGAATTTGACTGTCAAAGAAGTGATGACCACTGATCTTATTGTTTTGCAACCTGATACCATCTTGAAGGAAGCAAATGTGATTTTTGAACGCGAATTAATTCATCATATTCCTGTGGTAGATGAGAATGGACGTTTTGAAGGAATGGTATCAAAATCAGATATTTTGCTATTAAAGGATTGGGGTACAAGGTTTAATCTACCAGATAGTGAAAGAAAAACTACTTTTCTACTCACGACAAATCTTGTCAAAGACATCATGATCACTAATGTCATGAAGGTCTCGCCAGATGACAATTGTAGGAAGTGTATGCAGATATTTAAAGAAAATTATTTTCATGCTTTGCCTGTTGTAGATCAAAATGGGATATTAGTAGGACTTGTGACTACGTATGATTTGTTGGTTGTGGCGTATACTGAGAGGCCAATGTTGTGATTGTTTGATCTTGAAAATGAGGGTAATTGTTAATTATAATAATTTTTTTGTCCAATAAAGGATAAACTAAAGTTTTGTATCTAAATTTTCAAAGTCAAAATTTAAATTTCGTTCTTCACTTTAATATTTATGCGTTAATTTAATTCTTGTGAGCTTGATTTAACTTTCTTTTTCTTTTGTTCACGCTGAAGTCGTGACATGCTTAACACAAAAGAAACATGCGCCGCGGCGCACAAGACTTATTTGTTTTCCAAATATTAGAAAATTACTAAACCGAAAAAACTCGCCTTTGGTATTTATTCTCCGTTCTGAATATTTGAGGCACTTCGTTCATTTGCTCTCGAGTTAATTACTAGTTCACGCTAAAGACGTGACTAGTTAGGCTCATACAGTTTTCTGTTCTTAACGCAATTTTGCAAAGTTTTGACTAAAAATGAAAAGGCCAATCTAAGGCGGTCCCAAGTTTTCTTTCAGCGAAAAAGAAATAATTAACCAACTTGAAATAAGTATTATTGTAAATTTTATTTAAGTATTTGATATTCTGTATTTTAATCCAAATAGTGAAAAATTCTGATAATTTCTAAAATATTAGATTGAAACTACATATTATTTGATTATGACAAAGGTGTTAGGTCTAGCGGATTCTGTAAATTCTTAACTATTTATCAAAAAAATAGTCTTTCGGTTTCTTACTTATGGTTAAGGGATTGAATATAGACATGATAGCAATTAAGAAATTATAAAGAAAAATAGCTGATTTGTAATACTGAAGACATAAAAGTCGAGAAAATTAAAATATAGACGTACGCATCTGTAGATTTTGGTATTTATCCTTATCATTGTGGTCAATTAATAATAAGTTTCGGTATGAAGGGTATATCCATTTTTGTTGTATGTTTTGTATTATTTGGTCAATTGGGTTTTTCTCAAGATTTATTACACGCCAAATACGCTAAGGTTAAGGTCAATTTGATAGGAAGAGATATCCGTGAACTTGCAAAAGCAGGTTTGGAAACGGATCATGGTATCTTTGTAAAAAATAGGTATTTTGTCAATGATTTTTCTGCTGATGAATTGGCTATCATTCGTAGTCTTGGATTTGAAGTGGAAGTATTGATAGACGATGTGGCGACCTATTATGCCCAAGAAAACAGACAGAGTGAATTGCATCTTCAGCAAAACCAACAAAGGGCAGGATGTCTAACTGATGATCAGAATGAATACCCTTACACGACACCATCGCAATATACGGAAGGGTCTATGAATGGTTATTTTACTTACAAAGAAATGCTCGATATTCTAGATACCATGTCTGCTAGATACCCTAATCTACTTAGTCCTATCCAAGAGATTGGTGGTTTTACGACTTATCAAGGTAATACCATAAAATACTTAAAACTATCTGATAATCCTACTGCTGAAGAAAATGAACCTAAAGTACTATATACAGCCTTACATCATGCACGTGAACCGAATAGTCTTTCTCAAATGATTTTTTATCTTTGGTATTTATTGGAAAATTATGAAACGGATGCCACTGTAAAACGTATTGTAGATGAAACTCAAATGTACTTTGTTCCTTGTCTGAATCCTGATGGTTACTTATTAAATGAACAAACCAATCCAGGTGGTGGCGGATTATGGCGTAAAAATACATGGAAGGATACTTTAGGTGAATTAAAAGGGGTAGATCTTAATAGGAATTATGGTTTTTTCTGGGGATTTGATAATTTTGGTTCATCCAATAATCCCAATTCACAGACATATAGAGGTACTGCTGGATTTTCTGAACCTGAAACACAAGCTATGCGTCAGTTTTGTCTAGATAATGAATTTAAAATTGCTCAAAATTACCACAGTTTTGGAAACTATTTGATTCACCCTTGGGGATATAATGATAGTATTACCGCAGAAGACAAACTATTCAAAACCATAGGCAGAGTGATGAATCGTGAAAATAAATTTCTCATGGGAACAGGTACAGAAACCGTAGGCTACGTCGTAAATGGTGACAGCGATGACTGGATGTATGGCGAAGTAGGGGAGAAAGCAAAGATTTATTCTTACACACCTGAAGTAGGTCCATCGTTTTGGCCACCAAAGGTAGATATTGACTATTTAAATCGCTCGTGTGTGTGGATGAATCTCGCTACTGCACTTGTCGTACTCAATTATTATGAAGCAAATGAAATCGTTTTGCAGAGTTATTTATCACCTAGTCAAAGACAAATAAAAGTTAATGTAAGTAGGGCAGGACTGAAAGATGGTGTTGCAAATGTTGTTTTATTATCTAATACGAATGGTGTAGTAGTTAATAATTCACTTAGAAGTGTAGAGCTAGGGCATTCAGAAAGTATAGAACTGACTTATACAATGACCATCGATACCACCCTTAATTATGACAATGGGATAAGTTTTACCCTAAGTGTAGATAATGATGGCATTATAACGGACAAACTGATTACCAAAGATTGGATATCTGGGAAGTTTACAACTGTACTTACAGATGGATTAAACACAAATGTTAATTTTGGTAACTCTGATTGGCAATTGACAGGAAGTCAGTTTTATTCAGCTCCATTTGCCATGACGGACTCTCCTGATACAGACTATTTAGAGAATACACAAGTAGAAACATCCATTAAAACACCTTTTAGCCTTGAAGAATGTGACCATGCATTTTTAAGTTTTTATGCAAAATGGGCGATCGAAGCAGGATATGATTACGTACAAGTGCTAGCTTCTAGGGACAATGTCGATTACATACCTTTGTGTGGGTTGTACACAAGACCTGGTACACAAGATCAGTCATTTAATAATCCGATATATGATGGTGTACAGGCTGATTGGGTCAAAGAACAAATAGATTTATCTGACTTTCTGGGCGAAAAACGAGTATGGATAAAGTTTGTACTCGTGAGTGATGGTGGCGTAGAAGCAGATGGATTTTATTTTGATGATTTGGAAGTAAATGTGGTCAAAAAGACGGTAATATCAAGTACTCAAGATGACATTGCCTTAAAAATATACCCTTCTGTAATCTCAGGTCAAAATGAATGTTTCGTTCAAGGAATTAAAGATGGCAGTAATATCTTGTATAAGATCGTAGATATAAATGGCCAAACAATACACCAAGATAAGGTACAGCATGGTAAACTTGATTTTACTAAAGTGAAGGTATCGGGTAATTATTTTATTGAGTTTTGGGATCAATCTGTAAGTAAAGGTATTCATAAAGTAGCAGTGATTAGATAATCTTGGTTATCTCAAAAGTCATTCTTAAGTTGTGTTTGAAAGCTTTTAATGATACACGAAATTTTTGAAGAATAATTGGATCAATCAGAATAATATATTTTTTGCATTATAATAAATCAACCATATGGTATTCAGGATATTAGCTTTGTTGACCTTGTTTTCGGTTTTAGCATGTAGCTCGACTAAAGATATTTCAAAATTAAAGGAAAAAGATATCGTCATCAGCTTAAAAAAAGGATCTTGTTATGGCAAGTGTGCCGTTTACAATCTCCATATATATAAAGATGGATTTGTAACTTTCGAGGGTATTTTACATTCGGAAAAGCTGGGTTTGTTTTCTAAAATAATGACCAAAGAAGAA
Organism: Saprospiraceae bacterium UBA7687; assembly: GCA_002482845.1. Classification (GTDB taxonomy): domain Bacteria; phylum Bacteroidota; class Bacteroidia; order Chitinophagales; family Saprospiraceae; genus OLB9. Next base: position 9,163 of record DLGT01000008.1, read on the forward strand.
CTTAATGCCTTGCAAAAAGAGTTCGAAGCGATCGGTTTTATGGATTTGCCATCGGAGTATCCTTCAGAAATTGTAGACTTACCTTTGGTCACCATGATGTATCATAATGGACAAAAAAGTAAAACCATCAGTGGGAGAACAGATAGGCCCAAAGATTTACTACAATTGCAATATAAACTAGAAAAACTAGCTAATAGTGCTAGTTGGAAATTGGAGAAAGCTGCAGAAAATCCGAATACCACTTCTACTAATACAGATGGAAACAAAGCATCGGAAAATCAACTGATCATAGAGCCCGCTGAAAATGTATCTCTGACAAATTGGTTTCAGAAATACCAAAGATACGACCTTCAATTAATCAAAAAAGTGTCTCCTAGTCTCAATTATTGGTTAGTATCCTTTAATCTGAAGCTTATCAGCCAAAAGGAGATGATCAAATTGCTTAAGGGTGATAGGGATATAAAGAGTGTGGAGGTGAATCGGGAGATGGAGGTGAGGGATCGGTAGGGGGGAACCTTGGATTGAAATCCTTGGGTAGGGGATGGATTTTGATTTGCTTTGGATTGAAATCCAAGGGTATAGGATGGGTTTTGATGTTCCTTGGATAGAAATCCAAGGGTATATTATGGGCCGACCTTACAGGTCTTTTAAGGATTTGGTGCTTTGGATTGAAATCCTTGGGTGGGGAATGGGTATTGATGTTCCTTGGATTAAAATCCAAGGGTATATTATGGGCCGACCTTACAGGTCTTTTAAGGTTTTGGTGCTTTGGATTTAAATCCTTGGGTGGGGAATGGATTTTGATTTGCCTTGGATTAAAATCCAAGGGTATAGGATGGATCGACCTTACAGGTCTTGGATGGTTAATTTGATTTGATTTTAAATTTTGTGGGGGGAAAAATATACTGCAAATTTAATTTCTTATAGATTTGTGTAAACTTTGTTAATCGGCTAAAAAATTATATTATGGCTAATACTTATCATCAGGTTTATATTATGTTTGTTTTTGCAGTGAAGTATCGTCGTGCTATGCTTTCTAAAGAATGGCGAAGTACGGTTTTTGGGGTTATTGGTAATTTGATTAATGAGAATGATAGCAAGACCTTAGTTGTAAATGGTGTAGAAGATCATGTGCATTGTCTTGTTGCCTTCGGGAAAAATACATCTCAATCAGATTTAATGAAAATTGTAAAAGCAAAATCATCGAAGTATATTAATGATCACGAATTGACAGAAGAGAGATTTGAATGGCAAGTTGGGTATGGTTCTTTCTCTTACAATAAATCGCATTTAGATAAGGTGATTAAATATGTTGAAAATCAAGAAGAACATCACGCAAAAAAGAAGTTTTTGGAAGAGTATGTAGAATTGCTAAACTCGTTTGATATTGAGTACGATGAGAAGTATATTTTTCATGAGCCTATTTGATAAACCTTGGATTGAAATCCTTGGGTAGGAGATGGGTATTGATTTACCTTGGATTAAAAACCAAGGGTAATTGATTGTACCTTGGATTGAAATCCAAGGGTATTTAATGGGCCGACCTTACAGGTCTTTTTGGTGGTGATACCTTGGATTGACATCATAGGTAGTTGATATATGTCATGCCTTTTCATTTATGAGATGCGTAGCATCGGACCATCTTTGGCATCGCGATTTTAATCCGATGCTATATGATGTTTTGTCTTATGAGAGTGCCTTAGGCACAGGGCATGTTTTTACCATGGATTAAAATCCATGGTTACCTAGACGGATCGACCTTACAGGTCTTTTATGATGGTGATCGCTTGGATTGAAATTCAAGCTTGGAGAATGAATCGACCTTACAGTTCTTTGCCGTTCTATTATATTACACCCAATTCTTTGCCTACTTTTGTGAAGGCTGCTACTGCTTTGTGGATGTGTTCTGTTTCGTGGCCGGCGCTTATTTGAACGCGGATTCTGGCTTTTCCTTTTGGTACTACTGGGAAAAAGAAACCTATCACATAAATACCTTCTGCTAATAAGGAGCTTGCAAATTTCTGGGCTAAGGGTGCGTCGTATAGCATTACTGGTGTGATGGCGTGGGTGCCTGGTATGATATCAAAGCCAGCTTTGGTCATCTCTGAACGGAAGAGTTTGGTATTTTCTTCTAATTTATCTCTCAGAGCGGTGCTTTTGCTTAGGATGTCCAATACTTTTATGGATGCGCCTACGATAGATGGTGCTAGTGTGTTTGAAAATAGGTAGGGTCTTGATTTTTGTCTTAGCAACTCTACGATTTCTTTTTTGGCTGCAGTAAATCCACCTGATGCGCCACCAAGGGCTTTGCCGAAAGTGCCTGTGATGATATCTACTCTGCCAAATGCTCCTGAATGTTCTGCACTGCCACGTCCTGTTTTGCCTACGAATCCTGTGGCGTGGCAATCATCTACCATCACCATGGCGCCGTATTTGTCTGCAAGGTCGCACACTTTGTCGATTTGTGCTATAATACCATCCATAGAGAAAACACCATCTGTGGCTATTAATATTCTTCTTGCTCCGACAGCTTTTGCTTCCTGAAGTTTGGCTTCTAGGTCGGTCATGTCGTTGTTCTCGTATCGATATCTTTTTGCTTTGCACAATCTGATACCATCTATGATAGATGCATGATTGAGCATGTCTGAAATGATGGCATCTTCTTCATTTAATAATGGTTCGAATAATCCACCGTTGGCATCGAAGGCTGCTGCGTATAGGATGGCGTCTTCTTGGCCTACAAAGGCTGCGATTTTCTGCTCTAATTCTTTATGGATGTCTTGTGTGCCGCATATGAAACGAACTGATGACATGCCGAATCCATGTGTATCTATGGCTTCTTTGGCAGCTACGATGACTTCATCATTGGACGAAAGTCCTAAGTAATTATTTGCACAAAAATTGAGAACATCTCCACCTGCTGTCGTGCGTATGGTAGCACTTTGTGGCGTGGTGATGATTCTTTCTGCTTTAAACAATCCATTATCTCTTAGATCTTGGAGTTCATTAGCTATGGATGTGATGGTATTTATGGTATCGTTATTCATTATTTTTTAATTTAAAATATTAATTTGGTAAGTGCACTCCGAAAACAAAAAATGGAATAATAATCAATCGTTTTTTACCCTATCCCTAAAGGGAAACGTTTGATTATTAATGCCGTAAAAATAAACATTCTTTTAAAACTCTATTTTTACAAAATGGTTTCTCTTAGGTGCATCAACATATCATCTGTCATGCTGCTCAGATCGAAAGCTGGTTTCCAATCCCAATCTACTCTTGCGTTTTCGTCATCGATGGTTTCTGACCATGTTTTGGCGATGTCTTGACGGAAGTCTGGTTTGTAGGTGATTTTGAAATCTGGGATGTGTTTTCTGATCTCGTCGGCTATCTCGGCAGGTGTAAAACTCATTGCTGCAAGATTGTAGGCGTATCTTATTTTGATTTTGTCGGCATCTGCTTCCATAAGGTCTATCGTGGCTTTGATGGCATCATCCATGTACATCATCGGGAGACGTGTATTTTCGCTAAGGAAACACTCATACTGTCCATGTTTTAATGCTTCGTGGAAGATCTCTACGGCATAATCCGTAGTGCCACCTGCAGGAAGCGACTGCCATCCAATGATACCTGGATAACGTAGTGATCGGACATCTACACCATAACGCTGATGGAAGTAATTGCACCATAATTCTCCTGTGGCTTTACTCATGCCATAGACCGTGGTAGGCAATAAAGGTACGTCTTGTGGTGTGTTTTGTCTCGGTGTGGTATTGCCGAATACTGCTATCGTACTAGGGAAAAATACCTTGTCTAGTTTTTTATCTCGTGCCAACTCAAGTATGGAAAGCAGTCCATTAAGGTTGATATTCCAAGTTTTGATGGGATTCCACTCGCCATTGGCAGATAAGATGGCCGCTAGATGGTAGATCTGCGTAATCTTGTGGTCTTCAATGATTTCTACGAGACGTTGGTGATTAAGAATGTCAAGGAACTCAAATGGTTCGACAGTGACGGGAAGTTTTGCGATGTCGGTGGCTAAGACAGCATCTTGACCATGCAATTTGCGCAACTCTTCTGTCAGAACACGGCCAATTTGGCCATTTGCTCCGGTAATAAGTATTTTTGGTTTGGACATATTTGGTTGTTATTTGTAAGGAGCTCAAAAGTAAAGAACAAATTAGATATACCCAAGATATTGATTCAATATTGGTAATTTTTATACCTTTGCACCCTTTTGTAAGTTATGAAGTTATTTTAAATATCTTGTCTTATTATTCAAAAAGTGAGTTCATCCCAAATAGACAAATGGTACGATAATCAAACTTTATTTTACCCTGACCCTAAAGGGAAAAGTTTGATTATCAATACAATATTGGTCAAGGGTGTTATATTTTTTTGAATATTTTTAATACAAGATATCAAGTGACTTTAACATTAAAATAGAATATTGGAAGAGAAGGGAAAGTTGGAGAAATATAGTATTGTTTATAATTTATATCCTGTAGAAGGTCTTGGATTGATCTTGCCTACTGCCATTATTTGTCAAGTGGATAGTGATGGTTCGCTCGGGTATATGCGTGCTGCTGCTATTGCCGAAACGGTAGAAAGTTATGGTCTGAATATCAAAGGTACCTATCATGAAGGCATGATATCTTTATGTCAAGAACTGACCATCCCTGCTATAGAAGCGGTATTTAATAAAGGGGTGAAACGTGGCGTAAAACCTATCACAAGTCTTTTTGCAGATGCAGAAACAAAACAACTGGTCCAAAACACCATCGATAGGCGGATGTCAAAATTGATGACTACCCTGAAGGAAAATGGCGCACCTATATGTTTTAATATCGAACGAAAAATCAAAGCCAAAGATGTACGTTTGTTCTATTATGAAGATAAGGCTGAACCATTGCTCTATTTTGCCAAAACACAAACAGGTATCAGCTATAGGTTGTCTCTTCAGGTGGGCACGGAAACGGTTTTGCCCCATAAATATGACATCAAACTGATAGCCAACAATCCAGGTATCGTCATTATCAAAAATCAGGTGGTCTGGATTTCGCATATTAATGCCAATAAACTCACGCCCTTCATAAAATCAGAAACGGTATTTATCCCTGAAAAACTAACTCGAACATATTTTGAGAAATTTATCATAGACGTACTTGGTAAGGTAAATATCGAAGTAGATGGTTTCGAACTGAACCAAGTGAATACGCTAAGAACTGCCAAAATTAGGTGTATTTATGATTTCCTAAAGGGTGTTTGGGTTTTGGACGTATCATTTGATTATGATGGTTTTTCTTTTTATTATAGTGATGTCAACCAAAGGAAAACAAGACTGGAATTTGGACAATCAGGTGAAAATGATGTGGTTGTTTATCAATGTATTCGTAATAATGGTGCAGAAGAGAAATATGTGGAAGCCTTGCATCAACAAGGTTTTGCCAAAAATGACACTAAAAAATTCATATCCGGTCAATCGACTTTTGATACCATCCAACAAATAGGTAAAACGATCGACAATCTCGCCCAAGATTTCATCATCGAACCACTAGATATAGACGGAAAGATGATTACCTTCTCCACAAGCGAATTGGTCAATGAATTTAAGCTAGGTTATGATTGGTTTGATCTGAAGGGTAGGATAGTGATCGGTGGTGTGGACTATCCGATCAGTGCATTTTTCAGAAATATCAGAGATAAAAATCCATACTTTAAGCTCAAAGATGGTAGCTATTACATATTGAGCGAAGAAATGATGGCAGAATACGAACATCTCGTAAAATTTGCCCAAGAAGATGCCATCACTTGGCGACTGGCTAAACAACATTTTGCACTGATCCATGAAAAAGATCTTGCACCTGCCACTGATGACCAAAACTTTGTGACTGAGGTCGAATACAAGCCTTCATCCAAACTTCAAGCTACCCTAAGACCTTATCAAGAAGAAGGTGTCAAATGGCTCATCAAACATCGAGTGAATGGACTAGGTGCTTGTCTAGCTGATGATATGGGGCTCGGTAAAACACTACAGACCATTGCGGTATTGATGGACACCAAAGAACAAACAGAAATCGAAACCACCAATACTAGTTTTGCGAGACAACTCGATCTATTCGGTGAGATGCAAGTGAATAACCGAACGCCACTTGCTGCCCTGATCATATTGCCTGCATCTCTGGTATTTAACTGGCAGGAAGAGCTCAAGAANNGAAGTATGCCCCATCGCTACATGTGCTCAATTATACAGGTGCTAATCGCAAAAAGGCGCAAAGGACACTTGGGACTTTTGACGTGGTATTGACGACGTATCAAACGGCTGTACTTGATCTAGAAATACTCAAAAAACAGACCTTTACGTATGTAATATTGGACGAAAGTCAACAGATCAGAAATAAAAATTCGAAAGTGTTTAAGGCATTACATACGCTCCATACTAAATATAAAATATCGCTGAGTGGTACGCCGATAGAAAACTCGCTGTCGGACTTGTGGTCGCAAATGGAGTTTATCAATCCCAAAATATTGGGTTCGTATGCTTTCTTTAAAGAACATTTTCAGACGCCTATAGAAAAGTTGCGAGATGCGCAGACCATTCAAAATCTAAAAACACTGGTGGACCCATTTATACTGAGACGTACGAAAGAACAAGTGGCGCCCGATTTACCAGAATTGATCGAAAAAGTCCATTATTCAGAGATGTCTGTGGAGCAAGCTAAGGTATTCGAAAGAGAAAAATCAGCAGCAAGAAACCATCTACTCGGGCTGGACAAATCTGGTGGTCAGTACAAGATGCATGTACTCGCATCGCTCACCAAACTAAGACAAATCGCCAATCATCCAAAACTAGCCGATGAAAACTACACGGATGAATCGGGAAAATTTGACGATATTACGAGTCAAATACAAACCATCGTGCGGTCAAATCATAAGGTGTTGGTTTTTTCATCATTCAAAGCGCATCTACAACTCGTGTCCACATGGCTAGAAGGCGAAAACATCCCATATGTATTGCTCACAGGTGATCACTCATCCGATCAGAGACAAGATGCGGTGCATGCATTCCAAGAGAATGAAGGGATACAGGTATTTTTGATATCGATTAAAGCAGGTGGTACGGGACTGAATCTTACAGCGGCAGATTATGTCTTTATCCTAGATCCTTGGTGGAATCCATTTGTGGAGCGACAGGCCATCGCAAGGGCGCATAGGATAGGGCAGCAGAATAATGTGATGGTCACAAGATTTATCAGTAAAAATTCGATAGAGGAGAAGATACTATTGCTACAGGAGAGTAAAAAATCATTGTCGAGTGACATCATAGATTTGGCGGAGATGCCTGATTTGTCTGAGGATAATCTGGAGTTGTTGCTAGGGTAATGTGATTAGAAGTCGAGAAGGGGTTTAAGGAACTGGTAGGCCGAGTAGTTTATGTCGCTAACTGGAGTTTTATACTCGCTAACTGGAATTCCATACTCGCTAACGGAAGTTTTATACTTGCTAACGGAAGTTTTATACTCGCTAAGAGAATAATCATACTTGCTAAGAGAATAATCATACTCGCTAACGGGAGTTTTATACTTGCTAACGGAAGTTATATACTCGCTAACGAAAATTCCATACTTGCTAACGGAAGTTTTATACTTGCTAAGAGAAGTTTTATACTTTCTAACGGGAGTTTTATACTTGCTAACTGGATAATCATACTTGCTAAGGGAAGGTTTATACTTGCTAAGGGAAGTTTTATAATTACGGTTTGATATTTTATGTTTGTTAAAGCTAATTTTGTACATGCTAATGCTTACTACCCTTCCTATTAGGAGGCTGATTTGTTTTGTATATTATGAATAAAGATTAGTTTGTTATTCTTTATTAAAAATTAGCTAGGTGGGAATATTTTACGTTCTTTTTCTTTTGTCTTAACACAAAAGAAACAAAAAGTCAAGGCTTTTTCCTTTTCTTAACGCCAAAACATCAAAAAATAGCTAAACCGAAAAAACTCGCCTTTGGATTTGGTGGACCGTATTGGGCATTTGTGGCACTTCGTTCATGGTCGCTCGTGTTTAACTTTTGTTTTGGCTCAAACAGTTTTCGCTTCTTAACGCTATTTTGTGATGTTTTGACTAAAAATGAAAAGGCCGGATGGACGTTGCGACTGGCATGTAGACTTGAAATTTTGAAAGGGTAGTTGTTCTTATAAAAAGCCCGAAAGTACACAAGTGCTGTGGAAAACGGCAGACACTTGTGGTACTTCGGGCTAACCATGAGAAGAATTATAATTCGCTTTTTTGGGTTTTGAAACCCAACATTCTTACTTGTTTGTATTGATAACTGTTGCTACCGAAGATACTTTTGACATACACTTTTACTTTTTGTGCGATGGTTGTGATGCCCGTATCAGGGTGATAAAGTAGGTTATTGCGGTCTCTGATGGCATTGCTATAGGTGGTGTGTGCACTGATCCAAGCGCTCTTTGAAGTCTCTAATGCGGTCAATCGAGCTTGTAGCTGCGGTATCTGGAGATCATTTTCGTTAGGGCTGTATTCTTTGGCTTGCTCTAGTATGGGTATCATATTGGCCAAGTGATCTTTGAGCCTGTCGTATGACAATTGGGCAGTAGAGATCGTCTTGGGCATGGTGGCATCTGTATCTTCCGTCGTGGCGGTCTTAGGTTTTTTGGATCTGATTCCTTGTACTTTTTTGTTGACACCTTTGGCATCATCGATGGTAAGTTTGCTGGCACCGGATGCGATAAGTGCATTGACGATGCGGGTAGACAGTGGTTTGAGGTCTTCGAAAGCATTGCGTCGAAGATTGACAGCATTGTCAAAACTCGTTTTTTGAGTCTTGAATTCGTTGATGACAGATTGCGCAGCGTTGTAGGTAGCCTGTAGCTGTGCAATGGTAAGGAGCGGATTGGACGGATTGTACGTCGGACCGTAAGACTGGCAGTAAGCAATCAAGTCTTCGAAGTTGGCGATGTTTTTGATGTGGCCTGTTTCTGATGTAGATGCCATACGTTTATAATTTTAAGAAGTTAACAATAATATAGGAACGTATGGAAAAGAGAAAGTTGATATTATGGAAATGTTAAAGGTAGTATTATAGAAGTGTTAAAGTTTTGGGGATTAACATATGATTTATGTAAAGCATGCCTATTTATTAAATTTATTTAGAAACTTTTCGAAAATATTTATTGTTTAACTATAGGTCTTTTTTAAAGTAAAATCTATTCAATAATTAGTTACTAAAATAATAAAAATCCATATAAATGATTTTATTTCAGTATAAAATGCTCAATGAAGGTAGCATCAAGTCATCAATTATCCAAACCATAACAACGAGTGACCTTAAATTAAATGTAAACTTTGTTAAAGATAGACTAGATGGTATTTTTTTAAATTTAGGAGAAGATATAAGTGATGCTATTATTACTTTTAAAGTTTTTATAAGTCATAACAACATTAATAGCCTAACAACAATATTGGAGCAATCTTGTAATCATACAGATAAATTAATGCATCTAATAGTAATTCATAAATCGGGAATCAATAATATTACGGTTCTTAGTGATAGCTGTCTAAAGATTCAATACAACGATGAATGTAAAATTAACCTCGACCTTATAACCCCAATTTTCAATCAATTAAATGATATAGTTTTAAATGGAACTACTAGGACTGATTTATTTTAGAATCAAAAATTTGTATTTAGTAAAAAATGATCTTTTAAATGATAAAAAAATACAATTTGAATATTCTGTTATTTCNNTTATTAGCACAAGCCCGATTGAAATCATAAAAAATGAAAAAGCAAATATTAATAATTTTTATAAGTATCATAATCTTTTCATGCAAAAAAAATAATGCGACAATAGCAGAAATAAGAAATGAAAAAGAAATCAATTTACTAAATATTAAGAATCACCAAAGAGATTGTGATAAGATTCCTTACATGTTTTCAAGTCTAGAAGATGCAAAAATATTAATTGAAAGTACTAATTGGACATACAAAGATCAAGTAGATATTAAATCAAGCTCTTGGATGAAAAGTGCACAATACTATTCATGTGATAAAGAAACTGGTTATCTCATTATCTGTCTTGAAAACAAATGTTATGTTTTTGATTATGTTGAAAAAGATGTATGGTCAGAATTTAGAAATACTGAAGATTATGGTAAGTATTACCATAAATTCATAAAGAATAAGTATCAAATGTATGATAGAATTAAATAACCCTTAAAAAATATAAAATGAAAAATTTAAGGTTGATAATAATCGTTATGTTTTATTCAAGTAGCATCTGTGGACAAGATGAAACGCAAAAATCCGATAAAGAATTAGTTTTGCAAGGTTTGGTGGAGAATCTATATAAAGAATACAAAAATGGTATTATATTATTTACGAAGGCAATTGAAATTAATCCTAATAGTGATATGGCTTATTTGGGAAGGGGTAATGCAAAAAATGCTCTTTCAGATTATGAAGGTGCGTTAAAAGATTATGATCTTGCTATTCATATAAATCCATTAAATGGCAATGCTTATGTAAATAGAGGAGAAACTAAAAGTAATTTAGGTGATTACAAAGGAGCACTAGCTGATTTAGCTAGAGGGAAATCCCTTGAACCTGAAAATTCACTCTTTTATGTTATAACTGGTACAGTAAAAAGTGATAATGGCGCATATTTAGAGTCTTTAGACGAGTTTTCAAAAGCCATAGAACTTAATTCTACTAATGCTAATGCATATTACTATCGAGGGTTATCCAAAGGCAAGTTATTAGATCATTTTGGTGCAATAGATGATTTAACAAATGCAATAAGGATTAATCCAAAGGATGCATCATATTATTTTGAATTAGGGAATTCTAAAAGAGATATAAATGAACATAATGCAGCTATTTTAGCTTATTCTGAAGCAATAAAACTTGACCCAAATGATGCATCTACTCACAATTTTAGAGGGTTGTCCAAAAGTGCAATTGATGATGAAGAAGGAGCAATAATAGACTATTCCAAAGCTATTTCACTTTCCAATGACTATGCATCTGCATTCTATAATAGAGGTAGATCAAAATCTCACATTAATAATAATGATGGAGCTTTAGATGATTATAATAAAGCAATAGAAATCAATCCAAAATTTGCGGAAGCATATAATAATAGATGTTTAATAAAATCAATTAGTGGTGACTTTAAAGGTGCAATAGATGATTGTTCAAAAGCTATTGAATTGGAACCCTATTTTTCACAGTCGTATTATAGTAGAGCAATTTCAAAAAGTAAAATTGGAGATTATTATGGTTCTTTAAATGATTTTACAAAAGGAATTCAAGTTGATTCAAATAACATAGAGATAATAAAAGATTCTTATCGTCGCATGTCAATGATCAAAAAGAAATTGGGAGATTTGAAAAGTGCTGTAGTTGATTGTACAAAAGCAATAGAAATAGACCCAAAATTTGCTCTTGCATATGAAGTTCGAGGATTATTAAAAATTGACTTAAACGATTATAGAAGTGCTGTTTTAGATTTTAACAATGCTATTATTTATGATTCTGAAAGCGTTTTGGCATATGAAGGAAGAGGGCTTGCTTATTTTCATCGGGGGGACTATTTAGCTTCAATAAAGGATTATTCAAAAGTGATTTCACTTGAACCAAAAAATGCGTTTGCTTATTTCATGAGAGGTAAAGTTAAAGCAATACACTTAAACCAAAATATTAGTGGATGTTTAGATTTAAGTAGGTCCGGTGAACTTGGTTATAGTGAAGCATATGACTATATAAAGAAATATTGTAAATAATCTTAGTGGGCTGAACCAGTCGGTTTTAATTGAAAAATCTAAATTACTTATTAAATTTTATTTGGATTTTTATTAACTCACTTAATAATTATTCTTAATTAAAGACTGAACAATAAAATTTAAACCTAAGCATATTACTTAAGCTGCGTCAATTCATTTATTATCAAGTGCCAGCCATGTAGAAACTAAAGATGAATATTCATCAAACGTTAGTTCAGAAACGACCCATTTGGCTTCTTTACATAATTCAGGTAAAGAATCAGTAAAATTATTAAACTCTCTAAAAATAATAGATGCGCTTGGAATCATTTTGTTTGTTCTTTTTGCTAACCAATCTCTAACACATTTTATAGCTTTTTCAGGATCATCTTGATGGTTTTTAATATCTTGACCTGAAATATCAGATATAAATTGTTTGAATCTGTACTGATCGCTTTCAATTATTAGATATTCTTTATTTTTATGAATTTTTTTTCCAAAATTAATACTTCCAATTACAACTCCTAATTCAAGAGGCATATTAAATCTTGGCAATTGATTATGCACATCTAGACCAACTCGAGAAATATCATGAATAGAATATTGAGATTCACCAATTAATTTAATTATATTTTGAATCCTAATTTTTGAAGTATCATCAAATTCTTTAGAACACCTAAGTATGAAGCCACATCTATGGACAGTAAAAAGAATTGCATTAAATAAATTATCATAATCAGCATCAAATGGACAATTTAGAAATACATTTTTTGAAAATTTTTTCATGTAGAATTATTTATCAATAGATTTATTACGAACAGCAATCACAGCTCTTTCGGCTGCAAGTGCTGTGGAATTTTTGATGTTTGGGTTTGATTGCACACTTACATTTTTCGTTTTTACACCCTTAAATGGTTTACCATCTGTTTTGACATCCATAAATTTTCCTGTTTTGGAATCTCTTCTAATATAATGACCAGTTGTTGGATTTAATACTTGTGAACTTCCTGAAACTGTACTCTTAGAAGTATTTTTATCTGTATTTTTTGACATGCTTTTTGGTTTATGTGCTCGCATTAAAATATAATGGCAAATTTATACTGCCCAATACTATTCTCATAACTTTAACAAACATCTTTTTAATCAATGTGAATATTTGGATCAATTATTTGTTGCAAATCAATTTCATCTCATTTTAATATCTTCCTCATTTTCATTCTAACGCCCCCATTATTTTACCCAAAATAAAGTAGGCCCTAGTGTGGGGATACCAATTGCCATATGCTGAAGATGTCATAGCGATGACCATGTTTTTGTCTGGAATGATGACCAAATGATTGCCACCATTGCCAGATGCCCATAGATAGTTGGTTTCTTCCTTGCCAAACTTCCTTTTTGATCTGTACCACAACATACCATATCCATCGGCCAAAGGATTGTAGCCCCCAATGGCGGTAGAGTGTTCGGATAGCAGTCGATCCATATAGTCACCATCCGCTAGTTGTACATCGCCCCACTTACCTTTATTAGCTACCAACAGGCCTAGTTTCGCAAAATCTAAGGTAGAAAGGTAAAGGTTGCCAGCTGCACCTGTCTGATTGGCAGCATTGGTGTACCAATAAAACTCTTTGATACCTAATGGGTCAAACACTTTTTGTTTTGCAAAATCCCTTAAACTCATACCAGATTTTTCTTCTATGATAGCACCGATCAAGACAGCATTTATATCTGCATACACCCATTTCGTTCCTGGTTCGCTCGATAGTGGAATACTCAATAGATAGTTAAGCCATTCATCTTTTGCGATCCATTTACCTTCGCTACCCATTGTACTAGGATCGTCCGAATCCGCATCCAAGCCTGACACCATATTGAGCAAATGTATCAGCTTTACTTTTTTATAATCTTTTTGCATGGCAGGGTATTTCTCCTTAGAAAAGAAGCTGTACACATCCTGATCTAGATTTTGAACCAATCCTTCTTTGATCGCTACGCCCAATAATAATGCTGTGATGCTTTTGCCTGCCGATCTTATATCGTGAATGTGGTTTCGCCAAAAGGTGTTGTAATAATTCTCCATCACTATTTTATGGTCTTTGATGACTACCAATCCACGAAAATCTCTTTTTGTGAAATTGGAGATGGTATCTTGTAACGCTTGGATGGAATCTACATTAAAACCAGCATCTTTGGGAGTAATCGTTGGGATATTGGGGATGGCTTTCATCTGTGCTTGTGTGGTGTAACACAAAAACAAAAGAAAGATGATGATTAATTTTTGTTTCATACTTTTGAGATGGATGATGATACTTAGGGTTTCTGGATAGTGATCAGGCGTTTAAACTATATTGTAATGACAACAAATGTAAATCACAGATGTGAAATCTCATAGGTTTTTTGGGGAATAGTTTTGAATGTGGGTTAGGGGAGTAATTGGAGCACAAGTTGCAAACTTGCGCCAACAAAGGAGGCAAAGGGCGAATTATAAATTCTTAATATATAGGATCAAAGTCACAGAGAATGACCATCTAGATCTGATATTGTGCTTTTCAGCGCTACATTAAAGATTGTTCAGATAAAATTGCCTTAGCTAACTGCAACAGAAAATTCTATAGACCACTTATTGCTTTCTGGGTATTTTTTAATGCTTATCCAAAACATAGAAAGATTCAAGATCTCTTGGTACTGCGAATGTTCGTTTATATTTAGCAACGATTCATTTATTTCTTTGTAGGTATTTGGATAAACAATTGCTTTGCGTGCTATGTAAAGTATTAAATTTTTGACTTCCGAAAGTCTTATTTCTGGTAATAGGAGTTCCATGGAATATCCTTCCCATCCAACTTTAATTATTTTTGTATAGCCGTTTTGCAATTTTGTAATTTCTAATTTTTCGCCACCTTTACTTTTATTTGGGTCATAGTATTCAACTGTTTCACATAAAGGCTTATAATATGTTTCTATATATTTAGTTAGTTCCGTTTCCATTTGATGTCCTTCATAACTATCTTCATTAGCCTTTTCAAAATGTTTAAAAACAGGATTTGTAGAAGGAAAAGGCGTATTAGGGAGTTTGCTTAGGTACCCATCGAAAGCATAGCCAATCGTATTGTTATATTTGACCAAGAGCCAATTTCCTTTTATATTTTCAATTTCGATAGCATTGTCATAAGCATTTTCTGGTATCTCTAAGATTTGTACTTTTTGGCCAAATTCGATTTTCTTGATTACTTTAGCATTCATATTTTGTTGTTCTCTAATGTTTAAACCATTGAAGGCATAGACATACATAGTATCGTTTATGGCGTAATTTATACTTTGACTTACTAATTTCATGCCCGATGAAACAAGTAGGAGGAATATGGAGATTATTTTAAAGGTTAGGGTTTTCATATTGAGGCTTTTGGTGTAGGTTCATAAAATATATGAAATTTGTTTGCTTCCCACCAATTCAAAATATCTAAATATACTAATTTTGCTTTACTGTCGTCAATCTCTCCACCGTATGTAAGGATTTCGGTTGTTGAAATTAAACCTTCAATTTTAGTGACAGATTCTCCTTCTGTTAATAGATTGAATATTCTATCAATCACTTCAGTATCTTTAGACATTGTTATTAGACCATATTTATATAGTATTTTACTTATGTCCATTTTGTAACTATGGTAATTATCAAATTGCTTTTCCACTTTTTTATTGGTTTTATGTCATATGGTTTATTGTACAACAAATGTAAATCACAGATGTGAAATCTCATAGGTTTTTTGGGGAATAGTTTTGAGTACGTATACTTTGACCATCAGGTACGGTCACATCTTATTGTAATAGCAGAAAAGGTAATAAAAACAGAATAGTCCCTAACAAAAAAACAAAAGTCAATATATGGATTTTATAATGATTTGCTCTTAAGAAAATAAACTGTTGGATCATTCTAATCAGCCAAAATATTGAATTCCCAACCAAAAACCAGTTTCCTAGGGAAGTAGTCAAAAGCTCCGTTGGAAAAACAAAACAAATGGTGGCAGTAAATATAAAATAATAGCAGATTTGAATGTTTAGAATCTGCATGATAGCTTTATTAGCAAAACTTAATTTTTTTAAATCCTTATCCCATTGAAACAGTTTCCAAAACCCCAAGTGGAACAATGCAAATAAAATATTATAAACGCCACAAATAAATATTATTGTTTTCAAATCGATGGTGTCTTAGGTTACATAAATAGCATACCAGCAAAGGATCTTATATTCAGAACAAATGTAAATCACAGAGATGAAATCTAATAGTTTTTGTGGGGAATAGTTTTGGATGTGGGTTAGGGGAGAAGGTCATTACAATGTCAAACTCCCAATAAATTTTTCCTGAAATCATTAATATTGAATAGTCCAAGTTTCTGTCCACCATATAAATCATACACATCTAAGTTAAACTCGGATTTGAGAATTTTAAGGATTGTTTTTAGTTCTTTCCATGTGTTTTCATTAATATTCTTTTGTGGGACACAAATTCCAATAGCGTCTCCACTTTCAAGTCCTAAGTTGGGCATAGGTATAAATTCAATCATTAAATGCTCTTTAAAAACTCTGATATAAAGTTTATCATAGTCAATGCTTTTTTTTGATTCTGCCATTATGTTGAACGCCATAATTATTATTTTATGAATTCTATTTCTAAGGAATTGGACTGATTATATTTTTGATTTATTTCATTGGTAATAAAATCAACAGTTTGGTTATTAACAAGTTGACCACGAATATCAAGTATTATTTTGTGTTTATGATATTCTGGTAAGTGGATATCGTAATATAATAATCTACCCAGAATAAAACGTATTGTTCTTTCAATTTTAGCATTGGATGTCAAGTCATGGTTGTAAACATAAACAAAAGTATTGTTGCTCAAGTCTGCTAGTTCAGGTGTTATTGCTCCCCAATTGTGTTCTGTCATTACTAGTTATATTAAAGTATCAAAAAAAAATCACTGACCATAAAGAATAAGTCTTTTCAATATGCAAAGAATACTGTTAGTAGAACAAAGATGTGAGATATTTTATACAATCACCATATTTTCCACCATTTGCTTTTCTGTTTTTCTGTTCGATTACCACTTTGACTGTCCTTCATTGTTTTACCTTCATAATTAATGACATATTCATTATTGTAAAAATCTGTTAGCAGGATCTTGTCAGATTCAATAATTACTTCTGATTTTCCATCTATATTCACCCATATATCCATTCCACCATAACTCCATTTTACATTACCGTTTTTATCTATCCGATGTATAGCATATTCACCACGAAGTAAATAGTCATCCTGTAAGTCATAAAACTCGAATATTTCTGCATGATCAGGTCTTATGTGCCAAATAATATCTTGAGCAATTAAGTCAAAACATAAGAAAGTGAAACCTAAACTTAATATCAAACAATTGTCTGAAAGTTTCACTGAATATGAATTGTCTTTATCATTGGCTGTGTGTAAATATACACCACCATCAATACCTAAGATTGTGCATGTTTTTTTGGGTTGGTTAGGATAAACTGTTTTTAAATACAAGACACTCGTCTTTTGAGTAGGTTCGTTGAGTTCAATTACTTTATCACTGCCTAGATGACCTAGAGTTTTTTGTTCACAGAAGCCGCCTTCGAATGAAATTTCCACTGTGTAGGATTCATTTGAAATGGTTAAGAACTGATGATCAAATATTTCTTTAGGGTCCATCATTTGGTATAATACTATTTAGACACAGTGCAAACCTATTGGTAATCTTTTTAGTTTTATAATTTCTGTAGCTAATTGTTTCTTTTTGAAGGAATATGTAATTTACCATCAAGGTTTAATTACCCTACCTTTTCAGATTTGATTATTCGATCAACTTCTTCAATGCTTTTTTCAACTGCTAACCAAGTACGCACATCATTTTCAGAGAAGATTTCTTTTTCAGCTATTAAATAATGAAACTTAAGGATCTCATTTTTTAATAATTTAGGAAATCTTGATTGGAATCCATTATCGCAATAATCTGTAAAATGTTTGATGGCATAATCAAAGTCTTTGTTTTTAAGTAGCTCATAAAAACGTTTTGGCATAAAGTTCTCTATTTTAGCTCTCCACATTATACTATCTGCATCTTCCGTTCCAATATGTAAATCATAGGTATTGTTTATCGTAAATTGCAGTCCATCTAAATTTTCGCCCGTGGACATAAATCCTTTAAGTTCTTCATTAAATCTACATTCAAACAAAAAAACATCTATATTATTATCATTTGATTCTATCAAAATTGACCATCCAATGGAGTTGCCAATTTTGTCATTTCTATCGGTTGAAGTGGGTAGCTTGAATTCACTTATTTTAATGATACCATGTTTATATTTTAATATTATATCATTCACTTTCCCCGTTTTAACTTTTGACAATTCGAACCGATACTTTTTTGATGTTACTGTCAAATCAATTTCTCCTAGGACGGATTTGTAAGTGCTGATATGGGTTTTTATAAAGCTAGTAGATAGATTACTTAATAAAGCTGACCATATAGATATGATTTTATCTTGCATTTAAGTTACTTTTAGTATACAATATATTGAAGAATAATATTTGATGTTCAATAAAATGTTTTTCTACGACCCCGAATCTATTTGGGTCTTTATAATGAGTTTACCATCGATAACTTTAATTCTAAACCAATGCATACAACACTCATTGCTAATAGAAATATCGATGTTTTTTTGTGTTGTTAATTTTATCTTGTTAAAATGCTCGTTTTTATTATTGCAGAATCCAAGTATTGACCTTACAAACTGATCCATTTCTTCTGGTCTTAGTCCTTGGAGTTGAATTTCATTCTCAAAATGTTCCCAATGGTAATGTTCGATATATTTATGTCCATTTTTAAGGTTAAAGTTATTCATTCTGTATGTGCCTTCATCATCTCCATAACTTTCATATTCAGTGGAATCTATTTTGCCAATGCTTACAGCCCAATCATGTAATATGTCATTTTGCCAACAATCTTGGTTGTCAATGAAGGAAAAATTAATGGGTTTTAGTTCTGACATATAAGCATCAAAAACATAACCATGTATTTGCTCATAATTAATTTTGATCCAATTTCCATTGTATCCATTGGGAAGTGTGATTGTTATGGATTTGGATATTTCTTTTATTTGTACTTTACTTCCCTTCTTCAATGTAAATATTATTTCAGCATTTAAATCAGGTGCGGTTCTTATATTTAAACCATCTTCCGAAATTACATACCTAACAACATGGCTTTCAGTATCTTGACCGAATAACTTCATACAAAACAAAAGAAGGATGATAACAGTTTGGATCTTCATTTTATAGTTTAATCTTAACTTAAATCCACCCCATAATGCAACCCAATAACGCCACAAGCAAAAGATTTGGATTCGATGAGATTTAGATGGGTTATATCGGTCACTTGTTTAAATAATGGAATGCCTTGACCGATCAATACGGGATTTACAAATAACCAAAACTCGTCTATGAGACCGAGACGCAATAATGTCTGCGTCGCAGATGGACTACCGAATATTAATATGTTATCGCCATCTTGGCTTTTTAAATCAAGGATTTGTTCTGTGATTTGATCGGCGACGACTTTGGTGTTTTCTAAATCATCTTCCTCCAATGTAGTGGACAAAACTACTTTATTTACTTTACTGTACCACGCGGCATGTTCTTTTTCGTGTTTGGATGCATTGGGTTGTTTGCCAGCATTTGGCCAGTAATTCTGCATGATTTCATATGTGACTCGTCCATAAAGGGCAGTATCTGCTTTGGCGGTCATGGTATCTACAAAGTCAAAAAGTTCGTTATCAAATTTTATCCAATTCATTTCACCCTTTGGTCCTGCTACAAAACCATCTAGGGAAGTATGCATGGAGAATATGATTTTTCGCATTTTGTTGGGTTTTAGATGTTATGGAATGTTGCTTGAATATTGTGAGTTATGGTAATAAAGTGATACTTGCCATATTTGCCTTACAGTTTTTCAAAAAAGCATAGGTCAATTTATCTGTTTGACAATTGATAAACGCTACTCTTTTTAAGTCACAGTATTTAAAGAAACTATTTTGGATAGTGATATCTTTAAATGTTACTTTAGAAAATGCACAGGATGTAAATACACATTCTTCTAATAATCCACTGAAAGTTATTTCTGTAAATTGGGTTTCTTTAAAAGAAGCATGTTGCCAATTAATGTTTTCAAGTATGTTATTACGGAACTCTGAATTCGATACTTCTATACCTGATAGATTGGCATTAGAAAAATCACAGTTCCTGATTTCACTAGCCACTAAAACGGCATCAATAAAATCAGCATTGACAAAAGAAGTGCCTTTTATTTCTGACCCATAAAATCGACTATTTCTGAGTCCAGCATTCGCGAAATCACAATCTCTAATACTATTGCCTTTGAAAGTAATGTCTGATAAATCTGCATCGATAAGCTTACATTTCTTAAAACTTGAACCACTTAATTTATCCTTTACGTTTTTAATCCCTGAGAAATCTGCATCCACGTAGTTTTCGCCTGACATATTCCAATTCAATCCCATCGTGTCCTTAATCTTGGAAAGAAGACCTACATCTTCTTTGACAGTTTTGAGC
The DNA here is from genome assembly GCA_002482845.1 of Saprospiraceae bacterium UBA7687. GTDB lineage: Bacteria > Bacteroidota > Bacteroidia > Chitinophagales > Saprospiraceae > OLB9. The sequence goes on from DLGT01000008.1 coordinate 29,592, forward strand.
TCAAATTCTTTTTCAATGATCTGATGGTTGTCAGAGAAATAGTTAAGGTTGACACCGAATATTTCTGTGAGTTGGTTTAAGGTCGTAATACCAGGCATAGACTCACCACGTTCCCATTTACCTACTGCTTGGGGACTGATAGATACTTGTTTTGCAAGTTCGGCTTGTGAAAGATTCATTTTCTTTCGTGCTTCGGCTATTTTATGGCCAATTGTTTTTTGATTTAGCATCGTATTATATTTTTAATTTATGATGCCACAAAGGTATTTGGCTTCTTCCTTTTTATGTTTAAATATTCCGCTACCATTGGTTGTATTAACGTTACTTTCAGTTGTATTTGGTCAAAGAATCGATGTGTAAATGTTATATCCACCACAAATTTATGTTTATGCTTTGGAATTTTATAATAAATGGTTGGAATTTGTTTTGGGTTGTGACTTTAATGAATGAAATCAACATGTGTTTCTATTCAGCTTATTCATAAAAAAGAATCAAATGAAAATTTCGACAATTAGGTCGTCTTATAAATATACCATCCATTTCCAATTTCTCTTATCATAATAATGCGTTGAGGATTCATTTGAGGTATTTCTTTTTTGTAATTAATGTAAAAATATCCAACTGAATTGTCAATCATTCCACCGATTAGAAAATTGATACAATTTCCCAATTCATATCCACCAGTCATTATTTTAGAAATATATATGTTATTGTAATCGGCTTTATAATTTTCAATAAGTTCCATACTTCTTTCTTTATCTACCTTTTTTGTTTGAAGTTCATCTAATGCGAGATTTTTAAGTCGCTCAAATTCAGTTTGGTTGGTTAAGAAATGGTTTAGGATATTATCATCAAAATCAAGGGTGAGTTTAAAATTTCCAAGCATGAAATTGTACTCATCTCTAGTTGAAAATAATATATTTTCGGAATCCTTGTTCTCTTTAGACAGTTTTATCATTTCTTCCACTTGTTGTGGTGAAAGGTTTTCAAGCTCATTTTTTAAATGTTCAATTATACCTGTCATAGCCAATGCTCTGAATGCTACCATTTTCCATGTAGTATCTTTTTCGAAATGCAAATAGGTATCAAGTCCTTTTCCTAAGGAGTCCCAAATGGTCATATTTACAACAGCTTTTTTATCTGTGTTGCCCAATAATGAAAATTTAGTTATTGAATTAATTTCTAAATCTTGTCCGTTAGGTCTTCCTTCATATTCTCCAGCGATATAATTCTCAATATTTGGAAAGGTATCTTTTGCAAAGATCTTTTGAGCCAGTTCCAAAGGCTCAAAATTTTGACCATAAACGGGAGTAAATAGAAGAATTAAATTTGATAATGTTATAACTAAAAATAAATTTGTTTTTATAAAATGCATTCTTTTATGTTTTACATCAACAAATTTATGTTTATGCTTTGGAATTTTATAATAAATGGTAGAATTATATTTCGGGTCTAATGCTAACGCTATTATTTCACTTGTTTATTAATCTAAGTAATTAGGTGGCCCGTAATATTCAATTCCTCCAACATTTTCGATCTGTTTTTCAAACTGACTTTTATCCACAGTTCCTTCAAATGGTTCAGAATAGAAAACTGATCGACCTATTCTCATTTTCAATCTAATTTTAGTTTTAAAACTTCCAGCATATTGTATGATGCGAATAATAACATATTTTCCTGGTTCAAGATTCAAAGATTCAAAACTATTCCCACACCCACTGTTTACCCAATATTCAATAGGTTGCCATTCGTTTTTTTCATTTAAAGCTTCTTGAATCATTATTAGACTGCCATCTTGTAGTTCAGCCTTAAATGTTGAATCTGTCGAGTTTATTAAATAAGCTATAAAATATTTTTCCTTATCATTACCACTCCAAATAAAATCCTGTGATTTCAAATCTTTAGGACTCAATTTTTTATTAAAGTGAAAGTATGTCTGGCCTTGTTTGAGTGGTCTTAGCTTTTTGTCAATTTGCCTAGGTTTTGAACAATCGTAGTTTGCTCGTTGGTTACCATTCTCCAAAGAAAATATGAAACTGGAAAGTAAAATTACTATTGGAATGAAAAAATATAATCTTTTAAACATGTTTATTTATTTAATAACTTTTGTACCGAACTATATCCACCACAAATTTATGTTTATAGTTTGGAATTTTATAATAATTGGAAGTTGAGTCCACTCGAAAAGTATAATTGATTATCCCGAAGGGATAAAATTTGATTAACTATCGGTGTAACCGATGGTGATTAATAGATATAAATTCGAAATCCTGAACAGGTTAAATTATTAAGTGAGACATATTCAACCCTTTTCAGGGTTGTGCTTTGCTCTTTCACTGTGCCACAGGTTTCACCTTTGGTTATTCATATTCAGTCCTTTTCAGGGTTGTGCTTTGCTCTTTCATTGTGCCACAGGTTTCACCTGCGGTTATTCATATTCAACCCTTTTCAGGGTTGTGCTTTGCTTTTTCATTGTACCACAGGTTTCACCTTTGGTTATTCATA
>DLGT01000008.1:32183-34249 GCA_002482845.1 Saprospiraceae bacterium UBA7687
TTCAGGGTTGTGCTTTGCTCTTTCGTTGTGCCACAGGTATTTACCTTTGGTTATTCATATTCAACCCTTTTCAGGGTTGTGCATTGCTTTTTCATTGTACCACAGGTTTCACCTTTGGTTATTCATATTCAGTCCTTTCAGGACTGTTTATTGAATTTCAGACTTTTCAGAGTGGATTCAAAGTTTCTTTTTGAATAGTTATAAAGGTTCTAAATACTGATTTCAATTATCAAACATTAATTGATAAGGTAAAACTGATTTGAATAAAGCAGAAATCTTCAGGTCATATAAACCATTAAAGATTTAGAAGTTATTAGTGAGACTTAAGAATAACCTGCCATTAAGCTCTAAGATTTGATTTTGGATCATTTCTTTTTCTTTGTTGGTCTTACAATGATGCATAGCTTTTATGAGATAATCAATGGATGTTTTTATGTCTATCGATTTGTAAAGGTTAGCAAGAAGCAGGTGGTAAAAATGATTATTAATAAGATCTAGCTTTTCCACTTCTGCTATAGCAGATACATTACCATGTACCTTAGAAAATGCCCAAATCCTATTCAGTGCTACTATGGGTGAGTCATTGGTCAATATTAGTACATCATACAATTTTAAAATACTTACCCATTTATCTCGATGGCTATTTTCTACGGTATGCCAGTATGCTATGCTTGCTTCTATATAATAATTGGAAGTAATCTCCCATTGAGATGCTTGCTGCAAGTAATAGAAGCCTTTTTCTATAAACTCCGTATCCCAAAGCTTTCTGTCTTGGTCATCGTACAGTACGATGCTACCATTAATAGACTGTCTTGCTTCTAGTCGCGAAGATTGAAAACACATCAACGACATCAAAGCATTGGTCGCATGATTGTTTGTTTTAGGATTGGTTAGTAATAGATAGGTCAGATTTAATGCTTCTACACATAGTTCTTTCCGTATAATGCTTTGGTGGCTTTCAGAATAATATCCTTCACTGAATATTAAATAGATGGCCTGGGTAACGGTGCCTAATCTATGGTTGATGTCGGCATCATTTGGCATTTCTATTTTTATATTTGCTGTATTGAGTTTTGCTTTTGCTCGTTGGAGTGTTTTATGTATGTTTTCTTTATTGGACAAAAAAGCATCAGCAATTTCACTCAATCCCAATCCACCCAAGACTCTTAAAGCCAAACATATTTGTGCTTTGGGCGTAATGGAAGGATGACACACTGCAAAAAGCATCAGCAATTGGCTATCCGTAATGTTTTTTTCTGAGAAATCAATTTCCAAGTCATTTGATAAGTCAAAAGAAGTAGATAGGGTAGATACCTTGTGCGCATAGTTTTTATGACGAGCAAGATAATTTTTCATTTTGTTTTTTGCGACGGTATATAACCAAGCTGTAGGATTTGCTGGTCTTCCACGGTATGGCCAACTATCAAGCGCTGCCAAAAACGTCTCACTTACGATATCTTCTGCTGTTTCTATATATTCAAGACCGAATGACTTGGTAATGACAGACACCATTTTGCTAAATTCTGTCTTGAAATAGTGTGGAATGATTTCATTTTCATTCATTTGGTAAGAACTAACGCTCCCGATGATACAGGAGCGTTATTTGATTTAATGGGTTAATATTTGTCGTACTTCAACGGTATTACCTTCGCCTTGTAATATCGGTGCCCCTTTAGCAAATCCTGCTGCTTCGTCTGCCGATTCTGCTTTTACGATTATGAAGCCACCCAATGTCTCTTTGATATCTCCAAACGGACCGTTGGTCACTGTTTTTTGGAAATCGACTACCTTGGCATCATCAAATAATAGACCTGTGCCACTTACAAATTTGTTTTGAGCTACGATACTATTCACCCAATCCATTTGTTGCTGCATCCATTGTTGCATTTGTTCTGGCGAAACTTTGCCGTTTACGTTTTCGTGTCTAAAAAGAAGAATGTACTCTTTCATTTTTTAAATGTTTAATAAATTATTTTAAATATGTGAACTACACCCTAATAACAAATGGATATCTTCAAAAGGGACACGTTCCTCGTAAAAAATGTTTGATCAAACATTTTTTACGA
>DLGT01000019.1 GCA_002482845.1 Saprospiraceae bacterium UBA7687
TCCTGTTTTAGGTGAAGCATGTCAGTTATTTGCAGATTGGGTACATGACATGCTTCACCTAAAACAGGAAAATTTGGTGGCCAAGTGGTGACCATTTTCCAATTATACTTTTTATCAGTTTTTACATTGGTTGCTTCTGAAACTTTTTTTTCAGCACACGAGGTTACTAAAACTCCTGCGCCTAATGCAGCAATCGTGGATGACTTGATAAATGATTTTCTATCCATCAGAAGGGTTTGATTTAACTAGTTACAAAGCTACAAATTTTTTAGAAGGGATAATATTTTTTTTAACGTACTATCATTCTCTTACCACTTAGCTTTAATTTTGATTTGGTTTGTTTAGCTTTGCACCCATTTTACTCATATAAAATAAATAGTTTTCAAATGGCTAAGAGGCTCCATATTTTTGACGAACCATCTGCTTTGACAAGTGTAGCAGCATTTCATGATATATTTAATCTTCCTGTACTAGCAGTCCCGACTATTCCTGATGAAAAACGATGTAATCTCAGGATCGCCCTATTACAAGAAGAGCTAGATGAGTTGAAAACTGCTATTATCGACAATGATATTGTAGGTATTGCTGATGCATTGAGTGATCTTCAGTATGTGTTGTCAGGGGCAGTACTTGAGTTTGGTCTAGGAAATAAATTCAAATCACTTTTTGATGAAGTACAGCGGTCTAATATGAGCAAGACTTGTAAATCATATGATGAGGCCATTGCCACACAGAAATATTATTTGGAAGAGAAAAACACAGAATCTTTTATCCAAGAGCAAGAAGGTGAATATTTGGTCTATAGGACAGCAGATAAAAAAGTATTAAAGTCCATCAATTATTCTGAAGCGGATCTAAGTACGATTGTATTTGATCAAGGAAAATGATTCTTTAAGTTTGAACTTGCGTTGCATATATTCTGTTACACATTGAGTAGTTTCTGATAGATTTAATTTTTTATTTATGACAAATATCATTTCAAAAACCCTATGGTCATTGTGTTTCCTTATGATGGTAAGTGTTTTTTCTTCTTGTGGAGATCATCATGACCATTCTGATGAAGGTAACACAGTAAGTATAGATTTGGTAAGTCCTGTGCCAGACAAAAAAGTTGATGATCCAAGTAATATAATTATAGCTGTTAATTTTAGTGCTACTGTATCTCAACATAAACTAGAAGTGACTTTAACACCTGTAGATAAACCTGATGAAAAAATCATCACTTGGGTCAATAATACCCATGAAAAATATTTTGAATATAGGAAAACTATTAATCTATCTAATTATGCAGTTGGAACAAGCTTTTTATTAAAGTTAAAAACTTGCTCAGATCATGACTGTATTAATTTTTTAGAAAGGGAATTTACATTTACCATTTAAATAGATAATCAAAACAAATATTCAATAAAGCTTGAGAAAGCATGGCCCTCATGGTAATTGCTGTCATTGTATCTGTGCACTATTATTTTGAAAAAATCTAACGCTTCATCGTCTGCTTTAATTTCAATGTGCACATTTCCAAATAGTTGCTCTACTTTGCCTTCTCGTCTAGGTAGTTTGACAGAAGGTTTCAAATAAAGAATATGACTGGTGATGTATTCGTTATGACTTTTTATTTCCGCTAGATTTAATATATAACCCAGTTCTTTGAGTTTTTCAAAAACTAACACTTGTAAGAAAAAAACGTCTTCTAGTTCGAAATTATCAGGTAAAGCTTGAAATACTAAAGCACCTGACGTACCTCTTAAATCGAATTTGACATGCTCATCTCTATGAAAAGCTGGGTCAAAGGTTGATTTGAATCCATCAGAAATTTTTTGAATAATAACGGATGCCTTGCCGCTAGATTTCCAGTCAAAGTATTCAGAAGAATGTAGTACTGGCTTTATATCGTACACCTTACTTTCCGTACCGTATCTTGTGATAAACTTCAATCTTTCATTTTTTAGTCACCACAAAACGGAATAGTGACGCTATTGTTTTGGATTTACTTCGGTTTCATCACTTTTTGTTCCTTTTATACTATCCATGGCTTCCAAGGTCTTATCCCAAAATCCTTGAAATACTGGTTTTAAAGATGTGAAAACCTTTTTACCTTTTTCTGGCAATGGTTCTAAGGCTGAATAAGTGATAGACGCTGCTTTAGTTTCAGGGCTTAATACTTGAATACTGCTCAATAACCAAAGGAAGAGACTCATTAAATATGCAAAAAATATAGCCTGCAAAGCGCCACCTGCAAGTTTATTGACAAAGTTGATATTTACAGCAGAAAGAAGGTCTTCTAGTTTTTTGCCTACAAATCTGATCAAAGCCATCACACCGATGAACGTAAGGACAATGCCTAATAAAAAAGTAATGGCTGGAGACATTTTTATGATTCCTCCTATTATATTTATCACAATTGGTGACAGTTTTAAAGCAGCTACTATACCTATGATAAGAGATAGGGTGTCAAAAACTGTTTTTATCAAACCACGACTGTAACCCAAATAAAATCCAAGTGTAACAACTATGGCAACAATGACATCTAAAAGCATATTTTATATTTTTGGCAATGATATGAAAAATCTACATCTAATCTGACGTAAATTAGACTAAAAGTATCAAACTAATAGACCAAGATTCAATAATAGTAAGTTCGGTCAAATCCTTATTGTGCAAAATCACGATATTCTCTTACGACAGGTCGATCTAAATAATAAAAATAACAAGCAAGAATCATTGATATTATTAAATAGGTCATAACATTTATAGTCCCATAAGGTACCACTTCGTCTATGCCGAACCAAGTCATATCATGTTTCCAAATCAAGAAAAATCCGAAAATAGTTTTTATGACTTCAGCAGGAATAGACATCCAACTACCATCCATCAAACTTGTAAAAGAAAAGATAGTAACAAATATAAAAATACCATAAAGTAAAATACTACTGTAGGCAAATTCTCCAATATTATTAAATAAATACATCATCAAAACCAAAGAAATGACAAATTGTAGTACCATCCATACATTCATAAACATCGAAGCAGAAGTATCATACTTAGGTCTATGGTGGATATCAGTTGTATATTGGATTGGGTATTTGGCAGCCACGTCCGCAGGTCGCCACCCTGTGGGCATCACCCAAATGCGTAGTTTGTCATACCATGATTTGGTACGCCATGCGTCTTTATATAGTTGCCACAAATGCTGAAAATTTATTAACCATGGATTCCATGTTTTCACTGGTTTGCTTACACCAAATACAGCCACTTCTTCTTTTAATTCAGGCTGAAAAGTACCGAAAAGCTTATCCCAAATAATAAATATCTGACTATAGTTTTTGTCCATGTAGATTGGATTGATGGCATGGTGGACCCTATGGTGTGAAGGTGTGACTAAGATATACTCTAAAATCCCCATTTTATCTATCAAACGCGTATGATACCAAAACTGTGCAAAAAGATGTAACGGCGCTACTACAGCTACGACACTAGTAGGTACCCCAAGAAGTGCCATAGGCAGAAATAAGATAGTGAAGACTGCAAATACCTCGGATACAGATTGTCTCAATGCACATGCAAGATTATACTCTTCGCTACTGTGGTGGATGATGTGTCTATTCCAAAACAAATTGATTTCATGTGAAAATCTATGTGACCAATATCCCGCAAAATCCAACCCAATAAACGCTAATACATATAATATCCAAGATGTATCAATAGAAAATATGGCTAAGTGTTCGACCATCCATTTATAACTAATAATGGCTATACTTAAACCCAAGATATCCTTTAATACATTGGTGACTCCTGAACTAAGACTAGATATAGTATCGAATAATCTATTGACTTTCAAGTGCATAAAGCAGCTCGCGCCATATTCTATAGCTATTAAGACGATAAAAAAAGGAATAGCGTAGTTTAAGATTTGAGCATATTCTTGCATAAAGATATTAGATTTTTATAAATTTTAATGTTGGTTGGTTTTCTACTTTTACAAAATACATACCGCTCTCTAAATGTCCAATTTGAATTATGTTTTCACCAAAATTCAGTTGGGTTTGAAGAGACAATTGTCCTTGTAAATTATACAGTTTCATATTTTGGTTATCAGACAAATGGCGGATATTTACATAATCTGATGAAGGGTTATTTAGTATTACGGTCCTTGGGTTAGTATCGGTAGCAAGCACATTTGAAGTGTTTTCCAGAGAATACCTGTTAAAAAACTCCCATATAGTGGAACTGGCATTAAAATCTTGACTAGTAGCACCCGTAGAAATGCTTGCGCCAGGCCATGTATGTCCACCACCTAGGACTTTATAATGCACCACTTCCTTATTATTTTTGCAATTGATATAAGTATGTTTTTCTGTGGTTGTATTGTCAGTAGTATTGCTGTTTGGTATCATTTCTATTTCAGGCGCCACGTCACATTCGTTTTTATCTTGCCAGAATTTTAATATTTCTGGAATAGCCGTAGAGACAAAAGGAGTACCATTGTAATTAACAGTATTGTCAGCTGTTCCATGAATTTCCATGATAGGTACTAAGTTGTCAGGGTTGCATTGTGCGGGTGCTCCAGGTACCATACTTCCCGTTACAGAAGCAATAGCAGCTATTTTGTTGCTTAATTCGCAGGCAAGTTTATAGCTCATAAAACCACCATTTGACATGCCACATGCATACACTTTGTTTTGATTAAACCCGTATTTACTTATTAAGTCATCTATCAAAAGACTTATAAAACCTACATCGTCTGCAGTACTTCCGAAAGCCCATCCTACATTCCAAGCATTACCTACACCATTTGGGTAACAAACAGCAAATCTTTCAACATCAGCTACAGCGTTCATTCCTGAATATAATTCCTGTTGGATCGCATTTGATGTAAAACCGTGCATATTAAATACGAGTGGAATTTTTTCATCAGTTGTATGGTCTTTAGGAAGTCTAAGTCTGTAATTGCGATTCACACCGTTGTGCATAAAATTGCCAGTCAAAGTAGTTTGACTAGTAACATCGGACTTTATAAATACTAAAAACAAAAGAAAGGGTAATATTCGCAATCCAAAATTTTGTAAAGACATCTCTGTTATTTTATCTTAAAACCCAAAGTTACAAGATTTTTATAATCTCATAGATATG
>DLGT01000109.1 GCA_002482845.1 Saprospiraceae bacterium UBA7687
TCTCGGACGATAGGTAAGGTCGATTTAGAAAAGATGCGGACGGCTCCGCAATATGAAGAAACACGTAAAAATCAATGTGAATTTGGCATTGCATCTTCAGGTGGAAAGCTTTTCAGAGACGGATTATTGCATCTCACTCAAGGACATACCAATCATGACTATGCATCAAAAGTTGTTCAGATTTTGACCAATACCTTGCGAAGTGACATGACTCAACCAAAAGGGCAAAAAACAATCAAAAATGGTCTAAAAAATGCATTTTCACAGCAGGCATTTAGTAAGTTTAATTTCTTTCACAAGTATAATACTAAGTTATATGGCAACATTCTTGTGAAAAAAACGCCTGATCAAAAAGCATGGAGACTGAACCGTCAGATACTATTTGGAAAGGGTGTGGATGGTAATCAAATGACGGTCAAAATAGGATATTATCATGTAGATTTTGAAGGGCAAGTGGCTAATTATGAACATGCATTGTCTATTGCTTGTCATCGAAATGAGAAGATAGAATTTAGTGACTTTACCTTGCCAAAACCCAATGAAACAGGCACTCCATGGACGTTTGTCATTATGCAAGTTTGGAGAGAAGGAACTATTCAAGAAGTAACGGGTATGACGTATATGTCAGTTCTTGACTTGGTGGACAATGAAGCAACTGTTTATGACAATATAAATGAATTTGAAGAAGAACTGATCCACAAATGTGGTCGTGAAATGGAAAATTCAGATAAACAAAAGTGGTATGAAGCAGATGAAAAAGGTGGGGCTAAAGTAACTAAAGGGCAGGATTTGCAAATTAGTGTAGTTAATCATGGAGAATTGACGCATGGGCATCGAATGTATAGAGAAGATATGGTGAAATTTGGTGGGCATAATTGGGACGATGCGATTGGGAAGATGGTGAATGGGAAGTGATTGTTTTGATTTGCTGGATGCCGCTGAAGCTGCACAGGATTGCTTGTTCAGGGGAAGCTTCGCATTATGTTAGGTTATAATTTAAAGGTCGAAAGTAAATTTTACTAAATACTTTCGCTCATCATTTTGGTTTAACGCAGGCAGGATGACTAATTATATTGCATCGTAGCAAGGACGCTACGACGAACAGTAGGTTCCTATTATGAAAATGGGTTTTATATCTCACGGACGACACAGATATCGCAGATTTTTTGGGTTGTTGTTTCGTACTTAAATGCACGGGGATTGGGTTTCGATATTGTTTTTTCTACCGATATTTTGTTCCTAAAGGAACAGGTTTGGGGTTCTTTTGGTTTAGCTTAGTTTTATATCTCGCAGACTACGCAGATTGCAAAGATTTTTTTAGTTTCGTACCTAAAGGCACGGGGATTGGCACAAGTTGCAACCTTATGCTAGCAATGAGAACTGTAATTTGCTAAACTGAAGTAAGATCTTCATTTACCTACATAATTTTCTGGGCACCCTGACCTACATGGTCGTAAATGATTTTACCTTCATGACATAATGGTTTGAGTTCTGAAGTGATAAATGATCTTACGTCAAGTTCGTTTTCATGAGGATATAATAGATGTACATTAGGGCCTGCATCTAGTGTAAAATAAACAGGTATATTAGTATCTGTTCTGAATGATTTTACTTTCTTGATAATGGCTAAAGAACCTTCTTCCATCAGCATATACGAAGGATCAGAACACATCATTAAGGCGTGGAGTGTGAGCGCTTCGTCTTCGGTGATTTTACCGAAAGTTTGTAAGTCGCCATCTTTTAGTGCTGCCAATAAAGTGATTATTCTATCATTAGCTTGTTTGTATCTCGCTTCTGCATAAGGATTACCTATCATTAGGTTATGGCCTGCTGTCGATGAAACACTTTTTTCTTTGGCACTCACGATGAGGATATCGTCATGAAAGGTTTTGAAAACAGGGTGTATTTCTGATCCAATACCAATAGCGTATTCATCAGATGAGTGGGCAATATCTGGATGGTGGCCCCAAAGTGCCATTTCTGGATATATTGATCTGCATGCGCTACCACTTCCGAGTCTAGAGATGATAGATGCTTTGGTGATGAAATCAGTTTGTATAGATGCTTCACCTGATATCATTTGTTCTATTTCGCAAAGACATAAGGCTAGGGCTGACATTCCTGATGCTGATGAAGCAATGCCGCTACTATGTGGAAAGGAGTTGCTACTATCTATTTGTAATGTCACCTCTTTTAGAAATGGGAAGTAGTCATCTACAAGACTATCTAAAAACTTTTCTATTCTTGCTGCAAAAGCTGGATTTTCTTTCCCTTCTAGGGTGAAAGAAAGTTCTACTCTCCCGAATTTATTATAGTTTTCCCAAGCTATAAATGTCCTAGTTGCTGCAGTATTCAGCGTAAAACTGACAGATGGATTGTTTGGTAATTGACGACCATGTTTTCCCCAATATTTTACAAGTGCTATATTTGATGGGCTTTGCCAACCTGTTTTCAGCATATTTATGATTTACTTCGGTTAATTTTAATGTATTTCAGATTGGTATCATTTTCTATTCTATAGGATACATCAAAGTCATTGAGCACGGCATCTAGTATGGGATATTGACCATGATTATACCCTTCTTTCAGTTCATAGCTGTATAACTTTGAGAATGCATTCCAATAAAAAGCCTTAAAACCTCCTTTTAGTTCCTTGATCATATTATAGATAGGTTCACCCGTTTCTTTTTCGATCATTTTGATCATGATCTTGCCTTGGAGCTTGGTGAGATTGGTCAAAGGTTCTTCAAATTCTTTGGTGAGTTGCTCTTCTAATTCTGCTATTTTTTTCTTTCTTTCTCTCTTGCTCATATGTTGAGAAGCATATTCTAGCTCTCTGAATATTCTGATGGCTTCTTTTGCATAAGGATAAACCTTGGCGGCATAGTTTCTAAATCTTTGATATTTTTTGTAGTCTTCATCACTGGCAAAACTACGCATAGCCGTTATACTGACATTGTCTAAGTTGGCCAAAATCAGGGTGTCACCTTCTTCTGTAATAACAGCAGAATAGACCTGACCTTCAAAAGTGATTTTTGTTTCTCGACCCAATTGGTCTAAGATTGGTTTTTGAGCTTGCAATGCTAAACCGCAGAAGCTACAAACGATTAAAAATAATTTGTTCATTAGTATGATTTACTCAAACGAAAACGCAAAATAAGTAGATTTAGTTATCACATTTGAATTTCTTTAACATAACTTGGTATATTTGTGGCATTATTTTGTACCAACAAAGAAAAGAGTATCTAATTTATGGAATGTTAAAACATTGAAAATGTACATTTTAAAATTGTGACACTAATTGATACCCATTGAAGACCATTTTATTTTGAATAGAATTTTTATAATTGTTTGCGTTTTTCTTGCTACTATTTCAGTAGGATTAGGTCAACATTCCTTAAAAAAAATTGATTATCCTGTCAACAGCGATCATCTAGACGAAATATGTCCTGTGGTATCTTATGATGAAGATATCTTATTTTTTACAAGGGTAGCAGATCCAAACTGTGAAAAAACATTATTTGTAGATAGTTTTGATGTCTTTTTGACGATGGATGAAACGAAATATAATGATAAGCTCAAACAAGTATTTACACAAATAGCAGCCCAACCTATTGCTGATCCTTATGCTTCTTCATACAATCAAGACATTTGGTACACTAAGTTGAAAAATAGTGAGACGGAAGGTATTTTTCATCCTGGGTATCCGATCAACGATGTATTGCCCAATAGTATTTGTGCCAACTTTGGAAAACAACATAAATACCTGGTCATCAATCAATTTGCTACTTTCGGCGGGATAGATAGAGGGTTTTCAATGACAGAAAAAAGTGGTATAGACTTTAAGTTTCCTACTCCCATTCATATCAAAAATTTCACTACCAAAAGCAACGAGGTTAATATTACAGCGAGTCTTGATACTGCTATTTTGATATTGGCTATGATTACCAAGGATAGTTTTGTCCATATGGATTTGTTTGTTTCTTTTCATAGTGGTGACCATAATTACAGCGAGCCTATTCATATGGGCAATGGTATAAATTCACCATATAGAGAATCTACTCCTATGTTGACCCACGATGGCAAAAGGTTATATTTTACTTCGGATAGACCTGGTGGTTACGGTGGCAAAGATATATATTACAGTGATAGATTGGATTTTACCTATACAAAATGGTCGGTTCCCCAAAAACTAAATCCACCTGTTAATTCTATCTATGATGATTCGCATCCGCACTTGCTCAAAGACAACGATGTTATCTACTTCACTTCCAATAGAGATGGCAGTAGTGATATATTTAAAGCTAAATTGCTGAGACAAAAATTAGAAAAAGAAATTGTCATTACCTTTCACATGATCAATGGGGAGACGGGTAAAAAAATGGTAGGTGAGTTGTCTTGGGGTGAAGCGTACAAAGATAAAAGAGAAGGGTTTTTTAGAGCAAAGGATGGTATATGTGGTTACAAGTTTTTTGAAAACAAACCGATGTCATTTATTGCCAATAACAGAAACTACAAAAGTCAAGAAGTCATTATCGATCCGCAAGAACTAGCCAATGCTGGCATTTATGAGCAAACCGTAGAACTCATTTTGTATGCAGATAGTACTTATGGTAAACAAGCTGAAGTTCCAATAGTGGTCCATCAAAATGAACCTGTTGCCATTACAGAACAAGATCTGAAAAAAACAATCATGCTGGACAATATATATTTTGAGCGTGCTAAACCGATCGTATTGACAGAATCTTATCCATCTATTGATAAACTTGCTGAGGTATTACTTACTAGACCAAAACTGTACATTCAGATCGTAGGTCATACTGATAATGTAGGAGATAAGGATGCTTTGCGAATTTTGTCAGAACAAAGGGCGGAAGCCATCAAAACTTTATTAATAGAACGTGGAGTACCATCAGCTAGAATAGATACGCATGGATATGGAGACACAAAACCATTGGGACCGAATGATACTGAAGCCAATAAAAGTAAAAATCGAAGGGTGGAGATTAAAATTATTTCACAGTAGTTTGATAGATCTTTTTACATTGTCATTATCAATATTCCAACTATTGCAGCATACTTTTAGATGATGAGTTTTTAATAGATATGTTTTTTAAAAAAATAACTATTTTTGAGTGCTAGCATCGAAAAATTGACTACTTAGTGTATATTTGCCACTAATAACAATTTGGTCAGAAATTGTGCAGATATTATGTATAAAATTCTTGATTGAAGGTCAACAACATTACTAAAGCCATTTATAACAATATAACCACATGTTTTTACATTTTCATATTCATTACAAAACTATATTCGGTGAACAAATTTCTATAAAATACCACACTAAAAGTGACCCTAAAGATAAAGTTGTTCAATGCCAAACATACGATGGAGAAAATTGGATAGCAAGTATTCAGTTAGATGCTAATGTCAGCATATATTATCATTACATCCTACTCAAAGATGGTGTAGAACGTTATAAAGAATGGGGAAAGCCTAGGCTGATACATACAAAGGGCTTGGCAGAAAATGTCTTTCTAGAAGATAAGTGGAGACCAAGGGACAATGAAAATAATGCCTTTTTGTCCACTGCATTTACGGAGTCTATTTTTAAACGGACAACTACTAAAAAGTTGTCTAAGATAGATGGTCAGAAAAATAGGATTTCATTCAGACTGCACTGTGCTAATTTACCATCTCATCTCAGTTTTGGTATCTGTGGTGATATTCCAGAATTAGGAAATTGGGTCACACCTGTGTTGCTGAGTGATGCAGACTACCCTATGTGGCAGCTTGACATTACACATGACCACAAAAATATCCATATAGCTTATAAATATGTGATCATTGATACAAAAACGAAACAAATTCTTTATTGGGAAGAAGGAAGCAATAGGGTTTGTCATTTTGTATTACCTGAAGAAAATGGTCAGCAGCTAATCCTTACAGATGAAAACTTTGCCTTTGGTAATCAGAAATGGAGAGGCAGTGGTGTAGCGATACCTGTATTTTCATTACGTAGCCAAAATGGGTGTGGTATAGGTGAGTTTTCTGACTTAAAATTGCTAGTAGATTGGACCCATGGTTTGGGTATGAATATGATCCAAGTACTACCTGTCAATGATACCATTGCCAATAAAACATGGCTAGATAGTTACCCTTATGCTGCTATATCTGTATTTGCCCTTCATCCTTTGTACATTAATTTGCAAGACATTGCCGTATTAAAGGATACATCAGATCAGAAAGCATTACAAGCAGCTGCCAAGTCGCTAAATAGTCTAGAACAAGTAGATTTTGAAAAAGTATTAGCTACTAAGTTTTTGTATTTACGCAAGCTTTATGAGCAAGAATATGAAACTTTTATAAAAGATAAGGAAGTTGCAAAATTTATCAGTCAGAATGAAAGTTGGCTCAAATCATATGCAGTTTTTTGTCACCTTAGAGACAAGTATCAGTCATGTAACTTTAACCTGTGGCCGAAATATTCGAAGTTCAGTCTTGCCATAACAAACGAATTGTGTAGCCCTAGTTATGAAGGTTATCGCGATGTGTTGTTTTATTATTTTGTACAATATCATGCTGACAAACAACTCCTAGAAGCTAAACATTATGCTCGTTCAAAAAGAGTGGTGCTAAAAGGAGACTTGCCTATTGGGATCTACAGATTCAGTTGTGATGCTTGGGTAGCCCCTGAGTTGTATAATATGAACGAACAAGCAGGTGCACCACCTGATGATTATGCCGTATTGGGCCAAAACTGGGGATTTCCTACCTACAATTGGTCGGAAATGGCAAAAGATGGCTTCTTGTGGTGGCAAAATAGGATGCGTCAACTCAATAGATATTTTGATGCTTTGAGGATAGATCACATCTTGGGATTCTTCCGCATATGGCAGATACCTACGGATCAAGTAGAAGGTACCATGGGATCATTCAATCCACGATTACCATTTACCAGAGAAGAATTGGCACAGTATGGTATATCGGGAGATCTTAGCAGGTTTACTATGCCTTACCTTACCTTTGATCATTTGTCACAATTGTTTGGTTCTGAACTTGACGATGTATTTGATGTCTTCTTTACCAAACACAATGATGGTCGTATTGTATTTAAGTCTTCCTTTGATACACAACTAGAAATAAGTCACTTTGTAGCTCAAAACCAAAAGTATAAAAAGTACGAAAAGAACTTATTGATGCTCGTAAGTAATGTACTTTTACTCGTAGAGCCCAATAGTGATGGTCAGCAATTTAACCCCAGGATTACCCTAGCTACGACACTTTCTTACAGTCAGCTAGACGCCTATACTCAGTCCAAAATCATGAAGTTGTATAATGATTACTATTATAATCGCCATGATGAATACTGGAGACAACAGGCATTGTGGAAACTTCCTGCCATTCTAGACGCAAGCGATATGCTCATATGTGGTGAAGATTTAGGTATGATACCGAAAGCCGTACCTGGTGTCATGCGTGATCTCAACATAATTTCCTTAGAAATCCAACGTATGCCTAAGGGAAATTCCAAATTTGGTCAAGTCCCATCTTATCCATATTTTTCAGTGTGCAGTCCTTCTTGTCACGATATGTCTACAATCAGAGGATGGTGGCAAGGAGACCATGAAAATGCTAAAGATTATTATTACAATTACCTGAAATGGTATGGTTACACGCCGATGGATGGAAGTCCTGAAATCGTACAAGCCATTGTGGAAGATCATTTGGCATCACCAAGTATGCTCGCTATTTTTCCTATCCAAGATTTAGTGGGTATGGAAGCTGCCTTAAGGAAAGAAGATGCTTACTCAGAACAAATCAATGAACCTAGCAACCCTAAACATTACTGGAGATTCCGTTTTCATATGAATATGGAAGACTTGGTCAAAGAAAATGGGCTGAATGATAAGATAAGGTCATTGGTCAAAAAATATGGTAGGTAGCGTATGTCTTCTATAAGTTTTAAAGCCACCTTGTCACATTTTGAAAACTCTCCATTATGGGGATGGCACTTTTTGGTTTCTGACGAAATGGCTCGGACTTTTATAGAAGGAAATGATCGTAGAGTCGTTTGCAAAATCAATGGTGAGACGACGATCCACTGTGCGTTAATGCCCAATAAAGGGACATGGTTTGTAATGTTAAATCAGGAGATCATTAAAAAATTGCAATTGACCCTACATGGGGAAATCCATGTGGAAATGGTCAAAGACGAATCCAAATATGGCATGCCTATGCCTGATGAATTTCAAGAAGTACTCTATCAAGAACCTGATGCAAGTAAATATTTTCATGAACTCACAGCAGGCAAACAAAGGAGTCTATTATATATTGTGGGAAAGGTCAAAAACACGGAAAGTCGTATCAAAAAATCACTTGCCATAGCGGATCATTTGGTAGCCAATAAAGGTAAGCTTGACTATAAAATGCTCAATGAAGCCTTTAAGGAATATAATAAGATGTGATGGGTTGTAAATTGGAGATACGTATTCCATTTTACTCACTTTTATCAAATTAGATGTTTTCATTTTCGTACAAAAGGATGAATGGGTTTCTCTAGATTTTAAAATGCTTTGAATTTTGAAAGGAATATTAATACTTTTTGGGATTATTTTGGGTACAATGGTAGCGGCACAGCACCCACTTACCCAAGATAATGTAACATTGTTAACTATGGATAGACATGCGGAAAACCTTTTGGATAAAACAAAAGCAAATTCGGTATCTATAGGTATATTTCAAAGTAGACAGACCTTTACCCGTCATTATGGTGAGATAGATAAAGGCAAAGCAAATCCAGCAAACGATAGTACACTATTTGAAATAGGTTCTGTGACCAAGATATTTACAGGCACTTTGATGGCAAATGCAGTTTTGGATGGCAAACTAAACTTGGATGATGACATCAGGAAATATATTCAAGGTAGCTATCCAAATTTAGAATATTTGTCTATTCCTGTCCGAATAAGTGATTTGATTTCTTTTAAAACTGCGTTTGATAGGGAGTTACCTGATAATAGTGAGATTAAAAAAAGGGCACAAGATAGTACAGCATTTCTTTTATGGAATCTAGATGCTCAGTATAGCAAACAGCAATTTTTCGAAGACTTAAAAGGAGTGAAGTTAGATACTATACCTGGTGTGGTTTATAAATACAGCAATTTGAGTATGGAGTTATCGGCGCATATTTTGGAGACTGTATATCATAAAACTTATGAAACACTTCTAAATGATATGATACTTTCACCATTAGGAATGCATGATACCAAACTATATCCACATGAAGGCGAAGTAGTGGCTGATGGTTACAATGATCAACAAATGCTGATGCCAATGAATGTAAATCATCTATGGGGATCAGGTGGCTATTTAAAGTCGAGCATTAGGGATTTGGTTAAATTTCTAAACTATGAGTTGGATCCAAAAAACAAAATAGTGCAAGAGACCCAACGCAATATTTCTGATAGTGACCAACATTGGGTAGGCTATTATTGGGATGGCATACTCGTAGTGGAAAATGGTATATTTTGCCATAAGCAAGGCTCCACTTATGGAACCCAAACGTTTTTTGCAGTTTATCCTGAACTAAAATTAGGTATAGTGGTCGTGGTTAATCAAAATGCGCCAAACACCTACGGAAATTTATTTAACACCGTGCTAGAAATTGCTGAAGATTTAAAGGTAGATAGTTTATCTAAAAGTGGTATTTATGGTTACCGAACAACCAAGGATAAAGTGATCTTTACTTACACGTATCCACGAGCTTTTGATGCAAGTCTTATTAAAAGTGTACATGTAGCAGGTACATTTAATGGTTGGACTGCTGATGACGATAACTATAAAATGGCAACAAAAGGTAACCATGTTTATGAACTTGAGCTGCCAAAATCATCATTTAATAAGGGAGAAACTTATTTATTTAAATTTGTCATCAATAAAGTTGGTTGATGAGACCTAAAACTGCTCAAAATGTAGACGACTCAGCAGACAAAAATTTGATTTTAAAGATAGAATAATGTAAATGAAAGCTACAAAATCAGTATCATGAGTAGTTAGATCTAACCAATAATCATAGTTTTCATACACATATCTAGCTTATTTGCTAAAATATACAAAGGATTTAGAAGGTACTAAGATCATTTTTTGACGCAATAAAAGAGTGTTTTTGATGATTTTTGGTCCAAATTTTACCGAATTCTGATTCATTCCCACCGAATTCTGATTTTACAGGTCTTTTTAAAAATAAGCAACTTACCTTTGGGACGGACATTGACCCTTTGATTATTGTTTAGAACGAATTTGGGAATCGTAAAGATTACCAAACAAATGACCGAACTAACTTACGGAGATTAATATACTTTAGCATTTAAACTTGTGGTAAAAGAAACCTTCATTTTTGGAGGTTTCTTTTTTTATTTATAAATTCTTTCAAACCGCTTTAAAATAAAATGCAATGAATCAATTTTTCATAAAAACACTTACCTTCGTTTATAAAGTCAATTTAACATTATGCCTAGTTATATATTGAAATCAATAAAGTATGTTTTAATATTGGTAATTTCATTATCCCCAATGCTGCCTCAAATACAGGCTCAAGAAGTTGAAAACATAGCTAGGTTTCATAGTAGCAAGGAAGGGATATATTTTCGGGATATAAAGAAATTTGGGGAATACAGATATGGTGTATTTAATGGAGGAGGAGAATTTGGAAAAAGAGACAGCATGTTTTGCAATGAGAATTTTATTGGACATGACACCACTGATGAAATAACGGTTACATTTTTTAAAATGAATGATCAACATGAAGTATTGTTTACAGGCACATTTCATAATCCCAATAAGTCCTTTAACTATTTAAAAAGAATTTATTATCATAGAGGAGTTGTTTATATAAATTTTTATTGTTCTGGTGATTTGTGGTATAATGGAGAGTTAATTGAAAAAAGATCACTAAACGAAAATACATATGGACCAATATTAGTAGGAATAGATGAAGTAACAAACAAGGTAGTCTTTGTGAAAGGCTTAGATCAGAACTTTTTTAGTGGCCCCGAGTCCATTGCTTTCTATGGCGATAGAATGTATATAGGCGGGACAGTAAACGGAAATACTTCGCCAGATGGGCATTATATAGGGCTACCAGACCCAGAAACAGGCGTAAAAGGTGGTTATTTGTTGGTGTATGATTTGAATACTGGAGAAGTGGTTAATTCAACAACATGGGGAATGTGGGGATATAGTGCAATAGGTGACATGAAAGTAGATAGTAAGGGTAATATAATTGTATTAGCAGCTACACAAAGTCATATTCATCAAATTGGAAATGATAGCACTATTCAAATGCCTTCAGATTATGCAAATGCAATCATTCAGAAATATGATCCTAATGGAGAGCTCATTGGTATTTATACATTTGGGAATATAGAGACTGCCAATAATACTTTTCATACAGAATTAATAATCTTACCAGATGACCGAATTGCAGTATTTGGGTTAACGTATGGCTACGTAAAAACAGAAAATGGAGATAGTATAGCTATGGTTGGTCGGAGAGGCTGTGACATTTCAGTATTAAGTGAAGATTTAGAAATGGAATGGATAGATTATTATTCATACGTACCCTTTGAAAGTAATAACTGGCTATTCCAAAGTGATATGGTATCAGATATGGAAGGAAATATTTATATTACATTTTCATTTTTTAGACCCGAAGAAGTTGAATCGAGAAATGGAGAAATATTTGCAAAAGGTCAATACATTATAAAATATGATAGTAAAGGAGAAAGGTTGAAAATTAAAAAATTACCTGTTTTTGGATTTCAGCAGATAGATATGGATATAATTAATGAAGATAAAATACTTGTTTTTTATGGAGGTTATGATAGTGATTATATTCCATTTTTAGACATAAATAGAAACCACATCAAGGAGACTTATCTATTCGAATTAAATATGGATAAATTGACATCAAGCATTGAGGATGAGGTTGGTGAAAATATAGAAGTAACTAGGATATATCCAAATCCAATAGGAAAAGATGACATTTTGAATATTTCTACTCAAGAAGATGATGAGTATAAAATTTATGATGTAATGGGTCGTATACATGGTCATGGGTATTCGAGTGGTGGAAAAATTTCTTTGATTGACCATCAGTTGCGTACTGGGGTGTACATCATGAAATTTGGCAGAAATAGTAAAGACTCTGTTCGGTTTATAGTGCAGGATTAAATGAATTTATTTAAAAGTATGTATAAAATTTAATTCTTTAACATCAATATCTTATAAATCTGACATTATAATATTTGAATAGTTTTGTATTTAAACTCGTTAATTTTTTATTTAAAAAAACATTACTTATCGGTAAGCACTAAATAAAATTTCTATCCTTACAACCACAATCCATAAACCCAAAGAAAAAAAACACCCATTTTCAGAAGAAATAACAATTTATCCCTTTTGAAAACGGGTGATAATATTATTTACCAAGTAATGATAATACTTGTTTTACGACATTATCAGCTGTGTAACCGAATTTTTCGTCTAGCACGGTATAAGGTGCTGAATATCCGAAATGCGTCATACCGAATACTTTACCATTATCTTTCACCAGGCTCTCTAGCGTCACAGGTAGTCCTGCTGTCAGACCGAATACAGGTACACCATTAGGTAAGGTAGCTACTTGGTACTCTTTGGATTGTTGTCTGAAAAGTCCTTCGGACGGTACAGAAACTATATTTACCTTCAGACTGTGTGCTGACTCTAATATTGGTCTTGCATCCATCAATGTAGCTACTTCTGAACCATTTGCTATCAGTATGATGTCTGGTGTATCAGAACCATGATAAACTGTATAAGCACCTTTGGTTAGCGCTTTTGCTTCTGATAGTCTATCACCATTTATAGGCGCAATATCATTTATATTTTGTCTAGAAAGGATAAGACCTGTTGGTTTGTCCTGGGTGTTTAAGATATACTCGTAAGCAGCTACGGTCTCCGCACTGTCGCCCGGTCTCAGTGCCACAAATGATGGTTGACCTGAGTGGTTATGCAATTTCTCTAAGAGTCTAAGTTGTGCTTCTTGTTCTATGGGTTGGTGTG
This sequence comes from Saprospiraceae bacterium UBA7687, assembly GCA_002482845.1. GTDB lineage: Bacteria > Bacteroidota > Bacteroidia > Chitinophagales > Saprospiraceae > OLB9. Next base: position 13,105 of record DLGT01000109.1, read on the forward strand.
TAGGTCCGTCTTCGCCTACACGGAATGCGTCGTGTGTCCAAATGAACTTCACAGGTTTTTCCATTAATGCAGCAACTCTGAGTACGGGTTTCATGTAATCAGAGAATGCAAAAAACGTCGCACAGAATGGTGTCACGCCACCGTGAAGAGCCATACCTGTACTTAAAGCGGCCATTGTAAGTTCGGATACACCTGCCTGAAGAAATGCGCCTGAAAAGTCTCCTTTTCGGAATGCTTTAGATTTTTTGAGGAAACCTTCAGTCATATCGCTATTCGATAGATCGGCAGACGATACAATAATATTTCCTACGTTTTCGGCAAGATAGCCTAGTACTTTAGATGAGGCATTACGAGTGGCATCATTTGTTCCCAATGCTATTTTAGTGAAGTCAAGACTTGGCAATTCGCCTGCTAAATATTGGTCCAAGATAGCAGATTGATCTGGATTTGCTTGTTTCCATTGATGGTAAATCGCTTTTTTGTCAGCTGCTGCTTTTCTTTTATCGTTCAGCACACCTTGGTAATATTCTGCTACATCAGGGAAAATAGTAAACGGATCTTCAGCATTCCCACCTAGGTTTTCAATGGTTTTTGCATAAGATGCTTTTGATTTTCCTAAAGGCTTACCATGTGTTTCTACTTGACCTTCATGTGAAGATCCATCATCTTTGACAGCACCTTTGCCCATGACGGTTCTTCCTATAATTAAAGATGGTTTATCTTTTACTTCTTGTGCCGCTAAAATGGCTTTTCTGATTTCATTTTCGTCATTTCCATCTATGGTGATAACGTGCCAATGCCAGCTTTCGTATTTTTTTGCCGTGTCCTCTGACGTCACTTCTCCTACGGTTGTGGATAATTGTACATCATTTGCATCATAAAACATAATGACATTACCTAGACCCAAAAAACCAGCTATTCTGCCTACGCCTTGGGATATTTCTTCTTGTATACCTCCATCAGAAATGTATAGGTATGCATAATGACTCATCCATTCACCAAATCGTTCTACCAAAAAACGCTCTGCAATGGCTGCACCTACACCAAAAGCATGGCCTAATCCAAGGGGTCCTGAGGTGTTTTCAATTCCCCTTTTCAGATCAACTTCAGGATGGCCAGGTGTGACGCTTTTCCACTGTCTGAAATTTTTAATATCATCTACACTCATCCACCCACAAAGTGTCAGTTGCGAATATAGCATGGCAGACATATGACCTGGGTCAAGAAAAAATCTATCTCTGAATGGCCAAGAAGTATCGTCTGGATCAAAAGATAAAAACTCGCTGTATAAAATTTGGATAAAGTCCGCACCACCCATTGCGCCTCCTGGATGACCAGAGGCAGCTTTTTCAACCATAGCAGCTGAAAGAATTCGAATGTTGTCAGCGGATTTAAGAGAAATTGATTTAGCCACGTGAATTATTTTTAATTGAGGTCGCAAAAGTATGAAGAAATGGTGGGAAGATTATTTAATTTTATAAGTTTTTCTTAGGAATGTAGATGAAGTAAAAAAAAGAAGTCGTATCCATTCAAAATGTAGGAATAATAATGGCTCACAAAAAATATCTTTTGGCAAAATATTGATATTACGAAAACTTTTCCTATATTTGCGGCACGAAAGAGTAAAAGAGTAAGGGGACAGACCAGTTCCCTTTTTTATTATACCTTATTTATGCATAATTCAGAGTTTGAAAAATTAATAGAAAGCGGTCTTCGAGAGCTTGAATTCGAGGATACTTATCTAGTTGATTTTAAGATAAAAAACAATAAAATAGAAGTATTTTTAGATAGTGATGGTGGCATCAATTTTTTGAAATGTCAGAAGTTAAGTAGATGGTTGGAGGCTATTTTTGATGAAAACAAAGTTTTTGGAGAAAGTTATACATTGGAAGTTTCATCTTCAGGCGTTGGTAGCCCACTCAAACAATTAAGACAATACCCAAAAAATATAGGTAGGACCATTGATATCAAACATAGCATTGATAAGAGTAGTAAAGGTTTACTTACTAAAGTAGAAGATAATAAAATATTCGTGGAATACGAGACAAAAATAAAAGAAGGTAAAAAAAATAAAAAGGTCATGGTGACTGATGAAATAAAATTTGAAGACATAATTGAGTCAAAAATTAAAATAAGTTTCAATTAATGAATTTAGTAGATTCCTTTTCAGAGTTTAAAGAAGGCAAAAATATAGACAGGCCTACGATGGTCCGTGTTCTTGAAGATGTATTCAGGACATTGATCAGAAAAAAGTTTGGCTCAGATGACAACTTTGATGTCATTGTCAATACACATAATGGTGACCTTGAGATGTGGAGAGTTAGACAAATCGTTCCCGACGGAGAGGTGACAGATGAGTTAGCTCAGATATCATATACAGAAGCAAAATCTATAGATGTAGCTTACGAAGTCGGTGAAGAATGTTATGAATTGTTGACACTTGAAGACTTCGGTAGAAGATCTATCATGGCAGCGAGACAAACATTGATATCTCGTATCATGGATCTTGAAAAAGATGATGTATATAAGAGATACATGGATAGAGTGGGTGATCTTGTCGTAGGTGAAGTAAGCCAAATTCTTAAAAAAGAAGTACTCGTCATGGACGATGCTACCCAAAATGAATTGGTATTGCCTAGATTAGAGATGATCAAAGGTGACTTTTTCAGAAAGGGTGATATGGTCAGAGGTATCATCAAACGTGTTGAAATGCGTAATGGTACACCAATGGTCATGTTGTCAAGAACGGACAATGGCTTCTTAGAAAAATTGTTAGAGCAAGAAGTACCAGAAATAGAAGATGGACTCATCACAGTCAAAAAGATAGTCAGAATGCCTGGTGAAAGAGCAAAGGTAGCTGTAGAATCTTATGATGATAGAATCGATCCAGTAGGTGCTTGTGTGGGTATGAAGGGTTCGAGAATTCATGGTATCGTAAGAGAGTTGAAAAACGAAAATATTGATATTGTTAATTATACGAATAATGTTTCCCTTTTCATCCAAAGATCGCTTACACCTGCGAAGGTTACAAGTATCTCTCTAGATGACAAAAACATGAGAGCATCCGTATATCTTAAGCCAGATCAAGTATCGTTGGCGATAGGTAAGGGTGGTAGCAATATTAAGTTGGCAAGTAAGCTGACTAATTACGAGATAGATGTATTCCGAGATAACGAAGAACAAGAAATTGAGGACGTGGATCTTGATGAATTCTCAGATGAAATCGAAGACTGGGTAATCGAAGCCCTAAAAAATATAGGTTGTGATACAGCCAAAAGTGTTCTTTCCTTAAATAGGGAGGAATTAATTAGAAGATCAGACTTAGAAGAGGAGACGGTAGATGACGTGTTAAAGATATTAGCTTCTGAGTTTGAAGACGACTAGACATTATTTTAAATATTTTAAATCGCTAATGGCAGAAAGATTAGTAAAAATAGCAAAAGAACTGAATGTAGGTCTTGGTACGATCGTAGATTTCCTTGCTTCAAAGGGTCACATCATCGAGAACAAACCTACCTCTCAAGTCTCTGACGAGATGCACAGTGTCCTCTTGAAGGAATTCAGCACATCTATGGCTGTAAAAGAAAAGGCGGATCAGATTGTAATAGGCACTAGACCTAATACAAAAGATGACCACAAACATCATGCAGAAGAAAAGCCTGCTCCTAAACCACTATTTACTATCCCCAAGTTAGCTGATTTAGATAAGCCGGTAGTAGTACCTGAGCCTGAACCAACTCCAGTTGTGCCGGAGCCAGTAGTAGAAGCTAAAAAGGAAGAGGAGATTTTTTCTGTCAAGGCAGAAGCTCCACGTCTAAAAGTATTAGGTAAAATAGAGTTGGACAAACCAAAACCAACACCTACACCAGCTCCACAAGTAGAAACACCTCCTGTGGTACCTACACCAACTCCTGAACCAAAACAAGAGGTAGTTGTAGAACCAGTCAAACCAGAACCTGTCAAAGAGGAGGTTAAAAAAGTAGAAGAAGTTAAGGTGGAAGCTCCAAAAGTAGAACCACCTAAACCAGAGGTCAAAAAAGAAGAAGTAAAAGTCGAAATACCACAACCAGTAGCTGAAAAAGTAGATGCTCAGACAAGAGAAAATACGAATAGTGATGGGTCAGAAGAGGTGATGCTTAGAGCAAAAACACCACAACTGAAAGGTCTTAAGATCATGGGTAAGATAGATACCAGCAAGCTGGATAGTTCTACCAAACCAAAACCAGTAGATAGATCCAAACCACAGCCTGGCCAACCAGCCAAAGCTGACGGAACTACACAAGCAGGATCAGCAAACGATGCGCTGAAACGTAAGCGTAAGCGTAAGAAGTTGCCGACTGGTGCTCCAGTTCCAGATCCACGTACTGGAAATGCTCCAAATAGACCTGCAACATCAGGTGCTGGTGGTAATGCTCCAGCAAAAGGAAAGCCAGCTAGAGAAGAAGTCAAAGAAGTATCTCAAAAGGAGATCGATGACAAAATCAAGGCAACTATGGCGCGCCTCAATGTAGGTGGTAAAAACAAACGTCAGAAAATAAGAAGAGATAATAGAGACGTTAAGAGAGAAAAACAAGAACAAATAGATAGCGAAAACGTAGAAACTAAACTCAAATTAACAGAGTTTGTATCTGTGTCTGAGTTGGCTAGTCTATTGGATGTGCCTGTCTCTCAGGTGATCACCACTTGTTTAAGTCTTGGAATCATCGTTTCTATCAATCAGCGTCTTGATGCTGAAATCATCGAGTTGGTAGCTGGAGAGTTTGACCATGAAGTTGAATTTATCAGTGCTGAAGAAGATGTAGAAGAAGAAAACGTTATTGTAGATTCTGAAGATGATCTTAAGCCTAGAGCTCCAGTTGTCGCAGTAATGGGACACGTAGATCACGGTAAGACATCTCTACTGGATTATATTAGATCCGCAAATGTTGCAAGCGGTGAAGCCGGTGGTATCACGCAGCATATTGGAGCTTATGAAGTAAAAGTAGGCCCTGATAATAAGAAGATTACCTTCTTAGATACACCAGGTCACGAAGCATTTACAGCCATGAGAGCCAGAGGTGCTAAGGTTACAGACGTAGCAGTAATCATTATTGCAGCAGACGACCACTTGATGCCACAAACCAAAGAAGCCATCAGTCACTCACAAGCAGCAGGTGTACCAATGGTTTTTGCCATCAATAAGATAGATAAACCAGGTGCAGATCCTGAGAGAATCAAACAAGAGTTAGCATCGATGAATTTGTTGGTAGAAGATTGGGGTGGATCATACCAGTCTCAAGATATCTCTGCAAAACAGGGACTTCACATCGACAAATTGCTTGAAAAAATAATACTAGAAGCAGAAGTACTTGACTTGAAGGCAAACCCTGATAGACAAGGTACGGGTACAGTTATAGAAGCATCTCTAGATAAAGGGAAGGGATACGTTACCAAAATCCTAGTCCAAAACGGAAGTGTGGAAATAGGAGATTCGCTTGTAGCTGGTCCATATTCTGGTAAGATCAAAGCAATGTTTAATGAACATGGCAAAAAGGTCAAAAAAGCAGGTCCTTCTACTCCTACTCTAATTTTAGGATTAAGTGGTGCGCCACAAGCGGGTGAAAAGTTCAAAGTCATGGATTCTGACCAAGAAGCTAGACAATTGGCTGCTAAACGTGCACAAATAGAAAGAGAACAATCAAATAGAGCAAGCAAACGTATCTCTTTAGATGAGATTGGAAGACGTCTAGCTTTAGGTACATTTAAGGAGTTGAACCTTATTGTAAAAGGAGACGTGGATGGATCTATCGAAGCATTGGCGGATTCATTGATCAAACTTTCTGTAGAGACAATCCAAGTGAATGTCATCCACAAAGCAGTAGGTGCGATTGCAGAATCAGACGTATTGTTGGCTTCTGCATCAGATGCTATCATCATTGGATTCCAGGTGAGACCATCTGCAAATGCAAGAACCCTTGCAGAAAGAGAAGGTGTACAAATCAAAACATACTCTATCATATACGAAGCCATCGAGGAAATCAAATCAGCGATGGAAGGAATGCTCGAGCCTACCAAGGAAGAGAAAATCGTGGCTCAAGTGGAAGTACGTGAGACATACACCATGTCCAAAATTGGAACCATCGCAGGTTGTTATGTCACAGAAGGTAAGATCACTAGAAATACGCATATCCGCGTGATACGAGACGGTATCGTTATCTTCCCGATGAAGGAAGGTGCACACGGAGAGTTGTCTTCATTGAAAAGATTTAAAGAAGACGCTAAAGAAGTCAAAGGAGGTTTTGAATGTGGTGTTACCATCAAAAACTTTAATGATATCCGAACAGGTGACGTCATAGAAGGATACGAAATCATCGAGATCAAACAGACACTTAAGTAATTAGTGCCACATGTTGAATGCTTTGTCAAATGAGTCTTTAAAACTAAAGGCTTATTTGGATGATATTGTAAGTCGTGTCAATAGCTTAGATTTTATTGAGTTAGACCCTATCAGTATTCCACACGGTTATACTGCTTCACAAGATATAGAAATAGCTGGTTTCTTCAGTGCAATACTCGCATGGGGAAATAGAAAAACCATCATCATGAAGTCTAAGGAACTTATGACCATGATGGATAATACGCCTTATGATTTTATCAAAAACCATACAGAAAAAGACAGGAAAGGATTGTTAGGATTCAAACATCGCACTTTCCAAGCTACCGATATCGTTTATTTTGTTGATTTTCTTCAGCGTAACTACGTTAAACATGACACATTAGAGTTAGCTTTTTATAACGAAAAGACAGTTCCTTATGATCAAGAAGCCGCATTAATAAGGTTTCATCACTATTTTTTTGATAATGAATTTGCGCCATTGCGCACAAGAAAACATATCGCTACACCCGCAAAAAATGCTACTTGCAAGCGACTCAATATGTATCTAAGGTGGATGGTACGACATGATGACAACAAAGTTGACTTCGGTTTATGGAAGACTATACCTATGTCAGGACTAATGATACCACTAGATGTACATGTAGAGCGATATGCAAGAAAATTTGCATTAATCACCAGAAAACAAAGAGATTGGCAAACGGTCAAAGAATTGACCAATAGTCTAATACTCTTTGACCGTGAAGATCCAATAAAATATGATTATGCTCTATTTGGCTTGGGTGTAGCTAATGAAGATTACTCAGGCGCACCATTTTGAATCCAACATTCTACGATTTTAATCAATTCGTTTGATAGTTTTGTGCCACCTTGAGGCATAGCAATAGCTCCAGATTCATGTTTGATTGCTTGTAAAACCTTACCATTTAAACTTGCAGATTTGGCAGTAGCATAGGTGCTTAAATCAATACCTCCACCTGGGTTTGTACCTTCGTGGCATCCTGACAATGCGCAGGTAGAATTTAATATTATACTTACTCCATTATTATAAGTAGGCGTCACTCCTGCACAATCCACTTTGGTTTCTTCATCTTTACCACAAGACATAATAGTAACAAAAGCAATAGCAAGAATTACGATAGAATACTTTGACATAAAATAGGTGTTTTGATTAATTAAGACGACAAAAAAACAACATTTATTTGAATTGATGTGTCTATTATTTCAATAAAAAACAAATTTTTAATACTTTGGTCGTATTTTTGCCCCTTCATTAAGAATATAAATAAAAATTAGGATGGATTTTAAAAATTTGATTGCGCATTGTAAGGAATATGGGTTTATTTTTCAGTCAAGTGAAATTTATGATGGTCTGAGCGCAGTATATGATTATGGTCCTTATGGTGTAGAGCTAAAAAACAACATTAAAAGCTATTGGTGGAAGTCTATGGTCCAAATGCATGAAAACATTGTGGGTATTGATGCTGCGATCTTTATGCATCCCAAAACATGGAAAGCTTCTGGTCACGTAGATGCATTTAATGATCCATTAGTAGATAATAAAGATTCTAAAAAAAGGTACCGTGCAGATCAACTAATAGAAGGTTATGCGGAAAAAATAGAAGCAAAAACGTTAAAAGATATAGAAAAAGCCAAAGCGAGATTTGGTGATGCATTTGATGAAAAACAGTTTCGCGAGACCAATGACAGAATTATCGAGCGTCAGAAGCAAATAGATGAGTCTCTTGGTCGTCTTGCAAAAGCGATGACGGATGGAAATATGGAAGAACTCAAAGCCATGATAGACGAATACGAAATCGTATGCCCAGAATCGGGTTCGCGAAATTGGACAGAAGTACGTCAATTCAATTTGATGTTTAATACCCAACTAGGAAATATAGCGGGTGAAGAAGGAAAGCTATACCTGAGACCAGAAACAGCACAAGGTATTTTTGTAAATTTCTTGAATGTACAGAAGTCAACAAGACAAAAAATACCTTTTGGAATAGCACAAATCGGTAAAGCATTCCGAAATGAAATCGTAGCAAGACAGTTTATCTTCCGTATGCGAGAATTCGAACAGATGGAGATGCAATTTTTCATTCGTCCTGGTTCTCAAGATGAATGGTATCAATATTGGAAAGAAACAAGATTGAAATGGCACAAAGCCTTGGGTACAAGTGGCGACAAACTTAGATTTCACGATCATGCAAACTTGGCACATTATGCAAAAGCAGCTGTTGATATCGAGTTTGAATTTCCATTTGGATTTAAAGAATTAGAGGGTATTCACTCACGTGGTGATTTTGATTTGAGTCAACATCAAGATTTATCTGGCAAAAAATTGCAATATTTTGATCCTGAACTCAATGAAAATTATGTGCCATATGTGATAGAGACGTCTATAGGTTGCGACAGAATGTTCCTTGCCATGATCGCAAACAACTTGGTAGAAGAAAATGTACCTGATGCTGATGGTGCAGATTCTACTCGTACGGTTTTAAAATTGCATCCTGCACTTGCACCGGTAAAAGTGGCTATTTTACCATTGTTAAAGAATAAAGAAGAACTTACCAAAGTAGCTTCCGAAGTATATGATAAGCTGAAGTTGTCTTTTAACTGTCAATATGACGAAAAAGATGCTATTGGTAGAAGGTACAGAAGACAAGATGCTATTGGTACACCTTATTGCGTAACCATAGATTTCGAAACATTGGAAAATGAGACGGTCACCATTAGAGATAGGGACACACTAGAACAACACAGAGTCAAGATATCAGATATTAAAGCCGCAGTAGAAGGCAAAGTTTCCATGGAGAATTTGCTTGTACTTTAGTATTAAAAATCACGTTATGAATGGGCCACAATGATTATTTTGTTGTGGCCTTTTTTGTATTTGAATTTACATGAATTGAACATCCTACTAATTGATTTGTTAAAACTTCTTTAACCAAATTTTGCTAGTGTACTTAATTGTCCATGAAGTGATACCTATGTATCAAATTTTGTATAATGAAGTGGTACTTGATATATATTAAAGCCGAACCAAATGAAGTCTTTCTTATTTTTAAGCTTGATGCTTTTTGCATTAGTATCTTGCAAACACGATCATTCTAAACATGATCATTCTAGCCACGATCATTCTCAACATGAACAATTATCTAGCAACTCTTTAGAAGGGGTGAGCCCAGAAAATGCCTACATGGTAAAAATGCTTGACTCCATATACCAAATAAGTGACCCGACCAAGAGTTACAATTTAAACTACAAAATGGCGGTACTCTATAAACAAAAGTCAGATGCAGCACAGAATGTTTCAGAGCGATCTAAACTATTGTTTCAATGCGCTGACGAACTTTTGAATGCAGGAAAAACACAAGATGCCATTGGCATTTTTGAAACTTTTCTAGCACAAGCTGCATCAGATAACATGCCTATGAATGATATATCCAAAATGATTCATGAAAAAATGGCTATTGCATACTTAAGACTAGGTGAACAACAAAACTGCGTACAAAACCATACGGCATCATCGTGTATCATACCGCTTCAAGAAGAAGGATTTCATGCCATAAAAACTGGTTCAGAAAAGGCAATCCAAATGTATGAAAAGATATTGACGGAATATCCTGACGATTTGAGTTGTAGATGGTTATTAAATATTGCTTACATGACATTGGGGAAATATCCACAAGACGTCCCAAAACAATGGTTGATTCCAGTGCCTTCGTATGGAAAAAACAACAAACTTCCTTACTTTAAAGATATTGCCACAAAAACCGGACTTGACGTACTAGGCATGTCTGGTGGAGTCAATATGGAAGATTTTAATAATGATGGTCATCTTGATATTTTTGTCACTGCTTATGGCTTACAAGAACAATGCAGATTGTTTTTTAGTGATAAAAATGGTGGTTATGAAGATGTAACCATAGCTGCAGGACTTAAGGGATTGACAAGTGGATTGAATACGATTCATGCAGATTATAATAATGATGGATTTGTTGATATATTTATTATGCGTGGTGGTTGGTTAAATTTAGGTGGAAATATCCCGAATTCACTTCTCAAAAACAATGGAAACGGTACATTTTCCGATGTTACAAAATCGGCTGGCGTACTATCGTTTCACCCTACTCAGACAGCAACCTGGGGCGATTATGATGGTGATGGCTGGCTAGATTTATATGTAGGTAATGAATCCATCAAGGAAATGGGAAGCCTTCACCCAAATGAATTTTACCACAATAATGGTGATGGTACTTTTACAAATGTTGCATCAACTTACGGTCTAGATATTGTAGAATTTTGCAAAGGTGTCAATTTTGGCGATGTAAATAATGACGGTCTTCCTGATTTGTACATCTCCGTAATGGGTGGGAACAACAAGTTATTTATGAATCGTGGTGGCAAGGACTTTACAAACTGGAAATTTCAAAACATTGCCCCAAATGTTAAAGTAGAAGGTCCAAAATTTAGTTTTCCTAATATATTTTTTGATTATGACAATGATGGAAATCTTGACTTGCTAGTATTTGGTTATTCTTCGAGTAGATTGTTAAACTTGGCGGAAGATGCTTCGCTGGAGTATTTAGGTAAAGAATCTTCTGGCGAAAAACCCAAGTTATATCACAATTTAGGCGGTGAGCGATTTGAAGATGTGACTATTAAATCAGGCTTTAATACTGCCGTATATGCTATGGGATGTAGTGTCGGAGATTTGGATAACGATGGTTTTCCAGATGTATATGCTGGCACGGGAGCTCCAGATCTAAGGACGATTGTACCAAATAGATTTTTTAGAAATAATCAAGGTAAAAATTTTGTAGATGAGACAAGTGCTGGTTTTGGCCATATCCAAAAAGGTCATGGTGTCGCTATGGGAGATTTAGATAATGACGGAGATGTGGATATATATTGTGTACAAGGTGGCGCATTCGAAGGTGATGTAGCCTATAATTTGCTTTTCGAAAATCCTGTAAAAAATACGAAATGGGTCAAGCTAAATCTTGAAGGAACTGTCAGTAATAGATCAGCTATTGGTGCAAGGATTCAAGTGAAAGTGACAGATAAAAATGGAAAACAAAAGAGCATTTACAGGTGGGTAGGTGCTGGAGGAACTTTCGGTAGCTCTAGTCTTCAACAAGTCATTGGTCTCGGTAATGCCAAATCAATAGATGAAGTTATTGTAAAATGGCCTTCACGAAAAAGTCCAATTCAGTCCTTTAAAAATATTGCCTTAAATTCAACCCACAAAATCAAGGAAAGTCAATCCACAACAACGGAAACACCGCAAAATTTAGTAGCGTTTAAAGAAATAAAACAGGCACATCATCATGAAAATCATCATGAAATGGGAATTGATACCACGCATCAACATGGGGTAAATCATAATGAAGAAGTGGAAAGTGCACATTAAACCGAAAAGCACTAAGTTAATACAGGAAAAACGGTATCGGTATTGACTTTTATGATTTTTAGCCTTATTTTTGGATAATGTTAGTTTTTTTGTCTGAAAACGTTTAGTAATGAAGTACTTTTTACTGTCTTTTTTTCTGAATTTTTCTTTACTAATGAATGCTCAAAATGTATTTGTTGGCACTTATGAAGGTATCTTTAATGGAGATAATATTTCGTTAACCCTGATATCAAATGGTGCAAATAATGTAGTCGGCAACATGCAAGATAGTCAAAACAAGTACGATGTATCTGGGACAACAAATAATAATACTTTTTCTGGCCAAGCAATAGAAATTAAACTTGGGATACAATTTGCGATGTCAGGTACATTACAGTCAAATGTTTTTAATGCTATTTTGACCTTTGATTACTTGGGTGAAAAACACGATATGAATGTTGTTTTTAATAAAAAGAAAACAAGAAATCAAGCTGAATCTACAAATAAAACTGTTGGGATTCCAAATAAACCAAGAGATGGAAACGTCGTAGGTACATGGGTAAAAGAAAGCAACTACAGTTCTGGCTATAGTTCGAATGGAAGTTATGGCGCTATGAGTTCTCGAGAAAGTCTGGTATTTTATGCAGATGGATCTATGGCAGATGGCGGTAGTTCTACGGTGGTTGGTGGAAGTAATTTTTCAGGTTCTTCATCTGGAGCAGGAAGTGGTGTTGTACCTGGGCTGTATTGGTGGACTGAAAATAGCAAAATCTATCTGCATATTACAGAAGGAGGAAAATCCCAACAATTAGAACTAGGTAGATATTATATAGAAAATGGAAGAATGTTGATCACAGGTGCAAACGGTGAAAAAATATTATTGACAAAACAATAATGGATTTTAAATTTCACTCTGGAGCTTATAAAATATTTTATCAAAAGAAATCTTTGACCAAGCTATTACTACATACAAATCGAGATAAAAATTCGTCTCGATTTGTAAATTCTATTACTTTTGTTGGTAAATAATAAATGGGTTCTATGCATTCTTCTGATTCTCAAACATATTATACCGATCAAACAAAAGCATTCTTATATAAGCAAGCTACCGTTGATGAAATCACGCTGCTGAGGGATATATTAATTTTTCATGAACGAAAATACTATATCGAAGATGATCCCCTAATTTCAGACTTTGAGTACGATCAGCTCTATAAACAATTGGTTGATTTAGAAGAGGAGCATCCACACTTGATCACACCTGATTCGCCTACACAAAGGGTAAGCAATGATCTTTCTGGGGATTTGCCACCTGTACAGCATACGGTACCAATGTTATCTCTAGACAATTCATACAATGAAGATGACCTCCAAGATTTCGACAATACCATCAAAAAACTTTGTGGACTACCATCAGATACAGAAATAGAATATTGTGTAGAACCTAAATTTGATGGAGGTAGTATCGCCTTGATCTATGAAAACGATATCTTGGTTAGAGCGGCTACACGTGGTAATGGAACTTTTGGAGAAGAAATGACTCAGAATGCGAAGTCTCTTTCAAGTATTCCACTTAGAGCTACATTTTCATCTCGAGGTATTTCCAAAGTTGAACTCCGTGGCGAAGCACTCATTCGAAAAGATAATTTTGAACGTATAAATAAAGAAAGAGAAAAAGAAGGCCTCACATTATTTGCAAATCCAAGAAATGCCGCTACAGGTGGGCTCCGTACTAAGGATGCAAACGAAACGCGCAAGCGAGGTTTGGAAGCTTTTGTGTATCAAATTGCATACGCAGTAGATGCTAACGAAAATTCTGTTTTAAATGCCTTTGAGACACATATAGCGGGTATAAACCTACTTGGAGAATTGGGTTTTAAAGTGCCACAGGCAGAAAAAAAAGTTTGTAAAAACATCATTGAAGTAGGTCAATTTATCAGATCTTGGGAAATCAAAAGAGATGATTATCCATATGAAATAGATGGAATAGTCATCAAAGTCAATAGTCTCGAACTTCAAGCAAAATGCGGCTATACATCACATCATCCTCGTTGGGCGATCGCTTTCAAATTTAAAGCCAAACAAGCAACTAGCAAGCTCCTTTCTGTAGAATATCAGGTAGGTAAAATAGGATCTATCACGCCTGTGGCAAAAATTGAACCTGTTTATCTTGCAGGAGTCACGGTTTCGTCTATCTCGCTGCATAATGAAGAATTTATAAAAAGCAAGGATCTGCGTATCGGCGATTCTGTGCTTGTGGAGCGAGCTGGAGATGTGATTCCTTACATTGTAAAGTCATTTCCAGAGTTGCGTACAGGTGTAGAGACAGTTATTGACTTTCCTGGAGTTTGCCCATTTAATAGAGACATGACGGTAGAAGTCAAACTGATTAAAGAAGATGGAGAAGCCGCTTGGCGATGTCCAAACTGTATTTGTGGTGCTCAGAATCTTCAGAAAATGATCTTCCACGTTTCCAAAGATGCAATGGATATTGACGGGTTTGGAAAGTCTTATGTAGAGCGGTTTTACGAATTGGGTTGGATCAAAGATATGAGTGACATTTACCGATTAGATTATGATAAAATAGCCAGTTTAGAAGGTTTTGGTAAGCGGTCTGCAGAGAATATTAAGAAGGCAATCGATAAAGCAAAAAATAACCCAATCCAACGATTGATGTATTCATTGTGTATTCATCATTTTGGAAAAAAAGCAAGCAAACTAGTCGCTGAACAAATCAATCACGTCTTTGATCTGCGTAAATGGAGCGTAGATCGGTTTCTCGAAATTAAAGACATTGGACCAGTTGTAGCTGAAAATGTAAGTCAATGGTTTGCCAATGAAGACAATATTCTAATGCTTCAAATGATGGAATCTTATGGCGTTAATCTGACACAAACGGATGATGACAAACCACTCCAAGTTTCTGAAGATGGTGTGTTTTATGGCAAAACCATTCTATTTACAGGTACATTACAAACACTCGGACGTAAACAAGCTGAGGAACTAGCGGCAAAAGCAGGCGCAAGAAATATCTCAGCTGTAAGTAGCAATCTAAATATTCTAGTAGTAGGCGAAAAAGTTGGTTCGAAACTCAAAAAAGCACAGGAACTAGGCACCGTACAGATTATGACAGAAGATGAGTTTATTGAAAAAGTAAACCTAAATGCTTAAGAATTCATACATTTGACCCAAACAAAATTCCAACAAATGGCTGATGTGATCATTCGTAAAGCAAAGATCGAAGATATTCCAGAAATATATGCGCTCGTATATGAACTTGCCGTATTCGAAAAGGAACCTGAAGCGTTAACTGTTAGTATAGATGAGTATGAAAAAGCATTTTCCGAAGGATTATTGCAAGGTATTGTGGCAACTATTGATCATAAAGTCGTAGGAATAGCCGTGTTTTATATGACATTTTCGACTTGGAAAGGCAAGTGCTTATACCTAGAAGATTTTTATGTACAACCTGCATTCCGAAGGGATAAAATCGGACAGCAATTATTTGATGCATATTTAGCAGAAGCAAAAGAACAAGGAGCAAATATGACCAAATGGCAAGTGCTAGATTGGAATGAAACGGGTCTAAACTTTTACCATAAAAATAACGCCATCATAGAAAAAAACTGGTGGAATGGTAAAATCTTCTTTTAATATTGAAAAAAATCACATCATGATATCCCTAGAGAAAATAGAGGAAGCAAGCCTTAACATCCAATCCATAGTGACCAATACACCATTGATGCGAAATTATAACCTATCCAAAAAATATGGTTGTAATGTTTTTCTGAAGAGAGAAGATATGCAGGTGGTACGTTCTTTTAAAATCAGAGGAGCTTACAACAAAATGAAAATGATGGGCGAAGCAGCTCGTGCAGGTGGCGTTATATGCGCAAGTGCAGGCAATCATGCCCAAGGTGTAGCTTTTGCATGTTCGTCACTCAAAACCCGTGGCATTATTTATATGCCAACTACCACACCAAACCAAAAAATAAGTAAGGTCAAACATTTTGGTGGTTCTTGGATCGAAGTGAGATTGGTAGGAGATACTTTTGATGATGCCAATAAAATTGCACTACAACATGCAGCCGATGACCATATCCCGTACATTCATCCTTTTAATGACGAAGACGTCATCGCAGGTCAAGGTACTATCGGAAAAGAAATTCTAGACACCATGACCGAAAGTGTAGATGTGCTTTTTGTGGCCGTAGGTGGTGGCGGATTGATATCTGGTGTAGGCTCATATTTCAAACAAAAAAGTCCAAATACCCGAATCATTGCCATAGAAGCGGAAGGCGCACCAGCATTGGCAAAATCCATGGCTGAAAATGAATTGGTAAGATTAGAAAAAATAGATTCTTTTGCTGATGGTATCGCTGTCAAAATGATCGGCGATAAGACCTTTGAGATTTGTAAAAAGGTGATTGATGAAGTTAGATTGGTCCCAGAAGGCAAAATTTGTTCTTCGATACTTGGATTGTATAATGACGAAGCTATCGTGGTAGAACCTGCAGGAGCAATAAGTTTTGCAGCCTTGGATTATTATAAAGATGAGATCAAAGGCAAAAACATTGTCATCATTGTCTGTGGTGGAAATAATGATATCACTAGGACTGAAGACATTCGTGAAAGAGCTCTCTTGTGGGAAGGTAGAAAACATTACTTCATTATTCGGTTTCCACAACGAGCTGGCGCATTAAGAGATTTTCTGAATTTATTGGGTCCGGAAGATGATATCGCACATTTTGAATACACCAAAAAAACAAATAGAGATACAGGTCCTGCGCTCGTTGGTATAGAATTAAAATCTTCTGATGATTATTTGTCTTTGGTAGATAGAATGTTAAAAGCAGGTATTAATTACGAACATCTGAATAATAATCCGATGTTGTTTGAGATGTTGGTATAAATAAAAAACGACCCCGAAATGGAGTCGTTTCTTTATAAAATTTCTATGTCTTGGCACCATCATCCTTAGGTGGTTTCATCCTTTTGGCATCTTTGAGTGCTTTGTCGATGATAAATTCCAATTGCCCATTGACACTACGAAATTCATCCGTCGCCCACTTTTCGAGTGCTTCGTATGTTTTGGCGTTGAGCCTTAGGACAAATGACTTTTTTTCGCTCATATCTTAATGATGTAAAGTACCTGCATTGACAATAGGCGAAGCTGATTTATCTGAACAAAGAACTACTAATAAATTGCTTACCATGGCTGCTTTCTTTTCTTCGTCCAAATGTACGATATCTTTTTTATTTAAAGCGTCTAGGGCCATTTCTACCATGCCAACTGCTCCTTCTACAATCTTGCTCCTTGCGGCAACTACAGCAGAAGCTTGCTGACGTTGCAACATAGCGCTGGCAATTTCTTGGGCATAAGCAAGATGACTGATTCTAGCTTCTATCACTTCGATACCTGCGATGTCAAGTCTCTCAGAGATTTCGCTTTCGAGCATTTCGTTGATCTCCGTGGAAATAGACCTTAGTGTGATCTCCGCTGTTTCGTCTTCAAAATTGTCGTAAGAATAAGCCATTGCCATTTTACGCAAAGCCGATTCACTTTGTATGGTGACAAATTCTTGGTAATTCTCGACATCAAAAGCCGCTCTAAAAGTATCCCTTACCTTCCACACTACTACCGCGGCAATCATGATTGGATTACCTTGTTTGTCATTAACTTTGAGTTGGGTTGTTTCTAAGTTGTGTGCTCTGAGTGAAATGTTTTTCTTTAGGAAAAATGGATTTGCCCAAAAAAATCCTGACTCTTTGACTGTACCTACATAATCTCCAAACATGGTGAGAACTCTCGCACTATTCGGTTGGATAGCCATAAAGCCTAGTAAAAGCAAGAAACCGACTATAGCGCTAAAGATACCAATTCCTATGTGTACCCAATGAAACTTAAAATTCAAAATGGAGAATATAAGGATGGCTAAACTGACAATTAGGATAAGATATCCTGAAAATGGTTGGATTGTTTTTTCTGTTTTCATTTTTTGGTTTTGATTTAAATTGATATTAAAATGATATTATAATAGTAAACCAAATGGACATTTATTTAGTTCCAAAAAAGTTAATTTTTTTATAAAAAAATATTCATAAGGTATTTAATAAGCATATATCAGTTGTTGTTTCTAGCAAATGACTTGGGCCCAATACGAAGAAAAAATCTGAAGTAAGTCCTTTTATTAATTTAATGGTGCCGATTAAGGTATAAAATGAACTTGTTAGAAAGTCCATAAACTATAAAGAGGTGTGTGATGCACACTGAAACACAAATAAAGAACTAGGGGAAGAAATGGCATTGTCACGATTGAAGGAATCTCCATAGGAGCATTTTGTAGTGCAGTAAAGATAATCTAAAGACGATATTCCATTGGTGTATTAAGGAGTCGAGACTAAGGCATTTGGAGATGAAGATTGAAAGGTGACTATTTGTAGGTTTGGTAGAAGTGTGTTGTGAAATTATAAATGATATTTTCAGTTAGACACTTAGATAAATGAATTGATGTTTTGTTTTAAATTTGAACATTTCAGAGTGGGCATATTTAAATGTATAAAAAAAAAAGGCGAAAAAACCATCAGCTTGACCAATGACTTTTTCGCCTTTACTTTATATCATACAGAAAGGTCTCTATTGGACGATCCCTTCTATTTTGTATTCATCTTTGAGCGTTTTTCTAAAGTTTTCTGCATCTTCCAACTTACTGAATTGCCCTATACATACCTTAAAGTAGGAAACATTATCTTTATATTCCGTAGTAACAGTAATAGGCTCTAGGAAATTTTCTCTTAGCGACTTTATAAGATTGTTCGCTCCTTTATATTTTGTAAAAACGCCTACTTGAACCCTATAGACAGTTTCTGTTTGTGGTTGTTGATAATATTTTTCGTATTCTTCAGCTGATTGATTAAAATCATTATTGTTATCAAGTTGAAGCGACACATTATTCAATGAAGGTGAAGTATTAAGGTCGTGTTTGATAACAATTTTATTTTCAGGTGCATTGTGTTTGTTCAGCACATTCATAAGTAATCGAGGAGTCATCGTCTCTTCTATTCTCTCCACCAACTGCCCTTGTGAATTAAAAATCAACATGGTAGGCAAGTACTTCACCTCATAAATTGATTTTAGCTCAAAACCTTGGACATCATCGATATCTACTTTCAATGCGACAAAATCGGAATTTAGCATGTTTGTAACATTAGCATCCTTAAATGTTGTCTGATCCATCCAAGTACAAGGTGTACACCATTTTGCATGAAAACCTACAAAAAGCAATTTCCCTTCTTCCCCTGCTTTTTTACGAGCACTAGAGATACTTTCATTGCTGAAATTGATCCTAATGTCCGATGCTTCTAGGTTGCTTCCTATGATCAATAGTAAGACCAGTGGAAGATAATTCATTAATCTTCTCATGATTTTTAAATTTGAAAATGATATAAAAATTTCTGTGTTTAGATATTATCAGGTTTTATAATCTCGAACCTTTTGCATTACATAAAATTCTTAACTATAATTGACTGTATGACTGATGCTTAGTATATATCAATTTTGATACCAAAAATAAATTGAAACGTGTCGATTTTTTTAATTTTTTAATTTTCTATATTTGTAATATATTGAATTGTAATTAAATACGCGTTATAAATAAAGATAAAGTATTGTAATATTTTTTTATATTTACAATTCATTTCTATGAAAAATGAAAATTAATGTATCTTGTGCCACTTTTTCTTAAAACAGTTCAAAACCAATTTGCCATGGCAAAAACCTTTGCAGCAATAACAGGTGTAGCCGGATATGTTCCCGAAGATATTTTATCCAATGCCGACCTCGAAAAAATGGTAGACACTACAGATGAATGGATTACCACTAGGACAGGCATCAAAGAAAGAAGGATCCTACGTACCCCAGGTAAGGCTACCTCAGATATGGCTGTAGAAGTAGTGAAACAATTATTGGCGAAGACCAATACATCGGCAGATGAAATAGAACTTTTGATCTGTGCCACAGTTACTCCTGACATGACATTTCCTGATACCGCCAATACCATTTTGGACAAAGTTGGCGCTAAAAATGCTTTCGGGTATGATATTAATGCAGCTTGTTCAGGATTTCTATATGCTCTCACCACAGGTGCAAAATTTATTGAATCTGGTATGTACAAAAAAGTAATCATTATAGGTGCAGATAAAATGTCATCCATAGTAGACTATACTGATCGTACGACATGTATTATTTTTGGGGATGGAGCTGGCGGTGTTATGCTGGAACCGACAGAAGAAAAATCTGGCGTTATTGATTCAGTCCTTCGTTCAGATGGGTCTGGTAGAGAATTTCTGCACATGAAAGCAGGTGGATCATTGAAGCCAGCTAGTGCCGAAACGGTAATGAACAAAGAACACTACGTATTTCAAGATGGAAAACCAGTATTCAAAGCTGCAGTCACAGGCATGGTCAATACAGTAAAACAAGTTTTGGAGCGAAACGAACTAGAAATAGATGATATTGATTGGCTTGTACCACACCAAGCTAATATGAGAATCATAAACTCTGTAGGAGACATGCTCGATTTTCCCAAGGAAAAAGTAATGGTCAATATTCATAAATATGGCAATACTACTGCAGGAACCCTGCCACTTTGCCTTTGGGAATATGAGTCAAAACTCAAAAAAGGAGATAAATTAATGCTCACAGCTTTCGGCGGCGGCTTTACTTGGGGAAGCACTTACATCATTTGGCATTATTGAGTCTGAGAAAGTCTTCTTATCTTTGCACAAAATTTTAAAAATACAATATAATTTTTGTTTATGGCAAGTACATCAGATATCCGAAATGGTTTGTGTATGACACACAATGGTGATATTTTTTCTGTAGTAGAATTTTTACACGTAAAACCAGGAAAAGGAAACGCATTCGTTAGAACTAAATTAAAAAGTCTTACCACTGGTAAAGTAGTAGAACATACCTTCCCTTCAGGACATAAAATCGATGATGTAAGGGTGGAAAGAAGAAAATTCCAATTCTTATATAGTGATGAGAGTGGATACAACTTTATGGATAACGAAACCTACGATCAGGTATCTTTAAATGAAAACATGCTCGAAAGACCTGATTTCTTGAAAGAAGGAAGTGAAATAGAAATTTTGTTTCATGCTGAAAAAAATATACCTTTGACAGCAGATATGCCAGCAAGTATCGTATTGGAGGTGACATATACAGAACCAGGGGTAAGAGGAGATACTGCTACCAACGTCACTAAGCCGGCTACAGTAGAGACTGGCGCGGAAGTGAAAGTTCCAATATTTATCAATCAAGGGGATAAAATCAAAATAGACACCAAAACAGGTGGTTATTTAGAAAGAGTTAAAGCGTAACCAATTAAAAACAAAGCCATATGAATTTCAACGAAATACAGGAACTCATCAAGTTGGTGAATAAGTCTAATCTAACAGATTTCAAACTCAAAGACAAAGATTTTGAGATTCAGATTAGGACTAAAAAATTCTATAAAGGTGCACACCAGACAGTTGTGACAGCACCACAAGCTTATACAGTTTCTGCCCCAGCTCCCGCAGCACCTCATGCACCTGAGAGTAGTGCTCCAGCACCGACATCAGCAGCAGCTCCAGCAGCAGAATCTACGAAAGGCAAAAATATCCTAGAAATTAAGTCACCTATCGTGGGTACATTCTATCGATCTCCAGGTCCTGACAAACCAGTATTTACTAAAGTGGGTGATGCTGTAAAACAAGGAGATGTCGTTTGTATCATTGAAGCAATGAAGTTGTTTAATGAAATAGAGAGTGATGTCACTGGTACAATAGTAAAAGTACTCGTTGAAGATGCATCTCCTGTAGAGTATGACCAAGTTTTATTCTTGGTAGAAGTCTAGGGCGTTTTCACCTTTAATTTACATTTGCTATATATTGCGCATAGTTTATATGGCCATTATTTAATTTTGTATAATCGAATGCTTAATGTTTAATAAGATATTAATAGCCAATAGAGGCGAGATAGCACTCAGAATCATCCGTACCTGTAAGGAAATGGGTATAAAAACAGTAGCTATTTATTCTAAAGCTGATGCTGAGAGTCTTCACGTAAGGTTTGCAGATGAGGCAGTTTGTATTGGACCTGCTGCATCTTCTGAGTCATATCTCAATATTCCACGGATTATGGCAGCTGTTGAAATCACAAACTCTGATGCCATCCACCCGGGATATGGGTTTTTGGCTGAGAATGCAGGATTTGCTGAGATTTGCAGACAGTCAGGTGTGAAATTTATAGGGCCTACACCCGAGATGATCAATAAAATGGGTGATAAGGTTACGGCAAAAGAAACCATGATCAAAGCAGGCGTACCTGTTGTACCTGGTTCAGATGGACTACTCAAAGATGTAAAACAAGGAATAAAAATAGCAAACTCTATTGGTTACCCCGTTATCCTTAAAGCAACAGCTGGTGGTGGAGGTAAGGGTATGCGTATTGTTACAAAAGACGATGAGTTCGAAGATGCATGGCATAGTGCAAGAAAAGAAGCCAAAGCATCTTTTACAAATGATGGTATCTACGTAGAAAAATATGTGGAAGAACCACGTCATATTGAGTTCCAAATTATTGGTGACCAACACGGTAATGTCATACATCTTTCAGAAAGAGATTGTTCTATACAAAGAAGGCATCAGAAATTGGTAGAAGAGAGTCCTTCTCCATTTATGACACCTGAACTCAGAGAAGAAATGGGTAATGCTGCTGTAAAAGCGGGTAAATCCATCAATTATGAAGGTGTAGGTACCATAGAATTTCTGGTAGACAAGCATAGAAACTTCTATTTCATGGAGATGAATACTAGAATTCAGGTAGAACATCCTGTGACAGAAGAAGTTATAGACCACGATCTTATCAAAGAACAAATCAAAGTAGCAGCGGGTATCGCTATTACTGGCAAAAATTATTATCCGACCATGCATGCGATGGAATGTCGTATTAATGCAGAAGATGTCATGAATAATTTTAGACCTAGCCCAGGTAAGATAACTTCTTTCCACAGTCCCAAAGGTCATGGTGTACGTGTAGACACACACGTATATGCAGGTTACTCTGTACCACCATATTATGACTCTATGATTGCAAAATTGATCTGTAGAGCGCAGACAAGAGAAGATTGTATTAAAAAAATGCAGCGCGCATTAGACGAATTCATCATTGAAGGTATTAAAACAACAGTTCCTTTCCACAAGGCATTGATGAAAAATGAAGCATTCAGAGCAGGTGATTTTAACACTGGCTTTATGAATACGTTCGATATGAATGATTGTAATGAATAATGATCCACTAAAAACAAATTAAATGAAGGGATTATGGCGATTGCTGTCCCGGATCAAGGAATATAAACGAAGCTTCATACTAAGCATCATTTCTAATATTCTTCTGTCCATATTTACGGTCATCAGCATCCCGTTATTGATTCCCTTTTTTTCGATGTTGTTTGATAGGGTAGACGATATACCTGTCAAGCCGACGGAATTTGCCCTTAATAATGATTGGATTAAGTATTATATTTCCACCTTGATTAATACACAAGGCAGAGAGACAGCTTTGTTGTGGGTTTGTATAACCCTCATCTTTGTCTTTTTTTGTAAGAACATTTTCAGGTATGGTGCACTATATTTTATTGCTCCACTGAGATATGGGATTATCTATGACCTGCGCAAACAGCTTTACCAAAAGTTTTTAGAACTTCCACTTTCATTTTATTCTAATGAAAGAAAAGGTGTACTTCTCTCTAGCATGACTTCAGATGTTCAAGAGATTGAATGGTCGATATTAAATGTAGTAGAAGCTGTGTTTAAAGCACCGATCATCATGTTGGGAAGTATTTTTTTTATGTTCTACATTAGCCCTTCCTTAACACTTTTTGTATTTGTGCTGGTGGTAGTAGCTGGTGCCATCATTGGAAGGGTAGTATCTCAACTCAAACAAGAGTCTGTCAATGTGCAGGACTCTATAGCTAACCTTACGGCTCAAGTAGATGAAACACTGGGAGGTATGCGCATTATCAAAGGCTTTAATGCGGAAAAATACAACGTCACAAAATTTGATAAAGAAAATAATTTTTTTAGAAACACTTTGATCAAAGTAATAAATAGAAGGGACCTAGCTTCACCTGTTTCTGAATTTTTGGGAGTGACCGTCGTCACCATTCTTATGTGGTATGGATCGAGTTTGGTTTTTAAAAATGAACTAGATCCTGAAACATTTTTTGCGTTTGTTTTTGCATTTTACCAAGTCATAGAACCTGCAAAATCATTTTCTAATGCATATTTTAATATTCAGAAAGGTCTCGCCGCCATGGATCGGATAGACCGTATCATGATGACGCACAATGAAATCTTAACCAAACCAAATGCATTAATAAAGAGTGGTTTTGATGATAAGATCATTTTTAATGATGTATCGTTTCAATATAAAGATACGGAGTTACAAGCATTAGATCACGTATCCGTGCAAGTTACAAAAGGTCAAATAGTCGCATTAGTTGGATCATCAGGCGCAGGCAAGTCCACCTTTGTGGACTTACTTCCCAGATTTTATGACGTGACATCAGGTAGTATCACTATAGATGGTTTAGACTTGCGAGACCTTGACTTAACATCTCTACGAAGTATGTATGGTATTGTTAGCCAAGACGCCATTTTATTTAATGATACCATTGGAAACAATATAAGATTTGGCGCGGAGACCTACACTGATGAAGATGTAAAAAAAGCAGCCATCATTGCCAATGCTAATGATTTCATTTCTGCTTTACCTGATGGATATGCTACCAATATTGGAGACAGAGGATTAAAATTGAGTGGTGGACAAAGACAACGGTTGACAATTGCAAGAGCAATATTGAGAAATCCACCCATTTTAATATTGGATGAAGCGACTTCTGCTTTGGACTCTGAGTCTGAAAAATTAGTTCAGGAAGCACTTCATAAAGTTATGCAAAACAGAACTTCTGTTATCGTAGCACATAGACTTAGTACTATTCAAAATGCAGATCTCATTTTAGTACTTGAAAACGGTCGAATCATCCAATCTGGCACACACACCGAACTTCTAGAATCTGACGGAGCTTACAAAAAGTTTGTAGAAATGCAATCATTTGCTTAAAAGTATGGAATCAAGCGAAAATATAAAATACAAAATAGAACAAGATTTTATAGTGAATTTTGGTACATATGATGTTTTGTTATTTGCCCCTGGAAGAGCAAACATCATTGGTGAACATACTGATTATAACGAAGGCTTTGTCCTTCCCTTTGCCATCAGCCAAGGTATATATTTTTATGCATCAAAGGCACAAAATTCAACTGCAAAAATCATTGCAGCAGACATTCAAGAGACTTCAACTTTTGATTTGAAAGAAGATCATGTTGCAAAATATGGTTGGGAAAAGTTTGTTTTTCAAGTAATTGAAGCATTAGGAAGAGAGAAGATTTCAGGTTTTAATTTAGTTTTTGGCGGTGATTTACCTATTGGTGGCGGTATATCTTCTTCTTCAGCCCTTACATGTGGCCTTGTATCTTTAATGAATGATTTATTTGATCTTGGTTTAACTAAAGATGATATCGTTCGGAAGTCTGTAGAAGCTGAACGTGGTTATGGTGTCAGAGGCGGTATTATGGATCAGTTTACGATCGTAAATGCCATAAAAGATTATGCTATCTTACTTGATTGTAGGGACAATTCATATTTACAAATCCCTTTACATCTTAGCAATCACAGCTTTTATCTTTTTAATACCAATGTAAAACACAATTTATTACACACAGATTACAATAATAGAAGGGCTGAATGTGAAAAAGCTGTAGAGATTATTGCTAAATCATATCGACCTATATCTTCATTACGAGACCTAGATATTTCTGATATTACTCAAATTAAAAATATCTTAGATAAGAAACTTTTCCGAAGAGCTAGTTTTGTCATCAAAGAAAATCAGCGCGTAATGGATGCAAAACAAGCACTCTTAGACGATGATTTAATAACTTTGGGTAAGTTATTGTCAGCATCCCATGAAGGATTGTCTCATGATTATGAAGTAAGTTGTCAGGAGTTGGATTGGCTAGTTACTATGTCTTCAGAAAATGAAAACATACTTGGTGCAAGAATGATGGGAGGCGGATTCGGTGGTTGCACAATCAATCTGGTAAAAGGCCCACTTGACCAATACTGGATGGATGAGATTTCTCAAATGTATAAATTGAACTTTGGCATTGATATGACTATATTACCTATCCAAAGTGGTGATGGTATACAATTGTATCAATCATAGGTCATTTACTCAGCTTATTTTTCAAAGGATCTATTGTGATTCACATACAATATCAAAAATAGACAATCATATAATGCGACACTAATTCTGCATTGGTAATTCCGTATTTCCAAAAATTATGCAAGTTTGTAACTTGTACTTTAATCCATTATTAATGCTCTTTTTGCCTTATTGACAAATAGATATTTCCTTGAAAATTCCTTCAAGATCCTTTTATTAATTGATCTAAAAAGCCTATCTTTATACCCTTCTATTATAGCTTTGTATCTTGTACAAATTCTGGTCATTTACGCATAAATTCTACCATTTTTCAAGAAAATCACAATAAGGTTGTCCCGAGGTTGTCCCGACCTTGTGCCGAGGTTGGCTCGACTTTGGCCCGACCATACTCCGTAGACGCTAGCCTGATGTTCCATATACGCTCCCACTGTGTACCCATGGCGCTCCCAGGATGCAAGCACTAAATTGGCATCAAATAAAGACTTTACAAGATTCTTAATGAACCGATTATACCAAGGAACTATATCACTTTGCCAATAGGAATATACGTTTCATTTTACATCCCTTTCATATGTTAATAAATTATTAAATATCTTTTTGTTAGTACAAAAAGATTTACCTTTGTTTTGTATTTATCTATTTTCTGCTGACAAACCCCAATTTGTTTGATATTATTTAAATTGCAACGTCCATTTTGGACAACCTGAATTCAAAACATTTCAGGATAAACCTTACTAATTTTTAATTTTTATGAAATCATTAAATTTTTTCAGATTTGTATTTGTATTTGTGGCATTCAGTTTGTTTTTCACATCATGTGGAGACGATACTAGTATTATTGATACCGACCAAGATCCTACTTTAGAGATTGTTTCTACAGATACTACGGTATCATCTGATGTTACTTTGAAAGTAAACCAAGATTTTGTAGTTCAATTAAAAGGGGCAAAAACGGACAATCCGCTAAGAATAATTACTGTTCAAGAAGCGGGTGTTAATATCCCATTAAACAGATTATCACTAAATGCTAACCCAGCTTTATTGACTGGTACTGATGTTGAAAGTTTTAATACTTATTTTATTGGTATTAGAGCGCATTCAGACGTATCTACAAAAACATATAGCTTCATCTTAGAAGATACTAAGGGTAATAAAACAACTAAGTCTTTTGCTGTAACTACTGTTGCTTTGACAGAAATAGATGATGTCTTAGAAGGTGTATTGTTTAATCAAAGTGGGCCGATTAATACAGGAGGTCTTGACTTGGATACTGGTAATGGAACAAGTTCAACAAATGTAAATTCAGAATTACGTGATATGGGGATTAATGGTAATTCTGGTCCTACCAACTGGTTACAACAGATCTCTGGAATTAATGGAACAGAAGTTAAATATATCAAAAAGAATGAAAATGGAGTATCTGAATTGTTTACTTTTGATGCGATCAAATACAAAGAGGAAATAGCAAGTTTATGGGGTAATGGAGTAGCATTCACAGCAACAATTGGTGGGCTAAGTGTTAGTAACAAGATTGTAAAAGGTGATATACTAATTGTTAAAAGAGGTGACAAATATTATTTAATAAATATTAAAGACATTATTATCACTCCTGTTTTAGGTGATAATGATGATAACTACGTTTTAGATATCAAAAAGTAATTTAACGTTTTAAGTATTCTCTTTAGAGAATCTTTATAGTGAAAGAGCCTATGGTCAATAAATTGATCATAGGCTCTTTACGTTTCTACAACTATAATCGAAATACCACTTCATTTTCACTAAATCATTATTTTAGAGAAACAAAAAAGCCCTAATATTCAACAAGAACACTAGGACTTTTTTTATTATTTATTGTTTTAGAGTATTACATCCACTTCATCGCTTTGATAAAATATGTCAATAGTGGTGGTAACATTACCCAAAACCATTCTGGCTTTATCATAAGGAAAGCTACTGTACCTGCCAAAGATAAAATCGTGTATATCCAATATAATCTGACTGATTCTGTCGATGATGTCATATCGTTTCTTATTTTTGTTTCTTTAAATGAAAATTTACAAGGCAAAAGTAAGTCTTTCATCACAGATATCATACAAAAATGTCACAACTTTGATGCAAATCAGTAATTTTTTTTATTCTAAATTACTTCTCTACGGAGAATATACAGTTACCTTGGGTTCTGGTGCATTGGCTATGCCATTTTCAGGCTTTGCAGGGTCATGGGTTTTTAATGATACTTCAGATGTAAATGTAGAAGGTCTTCATCGATTAGCGACTTTTCTGAGAAATGATGCAGATCTTAGTAACATGTATGATACCAAAAGATTCATGCACGGTATTGAAAATGGACTTAAGTTTGTTTCTGATATTCCCACAGGTTATGGCTTGGGAAGTAGTGGAGCATTAATTGCGGCTTTTTATGATAGATATTGTAATACACCTACTAAAGATTTAGTGCAATTAAAATCTATCCTAGGCGCTACTGAAAGTGCTTTTCATGGAGCGAGTTCGGGATTAGATCCACTTGTTTCTTACCTTAATAGGGGTATTCTGATAGACGAGTCAGGAGTTATTGAGTTGATAGATTTGGATATTAATGACTACGGATATTTTTTGATCGATACAGGTATTTCGAGACAAACAGAGCATTATGTGGACATTTTTAGACAGAAATTAAGACAATCAGATGTTTTTGCAGGTGCAGTAAGACAAATATCGGAAGAAAACAAAAAAGCTATCAATGCATGTATCGTGCATGACAAAGATACATTATGGCAGTCTACAAAAAATATAAGTAAATTGCAAATCCGCCATTTTGAAGAGATGATTCCTCCACAATTTATGGAATTATGGTTTCAAGGTTTACAAAGTGAAACATATACATTGAAACTTTGTGGTGCAGGTGGTGGTGGAATGATTCTAGGTATGTGGGCTGATAGTAACTTTAAGATAGATTTTGGGTCAGATATCAAAACTATCAGTATCTAAAAAGCAACAAATACTTGAGATCAATCGTTTTAATAGTAATTAACTAATTTCTTAGTTCTTTAAAACGCATAATAAATGAATGCATTAAAAGTATTGTCACTATTTCTAATACTTTCGTTAGGAATGGTTTCTTGTGGTAAAGATGAAGAACCTGTGGATAGTACTCCGCCAGTCATTACCATCACCGCTCCAGCTGAAGGTTCTGTCTTAATCAAGGGTAATTCATACCCCATTGTAGGTACGGTTACAGATGACGAAGAACTGGCAGAAATCGATGGCGGCAGTTTTAAAATCACCACATTTGACTCCAAAACTAGTCATGTCTTAACAAATATTAGTTTGCCAATTGATGCAAATGCGCCATCAGGTGGTGCAACATTTACAGTGACTGCAACGGACAAAGCAGGTAATAAATCGACCAAAACAGTAGCTTTCACCATACAATAAGTTAGAAATAAAAATTGGATGTCTAGCAGGGAAGCGTCGATCAAATAATAACTTTGTCGACGCTTCCCTTTTTTAAATGTAATATAATGATCACAGAAAAAGGAATAGAAGAGATTTTAAACATGCTACGCAAGGCAGGTGAAGTTATTTTGCGCTATTATAAAAACGATGAAGAATCCCTAGAAACACAACTCAAAACAGATAATACACCTGTGACCATCGCGGATACTGCGTCTAATGACATTATTTATAATTTTCTCAAAACTTCCTACCCAGATATTCCCATTATTTCAGAAGAAACAGAAATAGATAGTTACGATATACGCAGCAAATGGGATTATGTATGGCTCATTGATCCATTGGACGGAACTAAAGAGTTTCTAGATAAAACGGATGAGTTTGCTATCAATTTGGCTTTGGTAGGTCATGGAAAGTCAATATTAGGTTTTATATATCTTCCCGTATTCGAGCGAATGTATTATGCAGTAAAAGATCAAGGAGCATTTGAAATAAAGAATGGTATTAAATCACAAATTTCAGCAAGCAGGTTTAATCTTCAGCAAAAAGGTATTAAAGTAGTTTCTAGCAGGAGTTACATGGATATCAATACTAGTTCTTATATTGATGTTCTAGACGCTCCAGTGATGATCAAACTAGGCAGCTCATTAAAATTTGTCAGCATAGCTAAAGGTGAGTCCGACTATTACCCACGTATGATTCACATTATGGAATGGGATACAGCAGCTGGCCAAATCATCATAGAAGAAGCAGGTGGAAGTCTAGTCGATAGTCAGACAGGATTACCATTGGCGTACAATAAAAGTACCATGGTCAATCCTACTTTTATAGCTTCAGGAAAAATAATCTGATAGTAAAGATGCAATATAGTGCCGTAATTATAGCAAAAAATGAAGCAGTCACCATAAGTAAAACTATCACAGCTTTATGGCAAGTTACCCAAGATGTGATCGTGGTACTAGATGATAGGTCAGACGACAATACAGAGAATATTGCACTCCAACTAGGGGCTTCAGTATATAAGAAATCATGGGAAGGATATTCTGCCAATAAAAATTTTGGGGTAGACAAAGCGAAAAATGATTGGATACTATGTCTGGATGCTGATGAAGTTTTGAATGAAGAGTTGATTGAAAACTTAAAAAACTTAAAACCCAACTCAGATAATATCTTCGAAATGAATATTCAGACATATTTTGGAGAATACCCTGTCAAATATTGTGGGTGGTTTCCAGATTGGAATATTAGATTATTTAATAAAAAAGTGACTAGGTGGAATGATAGCTATGTTCATGAAAAACTTGTATCGTCTACTCAATTAAAACATGTGAGAATACCTGGTTTAATAAGACATTATAGCTTTAACAGTGAGGCACATATGGTCGAAAAGTTTGATTATTATGCAAGACTACGGGCTCAGGAATGGATTAAGTCAGGTAAAAAACCACCACTTTTAAAGATAATATTTGGACCATATTTTAGATTTTTTAGGACCTATATTCTTAAGTTGGGCATACTAGATGGTAAGGCTGGATTCACCATATCAAAGAATGAGTTTATCCTAAAAGCCAAAGAAATCAAATATTATAAATCACTTAGGTAATCTACTTTTTGGATTCAGATTCATCATTTTTGCCTAAACGGAAGATGGTTTCAATACCTTTTCCGATCGTCTCGATACCTTTAGAAATTGGGCCACGATTGATGTTTTCATAATTTTCAGAATGATGAGACGAATCATGCTGCTTTGGATAGATAATAAACTTAATATTTTTTTCAAAATACTTTTCAAGTTTTGAAGGAATATTATCCATCACACTCGCATAAGAAACCGAACCTTTTCTAGATGTAGCGAGCATGAGCAAATCATTATCTCCTATCTCGCGTGAAATAATGAGTATGTCATCCCAATCTTCAAACGATCTGAAAGTCACAGAGACATTTTGAGACATCCTTTTTATAGCAACATTGAGAGCTTCATTGGTCTTGGAGTCTCCATATTGTATGACTGGAAGACTGAGTTCTTGAGCAAGTTTACAACACTTCATTAACCATGCATTAAAACCATTTTCCAATTCTGACAATGGTGGTGTCAATAAAACAATTCTTTTTACAGACACAAAAGGTCTTTTAATATAACTGATAAAAATAGTTTTGTCAGTATTGTTGATGATGTTTTCAAGCTTTTCACCCATGATCTTATCTAAAAGCCCTGTTTTCTCCGGCCATGCTGTAATGATGATATCTGACATGATCTCCCTTGATGTTCTCGAGATTCCACTTGATTCATTATGGTCTATAGTAGCAATAATATTTACTTTTGTCTCTGTTGCTGAACCTACTTTGACATACTCTTCTAGACGCATTTTGGCTTTTAGCATATTAAGTTCTGCTTCGTGGTCATTGGGCACAACACTTAGGATAGAGACTGGATTTGGTGATTTTTTGTCTTTTATCAGTAGTGCGAATTCCAGCATTTTATCAGTCGATTCGCGGTCAATTGGGATCAGTATATGTTCATTGGTCAGATTTAATGGAGTATGGCTAAAACTTCCTTCATTTTCACCACTTATGATGATCTCTTTTGATGCTTTTTCTGTGGCAAATGAAGCCACTACGCAGGTGATGAGTATAAGAATGATGGTGCCATTTAGAATGTTTTCATCTAGGATATCAGCTTTATACCCTACCAAAATAATTGCCAATGTTGCTGCTGCATGAGAACTACTAAGACCGAATATCAATTGACGTTGGGATTTGCTATAGTTAAAAATAACTTGGGTAAGCCAAGCTGCTAGCCATTTGCCCAAAAGTGCAACAATAGTAAGTGATGCCGCAACGATTAATGCCTGATTGCCACTCATGATTACACTCAAGTCCACAATCATTCCTACTGAGATTAAAAAGAATGGTATGAATAATGCATTTCCCATAAACTCAATCCTATTCATCAATGCTGACGAATGGGGTATCAATTTATTCAAAGCAAGACCAGCTACAAAGGCACCAATTATGGGCTCTACGCCAGCCACTTCAGCTAGGAACGCTGCAAAAAAGACCACAGAAAGTACAAAAATATAATGGGCATGTTTTTCACTTTCAAGCTTTCTGAAGAACCACTTGGCTATCTTAGGGATGATAAAGAACATAATGCCAGAAAAAATAGCTAATGATATCGTCAGCTTGTACCAAAACTCTGCATTGAGATTACCTTGTGCATTTCTCATGATGACAGCAAGTATAATGAGCACAGCTGTATCCGTCAGTATCGTGCCACCAACTGTGATGGCTACGGCTTGGTTTTTTGCAATCCCAAATCTACTTACGATAGGGTACGCTACAAGTGTGTGTGTAGCAAACATGCTCGCTGTGAGCAAACTCGCATTAAAGTCATAGCTCAACAGGTAATAACAAACTGGAAATCCAATTACAATAGGGATGATAAATGTAAAAAACCCGAATAGAAGACTCTTGTTTCTGTAGGTTTTAAATTCGTTCATATCAAGTTCTAGACCTGCAATAAACATGATATAGAGGAGGCCAATAGTGGAAAAAAGCTCCACTGCAGAATTTTTTTCTAAGATATTAAGACCATGTGGTCCAATGATGACACCTGATATAATCAATCCTATGATGCCAGGTATGTTTAACCTTTTTAATAGGATAGGTGAGAGTAAGATAATAAAAAGAATCAGCGAGAAAATTAATACAGGATTTGAAAGAGGGAGTTCAAATTCATGTATCAGATGATCAAAAAAATCATTCATCGCTTGGTTGTTTTTGCTTTATTGGTCCTATCAAAATGTCCTTAACTTAACAATATCTACAGCGGGCAAATTGTCCAAGCGGCCATACATTTGAATTACTGGATTCACGATATTTGCTCAAAGGTAATCAACGGATTTGTACTAGCTTTTGTTTTGTAACAAAATTAATTTACAAAGCTGAAAATCCTTATTTTATTTCGTTAAAGATAGTTGTTTTCTTCTCTTCTGATTCTCTCAGCTTCTATGCGGAGTCGTTCAGCTTCAAGATATTCTAAATATCGTTGTCTCTTAGTTTTTTCGAAAACATCACCTGGAAGAAAATATTGTCTAGGACCATCATCGTATTGCCATGGTGACTGATGATATTCTTTTTCATCATCTTCTACTACATTCTTAAAAATAAAAGCAGTAAATAAACCTATGAGACCACCGAACATATGGCTTTCCCATGATATCCTTTCTTCTACGTTGGGAAAGATATTGGTAAATAGGCCTGAATATAGGGTCACGATAATAAGACCTAGAATTACAGATTTTATATTTTTCTTAAAAACACCTGTCCAAAAAACAAATGAAACCAAGCCATATACCATGCCACTAGCTCCAATGTGATAAGACTCTCTAGCAAACAACCATACCAATAATCCTGTACCTACCATTATTGTGAAATACGCAGATACGGCTACTTTCCTATAAAAAAGGGTCATAATGGAAGTCAGTACTAATATGGGCATCGTATTTGAGTACAAGTGATCCCAGTTAGAGTGTATAAAAGGTGATGTAAAGATACCTGCCAAACCTGCAAAATCTCGCGGATAAATGCCTAGGTTCTTTAAATGTAGATCAAATAAGTAATCTACAGCCTTGATAAACCACAATATAGCTATTAATGCCAGTGGAAGTTTAATTTTATCAAGGAAAATGGCAATATCTTTGCTCATACGGATTTACATTTTCAAACAAATTTTCTTTTGACTAATTTGATGAAGGTCGCTGCTTTTTTAATTTTTTGCTCTGCTACCCAATCATATTTATATATTACGTTATTGACGAGATATTGTTTGGCTTCATCAAAACTTTGACATTTATTTAACCCTTCTAGCGTCTCGCTAAAGTGTGCTTGATTGTTTCCGAATAGTTCTTGTTGTGTAAAAATACGCTCATTAATACCCATAGATTTAGTAAGGTCTTTGACCGGAGATTGTGCCAGTTTATCAGATAGGTCTGAGATCTTCTCATCTACAAATAACTCTGAGAGGGCATCCGCACTAGCCGCACTCGGGACAAAAGATGGCTTTTGTACTTCTACTTGTTTGATTGGCTCCACTTTGATCACTTCTTCTATGACTTGCACTGGTTCGGGTTGTGGGATGGCTACTACTTTCTCTTCCACCACGACGGTCTGTGCGATGGGTTGAACTACAATCGGTTCAGCTATTGGAGTTGCTGTGGGTGCTTCTGGTTGTCTGATAGGTTCAGCGTATACAGGTTCCACTTTTCGTTCGACAACTACAGGAGCTTGCCTGACATCTAATGGATGTTTTTCGTCGAGTACAATATCGTATAGTTCACGTATATAGCTTAAGATAAGCTCGCGTTCTAGTGGCGAAAATTGACCATCTGAAATGGCATTTTCTGTAAGAGCACTTATTTTGTGTAATTTCTTATTAAATACCTGAATATCCATTATTAAAAATATTTATTATATTATGATTATTTATAATGTGTACAATTTTTATACCAAAGTTATGAGTGTCAGTAAAATCGGACATTTTTACAGATATAAACGCAAAAAAACAATAAGTCATGTCTATTTATTATAAAATCTATTCATTTTCTGCTTTCTTTGTGCAAAATTTGAGCAAATATGTTTTTAGAGCCTGGTTTTAAAAGTCAACGTAGTGGTTGGATAGAAGTAATCTGTGGTTCTATGTTTTCAGGAAAGACGGAAGAACTGATAAGACGACTCAAACGGGCTAGAATCGCCAATCAAAAAGTTCAAATTTTTAAGCCTTCTAAAGATACCCGATACGATGTGACTAATGTTGTGTCGCACGATGAGAATATGATAGACTCCATTCCTATTCAGAGTAGCATCGAGATTTTTGACCATGTGAGAGACATCAATGTCATCGGAGTAGATGAAGCCCAATTTTTTGATGATAAATTACCTGATGTGTGTCAAAGGCTAGCCATAAAAGGTGCTAGAGTGATTATCGCTGGATTAGATATGGATTTCAAAGGCAGACCATTCGGACCTATGCCAAATTTACTTGCAGTGGCAGAATACATTACAAAAGTACATGCCATATGTCCACACTGCGGTAACTTGGCTACACACTCGTATAGATTGAGTACAGAACAAGACACCGTCTTACTTGGCGAAAAAGATAAATATGAACCAAGATGCAGGGTCTGTTATGGTATGGGCAATATCTTGGATCTGAAGCTGATATGATTATTTTGATTAGAGATGAAATTTTTTGTTTCATTTTGGAGTTATAGGACTGTATGAAATATTATAATGGCGTATATATCATAATTTTGGCTTGTGTCTTGTATTTTTGTACAGGAGCGGATGAAGCTATTTCTGATATTCCTAACAATGACTGTAAGATAGAGAATACTGCATTTGTGTCTGGAGAAAAAATAGTTTACAAGGCATATTACAATTGGCAATTTGTCTGGATTCCGGCCGGAGAGGCAGTTTTTCATCTAGTGGAAAAAAATGATAGTTATGAGGTGACCGTTTATGGAAAGACGTACAAAAGTTATGATCCTTTCTTCAGAGTACGAGATTATTTTCATAGTGTGATCGATAAAAAAACATTGTATCCAAAGTCATTTGTACGCATAGTGGAAGAGGGTAATTACAGAAAGTTTGATAGTCTCTCATTCAATCAAAATAGTAGATTTGCCATCAGTTTTAATGGTAGGACACGTGAAACAGCCAAGAGAAAATATATTACAGTGCCGGCATGTACTCATGACCTTCTTTCGGTCTTATATTCCATGAGAAATATTAATGTAAATGCCTACAAAGAAGGCGAACATATTCCCACCAAAATATTATTTGATGAGAATATCTATCCTATAAAAGTACGTTATGAAGGCAAACAAAAGAATTTTGAAATCAAAGATCTAGGCACTTTTAATACTATCAAGGTTATACCTGACCTGGTAACGGGCAATGTATTTAAAGATGGTAATAAAATGCAAGTTTGGGTGACAGACGATGGGAATAAGTTGCCACTACTGATCGAGTCGCCACTCTCAGTAGGAAGTGCAAAGGCAGTGCTGAAATCCTACTCAGGGCTAAGGCATAAAGTTCAGGGTTTTGAGAAATGATGTATGAGCAGTTCTTTCTATAGAATTTTCTGAATTAGATTGTTATGACTAGACAATGGTATAAAAATTCTGTTTATTTGTATATTTGCTTTCTTAAGTCTATTTATTATGCTAGCTAAAAACTTGATTTTTTTTGCATTTATCTTAAGTTTTATCATTGGTGCGTGCGAACCTAATAAAAATAGAGTAATCACACAAAATGCTTTTTATTATTGGCAAACAGTTTTTGAGTTAGATTCATTAGAGCAAAATATTTTAATAAAAAGTAATGTCCAAAAATTGTATGTTAGATTCTTTGATGTGGACATTGACGAAAAAGGATTACCAAAACCTATTTCTACAATAAAATTCAAAAAAAATGTAAATACAGAGATTGTTCCAGTTATTTATATTACAAATCGTACTTTGCAAAATCTCAAATCAAGTGATATAAAAGTTCTTTCACTCAACATTAAGAAAAAAATCAATGAATTATGTGCTTCAATAAATCTTACACCGACTGAGATACAAATTGACTGTGATTGGAGTCAAAGTACAGCAGCTAATTATTTTATATTATTAGAAGAATTAAAATCTATTTATACTGTTCAAACATTAAGTGCAACGATCAGATTGCATCAAATAAAATTCCCTGAATTGACAGGAATACCACCTGTAGATAGAGGTGCTTTAATGGTCTATAATGTTGGGAAACTTACAGATTTCAACACTAAAAACTCTATTTTTGATCCATATTTGATAGAACCGTATTTGGATAGAATTTCAGATTACCCATTAGAATTAGATATTACATTTCCTATATTCAAACAATTGGTTTTATTTAGAAATAATAGATTTGTGACAGTTTTAAGGAAAGAAAATTACTTTCAGATAGAAAAACTAAAATCATTTACAAGAATTGATGATTCCAATAATTATAGATGCCAAAAGGATACAATAATAGCCAATATTGCTATATCAAATGGAGATATTATAAGAAACGAGGTGTCACATTCCGAACGAAAGAATAATATAGAAAAAATGATTCTAGAATCTAGAAAAAATCAAGTGAAATTAACTTACCTTTACTTTGATTTAAGTTCCGAAAATTTTAACAATTCACATGATGAAATTCCAGCGTTTCCGAGTTATTAAGTTTGCTTTGATAATAGGATTATTAGTATCTATAGCCTGTGCTGATTTTTTTAGTTATGAATTGTATAGTGTTTTTTATCCAGAGACAAGTGTAAGACCCAAGGATCATGATAAGTATTTTTTTACTTATTACTACCCGTATGGAGAGGAAAGCTACAGCTATGAAGCTACATCTGACGATACATTATTAAATACGAATGCATGGTATGAATATTTTGGAAAAAAGATTGGAAATGATCAGATAAAAGTAGAATTGCATAAAAATGAGAATTTGTCTGATGATTTTATAAAAAAAGTTAAATCTCTAGGAAATCAAAATGCTCTAAAT
Source organism: Saprospiraceae bacterium UBA7687 (assembly GCA_002482845.1). GTDB lineage: Bacteria > Bacteroidota > Bacteroidia > Chitinophagales > Saprospiraceae > OLB9. Next base: position 51,242 of record DLGT01000109.1, read on the forward strand.
TACTTGTTGTCTTTGAAAGAGATAGATAATTTGATTGCAGACAAACGAGAAAGCTATTGGGACGAAAGAAAACCCATAGATACATTGAGAATAAAAAATTTTATTATCGAAATTGAAAGTAGTTTCCTAAATGAAAAGGATGATTTTTTGAAAGAAAGATATCTATATTTACTCATAAAATATTCATCCGCTATAAAAGACTTTAAAAATGTAATTTACTTTTTTGAAAAATATAATACCAAAATAAAAAGCTATGTATCAGAGTGGTCACAAAGTTACTTTGCAGGGGCATTTTATCATATTGGTAATCATCCAAGATCATATTATGAATTTTCAAAAGTATTTGCTCATTGTCCAAGCAGAAAGGCAGTAGCTAATCTTAGTGTCAAAACATACTCGATTCCATTTACAGATGATGTTTTAAAGCTTTGTAAATCAGATGAAGAAATCGCCAATGTATATGCAATATATGGATTGCAGTCTTTTTCGGATATAGTATTGGCAATTGAAAAAATTATGGGAATAAATCCTAACCATGAACTGCTGCAATTACTGATAAGTAGAGCGATCAATCAGCAGGAACACTATTTTTATAATGCCAAAAACCACTATTATAGTTATTATTTTTATGATGATCAAGAAAAAGAAAGGGATGAACAAAAAATAATTGCTGATTCAAAGATTCAACTCAAAAGACTGGAAAACTTAATTACAAAAAATATAGAAAATGCTTCAACCCAAAATGTTGACTTTTATCATTTGTCAGATGCATATTTGAAGCTGTTGGATCTAAATTTTCAAGAAGCTCAACTATCATTAGCTAAAGTTAAAAATCTGGAAAACAACATTTATATTACTAAGCAACAAAAAACTTTACAAATCATCCAAAAGTTACAGTCAGGAGTGACTTATGATGAAATTTCATTTGGACCTGTTTTGGATGATTTGTCTTTTCTGGCAAAATCGCTGAATACAGCAAGGGATGTTTCTGTCATGAAATATTTGAGTCAAATGTTGGTTCAATACTATGAAGCAAATGAGATTCCTGTTATTGAAACAAAAAAGTCATTTTGGCAAGGATGCTCAAAAAAGAAAGAAATCAAGCCATCTGCATTGTTATTGGCACGTACTTTTTATTCAAGAAGTTTGTCCAATGTAGAACACGTTTGGTATGAAAACAGAAAAATTGATGATCCCACTTTAAAAATTGATGGGTTTGATTTAGACACATTATCACTTGTTGTATTGGAAAGTGCTGTTTCATTGGTCGAAGATAAATATATCAATACATTGGACAAAAGACTTGTAGAAGTTGGTGGAATTTCTAATAATGAATTGTATTTGGCCTATAGCAGGAAATTAATGTTGCATCATGAATTTGAAAGAGCGGCTATTGCATTTGGCAAAATTGACAAAATTTTCTTGACTAATGTATTGCATCAGCTTAATGATTCTCCCAAGCTTTGGTTAAAATCAGCCAAATCCAAAGAAATCAAAGACCCAATTTTATACATTCAAAATATGGCAAAACTAAAAAGAGACTTAAGCAAATCACCAAATGATGCAGCAATCAATTATCAATATGCTGAAGCTCTGATCAATATTTCCTACCATGGGCAAGCATGGTTACTATCTTACAGTTACCATTCGGTAAGTGAACCTTTTGTTTACTATTGGATGGAAGATCTACGAGAGTTCACACAACAAGAAATGTTACTTAAAGAATATTATGGGTTGGAGACAGCTTTGAATTGTTTGAATGTGGCTCTAAAACACTGTAATGACGAAGAATTTTGTGCTCGGATTGCTTATCTAGGGGCTTTAGCGGAAGTTGGTGAAGCGTGGTGGGAATACCGTAAAAATGAACCTCGAGACAATGAAGAACAGATGAAATATGAGAAAGCAAATTCAAATCTTTTGGAGAACAAATATAGAAATTATTTCAACAAACTTAAAGCCCAATATGCTGAGACAGATTATGCAAAAATGATCATCCAAGAGTGTGATGATTTTGCTAAATATGCGAACTATTGAAATTTAATCATATAGACTAATTTATTTACATTTATGGTTCCACTATTCCTGATTTAGGATATGGACTCAAGTGGAAATGTATAATAACAGATTATATAAGTGATAGTCTGTATCATTACAGATTACTAATTTTTACTTTTTTTTGGTGTGGTAGCTTTATCTTGATCTCTAGTTCGCAACCCAAGGCTTCAACATATTTACGCAAAGTAGAAATATGCATGTCACTTCTTTTTTCTAGGTTAGAGATATTGACTTGGGTAAAGTTCATTTCATTTGCTAATTCTACTTGAGTAATTCCTATTGACCGTCTAAATTCTTGTAACGAATTATACTCTGCAATTAATTGCTCCTTCTCTTCTTCTATGCGCTTTATACGATTCGAAGGTAATGATTTGATTACATCATCTATTGATTTACCCATTTTATTGATTTTTAATTTGTTTTAGATGGTTTTCGTATCTGGTATCTGCCATATAGGCCTGCACATCTTGTGGCAATAAATTGAACTCTAAATAAAATTATTCTTGAAATTCTACATGAAATTTCATAAATATAACCTAAACATTATATAATGTCGTAATTATAAATTTGTTTTAGAATAAATCGAATTTTTCGCATCATTTCCTACCCAATTTGGTGATACCAACAAAAACAATTACATTTGTCATTTAAAACGACATTTATTTGACGTAATATATGACATAATTAAAATTGAGCCTAAGGTTAAGGTTGAGTTTTGTCACCCTATTCTTAGCCTTAGTCTCAACCTTAATTTTAACCCTAACAACATGTATCTCAATAGTCATTCATACTTCAGTCTCCGTTACGGCACCTTCGCACCAGAAGATTTGCCTGGCATCGCTAAGTCTTATGGCGTCGAGTGTCTCGTCATGTCCGATATCAATAATACTTCCGCAGCTTTCCAGTTTGTACGAGCCTGTCGTGCCGAAGGTATCAAACCTATACTCGGCATAGAATTTCGCCAGGACTACGAATTTCTCTATCTCGGTATCGCGCGCAATGATGAAGGATGGCGAGAGCTTTGTTCCTTACTCACTGAGTCATCGCTATCAGGCGAGCCACTACCCAAAGAAGCGCCCGAACTCCAGCATTGCTACATCATCTATCGTAAACTGCCCAAAGGTGTAGAGCTGCTCCGTGACTACGAGTATGCAGGTGTAAGACCTGAAGAAGTCAATCATCTATATTCATCTTATCTCAAAAATTATCCTGATAAACTCGTCATTTTCAGTCCCGTGACCTTCGCAGATCAGGATGGATTTAAGGCGCACAAACTGCTTCGTTGTATCGATCTCAACATCGTCATCGGTAAGTTAGATGCCAAAGACTGCGCCAAGTCATCAGAGATATTTTATCCAAAAGGCCACCTCGAAAATGTATTCCAACAGTATCCACACATCATCGCCAATACGCAGCATATCTTGGACACTTGCCATACAGAGATGGAAGCAAGCAAATTTCACAATCGTCGTACTTTTACAGGTGATGCTGAAGACGACTTCAAACTATTGACCAAACTAGCTACTAGTGGTTGTAAAAAGCGTTTTGGCGAAAAGCATAAAAAAGCCCAAGAACGGACACTTCGAGAACTCAAAGTTATACAACAGATGGGATTTTGCGCTTACTTTCTCATCACGTGGGACATCGTCAGGTATGCACACTCAGTCGGTTATTTCCACGTAGGACGCGGATCGGGAGCGAACTCCATCGTGGCCTACAATCTCAATATCACCGATGTAGATCCACTCGAGCTGGACTTGTATTTTGAGCGATTTATCAATCCACATCGATCTTCACCACCAGATTTTGACATCGACTTCTCGTGGAATAATCGTGATGATGTCACCGACTATATATTCAAGCGATATGGCAAAGAACACACAGCACTGCTCGCCACTTACAATACCTTCAAAGGCAAATCCATCATCCGCGAACTCGGTAAAGTGCTCGGACTGCCCAAAGCGGATATAGACACCATCGTGGACGAACCCATGGCCGTGGACAAACATCATCCATTTGCCAAACACATCTTTAAGTATGGGAAGATGATTGAAAAATTTCCGAATTATCTGTCCATCCACGCTGGAGGTATTCTCATCAGCGAAAAGCCACTCAATTATCACACCGCGTTACAACTCATGCCCAAGGGATTTCCCATCGTACACTTCGATATGTATGGCGCCGAAGATCTCGAATACCATAAATACGACGTGCTCTCACAGCGAGGTCTCGGCCACATCAAAGACGCTGTAGATCTCGTCAAACAAAATCAGGGCAAGGCCATCGACGTACATAATGTATCGCTGATCAAAGAAGATCCCAAGGTCAAAGCCCAACTACGTTCAGGGCATTGTATCGGCTGCTTTTATATAGAGTCACCCGCTATGCGTGGTCTGCTCCACAAGTTGCGATGCGACAATTACATACATCTCGTCGCTGCCAGTTCTATCATACGTCCGGGCGTGGCGCAGTCGGGCATGATGCGTGAGTACATACAGCGATTTCACAAGCCTGACAGTTACACCTATCTACATCCAGTGTTTGAGGAGCATCTCGGAGAGACGTATGGTGTCATGGTCTATCAGGAAGATGTGATGAAGATCGTCCATCATTTCTCGGGTCTTGATCTAGATGAATCGGATGTGTTGCGGCGTATCATGACCGGCAAAAAGAAGAGTTCGGATACCTTTTATCGACTACAAGAGAAATATTTTAAAAACTGCAAAGAGCGTGGTTATCCCGAAGAACTCAGTAAGGAAGTTTGGCGGCAGATCGAGAGTTTCAGTGGTTACTCCTTCTGCAAGGCACACTCAGCTAGTTTTGCAGCAGAGTCCTTTCAGAGTCTCTATCTCAAGACCTACTTTCCACTCGAGTTTATGACAGCGGTGATCAATAATTTTGGTGGATTCTACTCTACAGAACAGTATGTCCACGAAGCCCGTATGTGTGGTGCCAAGATAGAAGCACCTTGTGTCAATAATTCCACTTATTACACCAATATCTATGGTACCACGATCTACATAGGCTTCGTCCATCTGGCTAATCTAGAGCAAAAACTCTCTCATGCCATCGTCGAAGAGCGGCAACTACACGGTGATTATCGCAGTCTGAAAGACTTTACCCATCGTATCAATATCTCCAAGGAGCAACTCGAGATTCTCATTCGCATCGGTGCTTTCCGCTTCACAGGGATGAACAAGTACGAACTCATGTGGGAAAAAAATGCCGTCCACAATCCACTCATCAAACACGCCTACGCAGGTGAGATGCTCTTCGATACCGAGCCTGAAAATTTCTCGCTACCTATTCTAGAAGAGACAGAGCACGAGCAATCCTTTGACGAAATAGAATTGCTTGGATTTCCGCTCTGCAATCCTTTTGATCTCTTGCAGACAAAGTTCCGCGGAGACATCAGAGCCACACAAATGAAAGACTACATCGGCAAGACTGTCCGTATGGTCGGTTACTACGTTTGTCGCAAGTGGGTCACGACATCCAAAGGCGATCTTATGAATTTTGGCACGATGACCGACGTCGATGGTTACTTCTTTGACACGGTACACTTTCCGCCGAGCCTGAAAGCCTACGCATTTCAGGGTAAAGGTTGCTACATCGTACTAGGCAAGGTAGTGGATGATTTTGGCTTCGCGAGTCTGGAAGTGAGTAAGATGGAGAAACTGCCTTTTGTTAAGGATGGGAGGTATTGAGAAAACTTAGCTGTTAAGAATGGCGAATAAGGAATAGGGCCAACCTGTAAAGTATTGCTATTCTTATGGATTTTTGGAATCTACCTCACTGGTTTTCAAACGGACAAGGTTGCTTGAGTTGTGATTGCAAACGACAAATACTACAATACTTAATAAATTATTTTCCAGATTTTCCATTAAGGAATTCATTGACATTCAACCAATGGATAAATGCATCAAACCACCGATTGCTTGTCCGGTTGGGATTTCCTAAGCCAAAACCATGACCACCGTTTTGATACAAGTGAAACTCTACTGGTATGCCTGCTTTGTACCATGAATCAACAACACCAAACTGCCCTTTAAAAAGAAAATCATCACTTGCTATGACGTTAAACATGGGCGGTGCATTTTTTGGAACTTCTACTGCTCCCATACCGCCATAAATAGGACCGATGAAAGCCAATTTCATGGTTTTGGAGTTCAGTGTACAGTGCATTGTAAGACCTGCTCCGGCTGAAAATCCAATCATACCTATTCTGTTTATATCTACACCCCATTCTGTCGCTCTTTTAACGATCATGGCGTATGCAGCTTCTGCATCCTCCAATTGATTGGATAAATCTAGCTGTAGTCGCGGTGCTATATTTATAGAGTCTGAATTATTGCTTGGTGGTGCGAATGAAAGTTTACCCATCCAGTCAGAAAAGTCTTCTAGAGATGATGGAGTCGGATGCAGACGGTACTTTAATACAAAAGCAGTGATGCCTTGTTCTGCGAGTGCTTCAGCGACTTCCCATCCTTCATTTCCCATGGATAGCCATCTAAAGCCACCTCCCAGAGCTACAATAATGGTAGTACCGTTTGCCTTACCTGACTTTGGAAAAAATGGTGTTAAGGTTGCAGAGACTATATTTCGGGCCATTGGGTCGCCCCACTGACGAAACCAAGTCTCTGATGCACTTTGGTCGTCTACTCCACCTGTATTGAGTGGAATAGCATTTGGCTCGGCAGGAGTGTCAAGGGGATAGATGGTACCGTCTTGTCCAAGGATAAATTCAGCGAAGAAGAGTAAAATTATTAATAATGTTCCTTTTGACATATTTTATTTTTAGATCCTGAAATAACAAATTAAATATATTTTGCAAGATTAACTATTTTTTGGAATTAATATTTGTCCAATCGAATTATTTCGATAAAAAGTAAAAGATTTGACGAGGCTGTCTAAAAAGATAGCCTC